>CBDTYW010000036.1:0-19519 GCA_965364735.1 uncultured Nitriliruptoria bacterium
CTCGAGCGTCACGGCGAGCCAGGCGTGCAGGACGCGGGCCCGCTCGACGCCGACTGCCGCCCACGGCCGCGACGCGAGCCGGTCCGTGTGCGCCTCGAGGGTGTCGCGCATGTGCTGGCCGGCGGGGGTCAGCCCGTCAGGGCCGAGCAGGCCCTGGTCGCTGAGCGAGCCCTCGGCAGCGGTCCAGGCATCGTCGTCCCACAGGCGCGTGCCCTGGAGGAACCTCCGGGAGATGTTCGGCTGCCATGCGGCGTAGAGCACGACGACCTCGGCCGGCGTGAGGCCCGTGCCGACGAGCAGCGCCACGTGTCCGTCGCCACGGTGTTCACGGACGGTCGTGAGCAGCTGGAAGATGTCGGCGAACGGGGTGCCGGGCAGCGGCATCGCGGAGTTCGCCGCGGCAAGCGGACGGCCGGGGAGGTCGCAGGCCGAGGCTGCGTCGCGGGCGATCTCGGTCGCCTCGTCGAGCCCGTCCCTCGGCGCCCCGATGCGGACGAAGAACGCCTCCATCGCCGCGCAGCGGGCCGCGTAGACCTCAGCGGGCGAGGCGATGGCCCATGCCGACGGGAGCGCCAGCTGCGACAGCACCGGGCTGAAGTTGAAGAACGTCGCGGCGGCCACGTCGGGGCCAACGGCGCCCATCGGCGAGACGCGGCCGGCGACGTAGCCCTGCGCGGTGGGCTCGAGTCCCAGCTTCTCCCACGCGGCCTTGAGCTCCGGCGCGAAGTACATGACGGCGTGATACGGCTCGACGACGCCGTGCATCAGGCGTGCGAGCGCGGTGGGGTCGGTCAGGGCTTCGATCACGTGAGGGTCCTGAGGGTCAGCGGGAGACGGTGGCGCGGATCGGCTCGTCCGGCCGCATGGTGATCCCGAGCCGGACGGCCGGGTCGTCGAGGTCCGAGCTGAGCTCGACGTCACGGATGATCGACGCCACGCCGAGCGTCGCCTCGAGCATCGCGAAGTGGTTGCCGATGCAGGAACGCGGGCCCCCGCCGAACGGCAGCCAGGCATAGGAGTCGCGAGCCTTGACGGCGTCGGGGAGGAAGCGGTCCGGGTCGAAGCGTTCCGGGTCCGGCCAGATGTCGGCGTCGTGGTGCACACCCCAGATGCTCGTCGTGACGACCGAGCCCTCGGCGACGTGGAAGCCGTCGATGGTGGCGTCGCGCGTGGCGGAGCGTGACGAGATGTAGGCCGACGGGTAGAGGCGTAGCGCCTCGTTGATGGCGCGGCCGGTGAGCTCGAGGTCGCCGAGGTCGGCAGCGGTTGCACGTCGGTCACCGAGGACGCGTCGTGCCTCGTCACGGACCGCGCTCTGCCACTCGGGGTGTCGCGCCAGCAGCCACAAGGTGAACGTCATCGCCGTGCCGGTCGTGTCGTAGCCGGCGAGGAGGAACACGAGCGCTTGCTCGCGGATCTCGACGTCAGAGAGACGCTCACCGGTCTCCGGGTCCTCGACGGTCAGGAGCAGGGTCACGAAGTCGTTGGCGGGTTCGTCGGGCGCGCCGGCGAGCCGAGCGCGGGCGGCGTCGACGATCGCGTCAACGCGACGTTCGACCTCGGCCTCGTCCTCGACGCGCTGGCGCTTGCGCTTCGACGGAACCCAGGAGGGGATGTCGATCGGGAGCAGGCCGTCGATCACGACGTTGCCGGACAGCCGGTCCACGGCCTCGACGATCGGGAGGATCGTGTCGGTGAGGTCGGTGCCGAACAGCGTCACGCCGACCGACTGCAGCGACACCCGGTTCATCTCGTGGGCGAGGTCGATCTGCGCCCCGTCCTTCCAGCTGTCGACGACGGTGGTGGCAGCGTCGACGAACGTGTCGGCGTAGCGATCGACCCGGCGGCGGGTGAAGAGTGGCTGCAGCGTCCGGCGCTGCGCCTTCCAGATGTCGCCCTCCGTCGTGAGCAGGCCCGCGCCCAGGGACTGGGTCATCTCCTCGTACACCGGCGAGGTCTTCACGAACGTCGTCGCCTGCGTGAACGCGTCGCGGAGGCCGGCGGGTGAGCTCGTCCAGACGACCGCCGTCGGGCCGGGCATGGCCCGCGGCGTCGTCATCACGAACGTCGTGCCGTACTTCGCGCGACGGGTCGTGAAGTAGCGCCGCGAGTCGCCCATCGCGTCGCGCAGCTCGAGGGGAGCTCGCCACGTGGGCGGCCCCGGGGGGCGTGGGGCGGCGTCAGCGGGCATGGGGGCTCCGATCAGGAGAGAATCGCGGAGGTCCGCGCCTGGAGGTCGCCGCCATGGTGGTCGGCACGCTCGCGGAGCACGGCGCGCTCGGCGTCGGTCAGCGCGGTGACGAGGCCGCGCAGTCGGTCCCGCTGTGCATCGCCGAGCTGCCCGATCACCGCGAGGATGTGGTCGACGAGATCTTCCTTGACCGCGGTCCTGACGGCGCCGAGCAGCTGCTCGTCCGAGATCATCGCGACGACCTTGTCCGTCCCGGGACCGGGGTCGACGGAGGCCGCGGTCATGACGAGGTCACGTTCACGTGGCATGACCTCGAGGACCGCGACGATCACGTCGTCGGCGACCGCGTCCACGAAGCGAGCGATGACGTGGCTGCGGTGCGAGCCCAGCAGGATCCGGCAGATGGCCTGCACCTTCTCGGTCGTCAGCTCCGCGACGATCGCGTCGACGGCCTCCGGGTCCAACGCCTCGCACGTGTCCGCGACGAACGCATCGGACATCGCCATCGACAGCGCGGCTGCCCGCGCAGGGGCGAGCTGGTTCGCGATCCCGGCGGCGACGCGGGCCGGGAAGGCTGCCTCCGCGACCTTCGCGGCGATCCCGATGGGCAGGAGCCGCGACGCCGCGCCAGCGCGTTCGAACGCGACGGCGTGGCGTTCGCGCAGGTGCCGTGAGCAGGCCCGCCGGAGCGTGACGATCTGCATGGGGTCGGTGCCGTCCAGCGCGGGGAGCCCCGCGACGTCCACGCCGAGGGCGTCCGCGAGCTTCGTCCGCTCGATCTCGATCCGGGGGTTGCTCATCAGCTGCCCCCGAGGATCTTGCGGACGGGGCCACGCATCAGCCGTGGGAGGTGCCCGAGCGCTTCGTCGCTCGCTCGGTTGAGCGCGGCCTCCTGCAGGACCATCGACTCGGTGATCCGTGCGGCGAGCGCGGCCTGGTCCGTCGCGGTCAGGGCGACGAGCGACGGGACGTCGTCGTCGGTGAGGCCAAGATCGGCGAGGACCTCCGCGAAGGTGGGGTTCGTCGTCACTGGCTGGCTCGATGCTGGTGCGGGAGGATGGCGGTTCCGTAGCAGAGGATCTCGGTCTGGGCGGCGCCACGCGCGCTGCCCCCGATGTCGTTCATCTGGTATCGGAGGTTCACGACGCCGACGGCGCCGAGCTGGCGTGCCTGCTGCGCGAGACGGACGCGTGCCTGTCGGCGGGCGCGGTCCATGAGGGTCGAGTACGACTTCACCTCGCCGCCGACGAGCGAGCGCAGCCCGGCGGCGAACGTCTTGAAGTAGTCCGTGGCGATGACCGCAGAGCCGGAGACCAGCGCCCCGCCGTGACCGGTGATGCCGGGCAGCGTCGATGTGGCGAGGGTCAGCAGCTGGCCCATCTCCGCTTCTTCGCGGTCGAGGGTGGCGATGTGGCGCTGCTCGTTGACACGGCCGACGACGAAGCCGAGCCCGATCAGCAGGACGGGCCAGAGGAAGCCGATGTAGTCGAGCACGTCCTCAGCCCTGCGGCTGGAGCACGACGGCGGTGCCGTAGGCGTAGAGCTCCGCGGCTCCCGCAGCGACCGCGCTCGTGGTGAAGCGCACGTTGACCACGGCGTTCGCGCCGAGCTGACCAGCCTGCTGCAGCATCCGGTCCAGCGCCTGTTGACGCGACTCGGTCAACAGCTCCGTGTAGCCCGTGAGCTCGCCGCCGACGAGGTTCTTCAGGCCTGCGCCGATGTCGCGGCCGATGTGCTTCGCGCGGATCGTGTTGCCCTGCACGAGACCCCGGACCTCGGTGATGGTGTAGCCGGGGACGGTCTCGGTGTTGACGACGATCACGGGATGGCCTTGGGTCGGAGCGATCCCGTGAGCGTAGGACCGCCTGACGTCAGGAGCGTCCTTCGCGCAGCGCCTCGATGACGGATCTGGCTGCTGTCGCGTCGCCGAGTCGCTGGTTCTTGCTCTCGCCGTGGAAGTCCGAACCCGCGGTCACGATGAGCCCCAGATCACGCGCGATCCGGTTGTAGAGCTCCCGGTCCGCGTCGGAGTGGTCCGGATGATCCGCCTCGATGCCGATCATGCCTGCAGCTGCCATGGCCTCGATCGTCTCGCGGTCCAGCCCCGCGTCATCCCGCCCGTACAGGCCGGGGTGGGCGAGCACGGCCACACCACCGGATGCCATCAGCAGCTTCACGGCCTCGACCGGCGAGACCGCGTGCTTCGGCACGTAGGCCGGGCCGCCGTCGGCGAGCCAGCGGTCGAACACCTCCCGGTACTCGGCGGCGCCGGTCTCCTCGACGGCGCGGGCGATGTGCGGCCGACCGATCGGTGCGTCGCCCGCGAGCTCCTGCACCCGTGCGAACGTGACGGGCACGTCCATCGCGTTGAACTTCTCGACGATCTGCTCGGCGCGGCGGTACCGCTCGTTTCGGAGCCGGTCCATCTCGTCGGCGAGGGGGGCGTACGCGGGGTCGGTCCAGAACCCGAGGACGTGGACGCTGGCCCCGTCGAGCTCCGCCGAGAACTCCGTGCCGGGGATGATCTCGAGGCCGGTGCCGTCGGCCGCGGCGCGAGCACGCTCGACGCCGTCCATCGTGTCGTGGTCGGTCACGGCGATCCCGCCGAGGCCGGCGTCGAGCGCGAGCTGGACGTTCTCCTCGGGCGTGGTCGTCCCGTCGCTGACGACGGTGTGGGTGTGCAGGTCGTAGCGGTCGCTCATGTGGAAGCCTCCAGGCGTGCCTGCATCGCCTGTGCGACGGCCGTGAGACCGGACAGCGGACGGAGCATGACGGTGAACTCGGTCGCGAGGCCGTCCTCGTCGAGGGTGATGTAGTCCCAGCCCTGGAGCTGCCGGTCGCCGACCTTGGCGGAGAAGACGAGCCCGAGGCGGTCGCCCATGTCGAGGGTGTCGGTGTAGGTGAAGTCCTCGAAGACCTCGATCACGTTCGACAGCAGCATCGTGGTGACCTCGCGCCCCGCGTACGGCTTGTGGACCGCGGGGGAGCGGAACACGACGTCCGGGTGCAGACACGCGCTGACCGCCTCGAGGTCGCGTCCCTCGAGCGCGGGGTGCCAGCGGGCAAGGAACTTCTCGGAGGGCGTGGTCACAGGGGCTCCGCTTCGGGATGCAGGATCGGCGGTCACATGATGCACCAGCCGGCCGGTTCCCGGTCGGCGTCGATGGTGCGGATCTCCTCGGCGATGTCGACGATCTCCTTCATGAAATCCTGGTGTCCGCCTCGGGCGGGGTCCTCACGGGTGTCGGTCGCGCAGACGATGATGAGCTCCGCCTGTCGTCCGTCGTCCTTCAGGCGCAGGACGCGGCCCAGCCGCTGGATCATCTGACGGCGTGTGCGGAACGCGGCCAGGACGATCGCGACGTCGGCCTCCGGGACGTCGACGCCTTCGTCGAGGACGCGCGGGGCGCCGAGCACCTCGAGGTTGCCGTTCGCGAACTGTGCGAGGCGGATCCTGCGCTTCTCGCGCTTGAGCTCGCCGTGGACGACCTCGGCGGTGCGGCCGTTGCGGGCGAGCATGCGTGCGGCGAGCTCGGCCTGATCGATCGTGTCGGAGAACATCAACGTGCGGCGACCCTCGAGCTGCGGAGCGAGCAGCCGAACGACGTCGAGCTTCCCGGCAGCCTGCGCTGCCGTCTCACGGCGCTCGCGCAGGGCCGCCATCCAGCCGGCCGCCGCCTGCAGCTTCGCGCGTCCGGCTGGTCCGCCGGCAGAGCCCTCGGCGATGATCTGCGCAGCGGCCGCGATCGTCCGGCGGGGATCACGCGGGAGCCCGTGGCTGCCGGTGAGCGCCCCGTACAGCTCCTTGGCTCGTCGGTCAGCGGCGTCGTAGGTGACGCGCTCCTCGCCCTCGAGCGCGGTCAGCACGAACGTGATCCGGAACGGGGCGATGACGCCGTCGGCCTTCGCGTCCGCGAACGAGTAGCTGTGCACGACGCCGCCGAAGTACGGGCCGAGGATGTCCTCGATGCCGTCGTCGTTGCGCTCGTACGTCGCGGTCAACGCGAGCCGCATGTGGAAGCAGTCGTGCAGCGCTGCGCCCCACGTCGGGGCCCCGTAGCGATGGGCCTCGTCGGCGACGATCAGGCCGAGGGCGCCGGGCGGCAGGTCGATCGGCACTGCGGACGCGCTGTGCGGCGTCGCGATGACGACGTGGTGGGAGTGAAGATCGTCCTCCTGCCCGCCACCGAGCCGACCGATGCGCGCGTCGGGCACCCAGCGTCGGAGCTCCTTCGCCCACTGCTCGACGAGGTCCAGCGTCGGCACGATCACGAGCACCCGACCGCCGCGAGACAGCGCCACACGGACCGCGGCGACCGCGAGGCGGGTCTTGCCCGACCCGGTCACCGCCTCGACGACCCCACGGCATCCGGTTCCGGCCCATGCGGCGAAGGCCTCGACCTGCCAGCGCCGGAGCTGCAGCGCCGCGAGCGGGTCTCCGACGTCGACCGGCGGTGCCTCGTCGACGATCCCACGTCGCGTCTCGAGGGCGATGGCGGGGTCGAGCTGCCATCGTGCGTGGATCCCCTGCCCGATCGCGACGAACGCGTCATGTCCGGCGAGGGCCGCGTCGACCTCACGCCGGCTCGACCGGACATGGCGCGAGCGCAGCCCCGCCATGACGTCAGCGATCGACGTCGTGGAGCCGGCGTCGAGCACGTCGGCGATCGCCGCGACGAGACGGGGGTCGAGCGAGCCCGTCATCGACGGGTCACATCGACGGCGACGTCGAGGGTGTTCTTCTCCGCGTCGGTGAAGATGACGCCCTTCAGCGGGGTGACGTCATCGAAGTCACGGCCCCACGCGATCGTGACGTGGCGGTCATCGACGACGACGTCGTTCGTCGGGTCGAGGTCGAGCCACAGGTCGCCGCCGAGCCAGACCTGCACCCACGCGTGCGAGGCGTCCGCGCCCTGCATCTTCTCCTCACCCGGAGGCGGCAAGGTCTCGAGGTAGCCGGAGACGTAGCGGGAGGACAGCCCCAGGGAGCGGAGGCACCCGATCATCAGGTGGGCGAAGTCCTGGCACACCCCGGCGCGCTTCTTCAGCACCACGTCGATCGGCGTGGAGACCGTCGTCGCCTTCGGGTCGAACTCGAACTCGGTGTGGACACGATGGTTCAGCGCGACCGCCGCGTCAACCAGGTCGCGCCCCGGCACGAAGTCCGGGGCCGCGTAGGCCGCGAGCGCCGAGGACGGGACGACGCGCAGCGACGGCAACGAGAACTCCATCGCCTCGACGGAGCCGCTCGAGGCGACGTCGTCGCGGACAGACTCCCACGGGCCGGACGGCGCGGGCGACGGCCGTGACGCGAGCTCGACGACGCAGCGCGACGTCACCCGCAAGGCGTCGTGATCCACGTGAAGGTCGAAGTACGCCGCACGGTTCCCGTGGTGATCGACGCGTTCGCGGAACGTGCCCGGCTCGGGCTCGATGGTCACCGATGAGGATCGGACCCGTTGGTGTGGGGTCGGCCGCGGAAGCAGGTGCAGGTCACCGTGGCTGCGCGAGACGGGGGCGTCGTATCCGTACGTCGTGACGTGCACGACCTCGAACGTCGTCGTCATGACGCGGTCTCCCCGAACATGGCGGCGATCAGCTCACCGTCGATCGAGCGCTGGGGCGCCTCGTGCACGAACCACGCCGCGGTCAGCGCGTCGCTCGTCTGCCTGAGCAGCGACCGGACGTGCCCGAGGAGCACGGCGAACTCGTCGCGGCGGCCGGACGCGGACTCGGCCAGGCGAGCCGTGTCGAGCGAGCGGACCGCGGCGCCGAGCTCCTCCGCGAGCTGGACCGCGAGCGACACCTCACCGTCGACCGGACCGGGCAGCTCGCGGACGCGCTCGATGAGCCGGTCGACCTGCCATGCGAGTGACCGCGGGTTCTCCCGATCGGTCACGAGCAGGTCGAGGATCGTCGCCACGCGGGCGCGCGAGTGGTAGCGACGGCGGTAGGTGATGATCGACTCGGCGGAGACGAGCACCGACTCGAGGACCAGCGAAGCTTCGGCCCTGGGAAGCTCTTCCACCAACGTCGCGCGGAGCAGCGTGACCAGCTGGAGCGCGCGCTCGATCCGGCGGCCGGCGTCGAGGAACTGCCAACCCGCGTCGCGGACGAAGGACTCGGCACCGAGTCCTTGCAGGGCCAGCAGGGCTGTGAGGATGCGGCCGAGGCCGCTGTGGCTCGGACGTGCAGCGGTCACCGGATGGTGGCGCATCAGCAGCTCGCGCTCGAGCGTGTTGACGACCATCCACGTGTCGCCGGAGAGCTGGTCGCGCACGCCGTGCGCGGACTCGACGAGACGTCGGACGGCGAACGCCAGCGTCCCCGTCCGCTCGTCGTCGCCCACCAGGGAGCGCAGCTCCTCATCGATGTCGGACACGCGGTCGGGTCCGTGGAAGCCTGGCCACGTCATCGTCAGGTCCGTCAGGGCGCAGAGCAGCGCGTTGACGGCCGCCGCGCCCGCCGTCGAGGTCGCGTCCGCGAACTCGCGTCGTCGGTCCTCCACCACACGGACCAGGCGGACGACGGACTCGGCCCGCTCGGCGTATCGGCCGATCCAGAAGAGCTGCTCGGCGGCGCGCGACGACATGGCCGCGTCCGGCACGGCGGGGGTGAGCTGTCCGGCGAGCGGGTCCTGGAGCCAGAACCGCGAGAGGCGTTCCGGGGCCGAGGCGAGCACCCACGTGTCCTTCGACCACGCTCCGAAGTGGTTCGCGATCGCCGACTCGTCGGAGGCGGCGACCCGGGTCAACCCTCCCGGCATCGCGACGTAGCTGTCGTCGCTTGCCACGACGAAGGTCCGCAGGACGCTGCCCCGTGGGACCAGGCGTCCCTCGTGCAGCGTCGGCACGGTCGCTGGGCGCAGCGCCTCCTGCGCAACCCAGCGGCGGGGCTCGGAGCGGATGCGGTCGCGCAGCGCGTCTCGCTCCGGACGGGAGAGCTCCGCCGCGAACACGGGCGGCGCCGACCCACGACGCGCGATGGGCTTGAGCACCCAACGGTCGAGAGCGGACAGGACGTGCTGCAGCGCACCCTCGTCGCCGCACCAGAAGGTCGCGACCGGCTCGATGTGCAGCGGCTGGCCGAGCAACGCCTCGCAGATGGCGGGGAGGTAGGCCTGCAGCGCCGGGTTCTCGAGCACGCCGGACCCGAGCGAGTTCGCGACGGCGACGGCGCCGGTCCGAGCGGCCTCCACCAGGCCCGGCGTGCCGAGCTGGGAGTCGGGGCGCAGCTCGAGCGGGTCGCACCACCACGAGTCGACGCGACGGTGGATCACGTCGACGCGCTCGGGCCGGCCGAGCGCCCGGAGCCACATCACGCCGTCGCGATACGTGAGGTCGCGGCCCTCGACGAGCGTCGCGCCCAGCGTCGAGGCGAGGTAGGCGTGCTCGAACGCGGTCTCGCTGCGCGCACCGGGGGAGAGGACCACCAGGCGCGGGTCGGCTTCGGTCTCCGGGGCGAGCGCCTGGAGCCCGGAACGCAGCGCGCGGACGTACGGCGCCAGCCGTCGCACGTGGGCGTCGCGGTGCACGTCGGCGAGCACCCGCGAGATCACGGCGCGGTTCTCGAGCGCGTAGGCCGCCCCGGACGGTGCCTGCGTGCGATCGGACAGCGCGAGCATCCGACCGGACGCGTCACGCACGAGGTCGCTGGCAACGGTGAACAGCTGGCGGAACCCGGGCAGGGTGGCGTCGGTCGCGACGCGCAGGAAGCCGGGGTGGCCGAGGACGAGCTCTGGCGGGATGAACCCGCGACGCAGCAGATCGCGCGGCCCGAGCAGATCCGTGAGGACGAGGTTCAGCAGCTCAGCGCGCTGCAGGACGCCCGCCTCGATCGTCGCCCACTCCGCCGCGTCGATGACGAGCGGTACGGGGTCGAGCCGCCAGCGATCGGGTGCGTCCTCCGCCTCGTCGAAGTGCGCGCGGCGGTAGCTGACGCCGTCGTCATCGAGGAGCTGGTCCGCCTCGCGGCGCGCGGCGCTCAGGCCCTCGAGGCCGAGGTCGCGCAGGGACGCGGCGACCTTCGTCCACGACGTGCGAACCCCACCGTGGCCGTCCGACATCTCGTCGAAGCCGCCTGCGCGCAGGTAGGCGTCGTCGAGCAGCGCGGGTGAGAGGGTCATGGGCTCCAGTCAACCGCACGACGCGACATGTGCGTGTCCGCGTCCACGGGCCACCGAGATCGCGCCGGGCAGCCTTCATGCTCCGTCCTTGGGGCGTCCGCTCCGCGTGACGCTCCTCGGGCCGGGCTAGACGCCCCGCTCGGCGAGGCGGAGGTCGAAGGTGACGGGGAAGTCGGTGGCGGCGGGGGCGCGGGTGAGGGTCGTGGAGATGTCGATGCGGCCGGGGGTGTGGCCGTACGGGAGGAAGCGGGCGGCGCGGCGGGCCTCGGCCTCCAACGCGTTGACGGGGAAGGTCTCGTAGCTGCGGCCGCCGGGGTGGGAGACGTGGTAGCGGGCGCCGCCGAGGGAACGTTCGTTGAAGCGATCCACGACGTCGAACGTCAGCGGGGCGTGGACGCCAATCGTCGGGTGCAGGCCGGACGGAGGCGCCCATGCGCGGAACCTGACGCCGGCGACGCTGACGCCGGGCTCGGACGTGGGGTGCAGCTCCAGCGGGCGGCCGTTGACCGTCAGCAGGTGACGGCCGGGGACGTCCCCGGTGACGAGGACCTGCATGCGCTCCATCGACGAGTCGACGAAGCGGGCGGTGCCCATCGAGGTGACCTCCTCACCGAGGACGTCCCAGGGCTCGATGCCGGCGCGCAGCTCGACGGTGATCGGGGTCCCGCCGGGCGCGTCGACCGTGAAGGTCCCGGCGCGCGGGAAGCGGAACTCGGTGAACGGCGCGAGCCAGGCGCGCTCGAACGCGATGCCGCCCGCGGCGAGGTGGGCGCAGACCTCGTCGAGGTCCTGCTCGACGAAGCGCGGCAGCAGGAAGCGGTCGTGCAGGAGCGTCCCCCAGCGAACCAGCGGGGCGGTGTACGGCTCGTCCCAGAACCGGGCCACGAGCGCGCGGACCAGCAGAGCCTGCGCGAGCGCCATCTCCGGGTGGGGCGGCATCTCGAAGCCGCGCAGCTCCAGCAGCCCGAGGCGGCCGCGCTCACCGGTCGGCGAGTACATCTTGTCGATGCAGAACTCGGAGCGGTGGGTGTTGCCCGTGAGGTCGGTCAGCAGGTTGCGCAGCAGCCGGTCCACGAGCCACGGACGGGGGTCGCCCTCGAGGCGGCCGATCTCGGCGAAGGCGATCTCGAGGTGGTGGAGGCGGTCGTCGCGGCCCTCGTCGACGCGCGGCGCCTGCGAGGTCGGACCGATGAACTTCGACGAGAACAGGTAGGACAGCGACGGGTGGTGCTGCCAGAACGTGATCAGCGAACGCAGCAGATCCGGCCGCCGCAGCACGGGCGAGTCCTCCGGATGCGTCGCGCCGATCGTGATGTGGTTGCCGCCCCCGGTGCCGGTGTGCGCCCCGTCGAGGTCGAACTTCTCGGTGCCGAGGCGCGAGCGGTGCGCGTCCTCGTACAGACCCGTGATGGTCGTGGACAGCTCGTCCCACGAGGCGGCCGGGTGGATGTTGACCTCGATGACGCCGGGGTCGGGGGCGACGGTCAGCTGGACGAGGTCCGGGTCTCCGGGCGGCGCGTAGCCCTCGACGACCACACGCACCCGCTGGGCCGCGACGACGTCCTGGAGCGCGTCGAGGAGCTGGCGGAACTCGGCGAGCTCCTCGCACGGCGGCAGGAAGACATGCAGCAGCCCATGACGGACCTCGACGGTCAACGCCCCGAGGTGGACGTCCTTCTCGTCCTCCCACGCCAACGATCCGAGGGGCAGACGCAGCCCCATCGGGGAGTCACCGGTGATGAGGTTCAGCGCCCCGCGACGGAAGCGCCACCGCGTCGTGTGCCAGCCGTCGTGGTCGTGGTGCAGGGGCAGGGCGTAGCCGACCGGCTCGCCGGCAGCGTCGAGCCGGGCGACGACATCGGTCCGATGGCCGCGCTCGCGCAACGACGGATCGGTCGGGTCGAGGTCGACCTCCGGACCGTCGCCGTGGGGCAGCGAGGCCTCGGACCAGAGGTCGTACAGGGCGTCCTCGTGCGCGGCCACGATCCGACCGGGATCCACGCCGAGCGCCGTCGCGACGCCCTTCGCGAGCTTGAGCGCCTGCTTGGTGGTCGCGTGGCCCGTCTCGTCGACGACGCTGTTGGGGTCAGCGAGCGTCGTCGCGTCGCGCCAGAGCGGCGTGCCGTCGCGCAGCCAGGCGATCCCGTACTGCCACCGCGGCAGCGGCTCGCCCGGGTACCACTTGCCCTGCCCGTGCTGGACGAGCGCGCCGGTCCCGAACCGGTCTGCGAGGCGCTGGGTCAGGTCCCATGCGAGCTCACGCTTGTCGCCGCCGTCGGCCGTGGTGTTCCACTGCGGCGCCTCCATGTCGTCGATCGACACGAACGTCGGCTCGCCGCCCATCGTCAGCCGGACGTCACCCTCGACCAGCATCTCGTCGACCTTGTGGCCGAGCGCGTCGATCGCCTTCCACTGCGCGCGGCTGTAGGGCTTGGTGACCCGCGGATCCTCGTGGACGCGGAAGACCTCGTTGGCGTGCTGGAACTCGACCTGGACCTCAGCGCCACCGGTCGACATCGCGCCGGTGATCGGTGCGGCCGTCGACGGGCTCGGGGTGCAGGCGAGCGGGATGTGACCCTCGCCGGCGAACAGCCCGGAGGTCGGGTCGAGCCCGACCCAGCCGGCGCCCGGGATGAAGACCTCGCACCACGCGTGCAGGTCGGTGAAGTCCGCGGTCGGACCGGACGGGCCGTCGAGCGATGCGATGTCTGCGGTCAGCTGGATCAGGTAGCCGGAGGCGAAGCGCGCGGCGAGACCGAGCTGACGGAGCGCCTGGACGAGCAGCCAGCCGGAGTCGCGGCAGGAGCCGATGGCCTTGCCCAAGGTGACCTCGGGCGTCTGGACGCCCGGCTCCATGCGGGTGGTGTAGGCGATGTCGCGGTTGACGCGGGCGTTGAGGTGCACGAGGACGTCGATCGTGCGCATCTGGTCGTTCAGCTCGCCACGGGCAGCGTCGACCCACGCGTCCAGCAGCGGGCCGGTGTCGTCGGCGACGAGGTAGGGGGCGAGGTCCCGACGGAGGTCGGCGTCGTAGCTCCAGCCCCACTGCTCCGCGTCCTCCTCCACGAAGAAGTCGAACGGGTTGATCGTGGTCATGTCGGCGACGAGGTCCACGCGGACCGAGAACACCTGCGTCGGATCGGGGAACACGAACCGGCCGAGGTGGTTGCCGAAGGCGTCCTGCTGCCAGTTGACGAAGTGCTCGGCCGGCTCGACCGTCAGCGACCAGCTGATGATCGGCGTCCGGCAGTGCGGAGCCGGGCGGAGGCGGACGACCTGCGGTCCGAGGACGACCGGGCGGTCGTAGCGGTAGGTCGTGCGGTGATCGATCGCGACGTGGATGGACAACGGGGTGCCTGCAGGACTCGAGGAGTGCCTGACCGTATGCCGATCCGGGAACATGCGCCGCTGGAGTGTGCGAGGATGCAGGTCGTCAGGAGATGGCCGGTTCGCGTCGCCGCGACCCCTGCCGATCGGCCTGACTCGCCCGGTGGGGTGACGCATGACCTGAGGACGTCGAATGGATCGCTTGCTCCGAGGCGGGGTCCTGCGCCGTGCCGTCGCGGTCATGCTGACGGCCTTCCTCGCGTTCGCTGCGACCAGCGCGGTGCCCGGCGCCGCCGCACAGACCACCGATCCGCTCTCGGCCGAGCTGCGGACGTGGATCGACGATCACGGTCCGCTTCGCGTGGGGGCCTACCGCGGCGGGGCACCGGTGGTGCTGATCGAGGACGACGAGGCGGTCGGTGGCTGGGGCGTCGAGGTCTGGGAGGCGATCGCGCTGAAGCTCGGCATCGACGTCGAGTTCGTCATCCAGGAGAACGTCGCGGCGACCGTCGCCTCGCTCGAGGCCGACGACATCGACCTCACCGTGGCCATGGGGCAGCGCCCCGACCTCGAGAGCTTCGGCTCGACGCGCCCGCACTCGTGGACGCCCATCGTCCTCGTCGTCAACGACTCCCTGACCGACGTGTTGTCGGTCGGGGACATGGCTGGTCGGACGGTCACGACGATCCCGGGCTCACCGATCGAGGGGCTGCTCGCCGACCGGATGCCCGAGGCGACGTACGTGGTCAGCCCGACCCTGCCGGAAGGGATCGACGCGGTCGCGAGCGGGGAGGTCGATGGCTTCGTCGGGCCGCTCGCGATCATCGGGTACCGGCTCCAGATCACGGGCCAGACCTTGCGCCCCGTCGGGGATCCCCTCGACATCATCGAGGTCTCGGCGTTCGGCGTCGAGGGCGGTGAGGCGCTCGAGATCGCGCGGATCGGCCGCAACCTCATGACCCCGAACGAGCTGTCGATCATCCACGTGCGCTGGACCGGGTTCGACCTCGGAGATCCTGCGCTCAGCGAGGTCGGGGTCCCGGCTTGGCTGCTCCCGGTCGTTGGCACCCTCGTCGGTCTGGCCGTGTTGCTCGGGCTCTTCGCGCTGGCCTTGCGTCGCCGCGTCGCGGCTGCCACGGGTGACCTCCAGGTTGCCAACGAGACGCTCGAGGCTCGCGTCGAGGAGCGCAGCGCAGCGCTGGCGACGTCGAACCGCCAGCTGCGTGAGTTCGCCGACGACATGGCACATGACGTCCGAGGACCACTCGGTGCCATCCGTGGGCTGTCGCACGTCGCGCAGGGGCTGGACAGCGCGGAGCAGAAGCGGGTGCTCGGGCTCGTGGAGGCGAGCTCGGACCGGCTGCTCCAGCTCATCGACGGGCTCCTCGACCGCAGCACGGCGATCCAGGACAACTCGGGTCGAGAGACCGGTGCCGAGTTCACCGACTTCCTTGCCGACCTGGTCGTCGGTGAGGCGGAGGTGCAGGGCGTCGACGTGGCGTTCGACGTCATGGACGGCCCCCTCGACCTCGATCTCGGCACGCTTCGCAAGGTCGCGGTCAACCTCGTCGGCAACGCCATCAAGCACGGCGCCGACGCGGACCAACCCCGGATCGTCGTGCAGCTGCATCGTGAGCGCGATCACTGGCGCCTCGCCGTCTGCGACAACGGACGCGGAATCCCCGTCGAGCAGCGTGAACGAGTGCTCGAGCTGGGTGTCCGGCTGCATGAGGACGCTCCCGGCCACGGGCTCGGCCTCGCCGCGGTCGCGCAGTCCGTCCAGCGAGCCGGCGGCACCCTCTCGATCGATCGGAGCGAGCTCGGTGGCGCGCGCGTCACGGCGCTCCTGCCGGTCGTCGTGGTCGATGCTCACGCCGACGCAGGTCTCGGAGGAGCGCTCGATGCGACCGCGATGGATCTCAACGCGGTGTGACCGGCGAAGTCCACCGGCCCGGTCTGACCCCGCCACCCATCGTGGTGGAGGTGTCACGCCCGTGGGGCGCCGACTCGCGCGCACACGGCCCGGTGCGTGGTCCAGTGCAGTGGTCAGCTGAACCAGACGGCCGCGTCGACGAGACCGGGGAGCGGCGGGCCGAGCCGTGCCCATGATCCGGCGGCGTCGCGCTCCCAGATTCCCGGCTCGGGGTGACGCGTCCCGTCGCAGGCGACGTCGGTCGCCGCGGCCCAGAGACCGCCGCTGGCGGTCCACGACAGCGGCACGGTCAGCCCGGCAGCGTCGTTCGGCGTGAGCAGCGAACGTTCGCCGAGCTCGAGGTCGAGCTCGACTCCGTCAAGCCCGCACGGCGTCTCCAGGACGGCCAGCGCCTCCGAGCCGGTCATGCCGACGGTGGCCCAGCGGATGCGCAGCGGGACCTCGAAGGCGATGAAGGGTTGGTCGGCCGGCCGGTCGAAGTCCGTGAGGACGGAGATCTCGCCGTCGTCGCAGACCAGGAGCGGATTGGCCTCGAAGTGCACGTCCACGGCCGCGCAGGCCGGGTCGATGTCGATGGGGTCGAAGTCGCCGACGCGGTACAGGAGGTTGGACTCTGGGCCGGAGACCGTCACGAGGTTGTGGACGACGCCGACGACGACGTCATCGATCGGTGCCGCGACCGCGACCGTGCCGGACTTGGTGAACGTCAGCGTCGTGCCGTCGATCACGAGATCGTTGCCGATCGGAGCGCCGAGATCGACCTCGCCGCCGGCGGCGACGAAGCCTGCGGACGTGACGTACACGCGGCTCCCGTCCTCCAGCACGAGCACCGGGATCGCGAGCGCCTCCGTCAGGTCCCGGTCGAGCGTCGCGCCGGGGACGTGCCCGGACACGCCGCCGGATCGGCTCAGGAGGACGACGCGGTCGCCGAGGTCGGCCACGAACCCGCGCGACGGCAGCCGGCTGTCGAGCGTGAGCGCGACGTCGAGCGGGCCGACCGTCTCGGATGCGGTGGCGGACGGGGTGGCCGTCCCGGACGGCGTCGGCGTCGTCTCGGGACCGGCGCTGCCGCATGCGGCGAGCGCCGCCACAAGGGCGGCGCTCGTCAGTCGCGAGGTGACACGCATCCGTCAGCTGCCGTAGATGGAGCTGATGACGTCGGCGTACTTCTCGTGGATGACGTTGCGACGCAGCTTCATCGTCGGGGTCAGCTCCTCGGTCTCCGGCGTCCACTCGTTGCCGAGAACGCGGTACTCGCGCACCTGCTCGACCCGGGCGAGGTTGGCGTTGCCCTCGTCGACCGCGCGCTTGACCTCCGCGAGAACCGTCTCGTCCTTGGCCAGCTCCTCCATGGACTTGCCGGTGACGCCCTTGGCCTCGGCCCACGCGGGCGTGGTCTCGGAGTCGAGCACGACCAGAGCGCCGATGAAGGGCTGGCGGTCACCGAGGGCGCAGATCTGGCCGACGATCACGGAGCGCTGCTTGATCTCCTCCTCGATGGCGTTGGGGGAGAGGTTCTTCCCGCCGGCCGTGATGATGAGCTCCTTCTTGCGTCCCACGATCGAGAGGTAGCCGTTCTCGATCCTGCCGAGGTCGCCGGTGTGCATCCAGCCGTCGACGATCGTCTCGGCGGTGGCCTCCGCGCGGTTGAGGTAGCCGGGGGTGATGTGCGGGCCCTTGGAGAGGACCTCGCCGTCGTCCGCGATCTTCATCTCGGTGCCGGGAACGACCTCGCCGACGCTGCCGAACTTCACGCGGCCGGGGCGGTTGAACGAGATCACACCTGAGGTCTCGGTCATGCCGTAGACCTCGAGGATCTCGATGCCGATGGCCCCGAAGAACTCCAGCAGCTCACGGTTGATCGGCGCGGCACCGGTGACGGGGTAGATGCACTCGTCGAGCCCGAGCAGCGCGCGGATCTTCGAGAAGACCAGCTTGTCCGCGATGGCGTGCTTGCCCTTGAGGATCAGGCCCGGCTCGTCGCCGGCCTGCGTCTTCGCGACGACCTGGCGGCCGACCGAGAAGGCTGCTGCGGCGATCTTCTTCTTCTTGGCGTCGGTCTCCGCGTCCATCGCAGCCTGCAGCCGTGCGCCCATCTTCTCCCAGACGCGGGGGACGCCGAGGAAGGCGTGGGGCTTGGCGGCGTTCATGCCCTCGAGCATGAGGTCGATCGACGGGACCATCCAGGTCTCGCCGGCGCACTGCATCGAGCGATAGTGCGTGAAGTCGCGCTCGGCGATGTGGGCGAGCGGCAGGTAGCTGATCGCGCGCATGCCGGTCTCGATCGGCAGGACCGAGTCGACGAGCGTCATCGTCCCGACGATGTTGGAGTGCGTCAGCTGGACGCCCTTGGGCGGTCCGGTCGTGCCCGACGTGTAGATGATGGTCGCGAGCATGTCCGGGGTGATCTTCTTCCAGCCGGCATCGAAGGCGTCGCGGTGCTCGGCGAGCGCGGCCTTGCCGGTCTCGCGGAACGCGTCCCAGCCGTCGGCGCCGTCCTTGCCGATGACGATGACCCGGTCCAGGCCCTCGGTGCGCTCGGCGATCTCGGCCCACTTGTCCTCGAACTCGGCTCCGACGATGGCGATCTTCGCGCCGGAGTCGCCGGAGACGTAGGAGCACTGCTCGACCGTGAAGGTGTTGTAGACCGAGACGGGGCAGGCGCCGACGAGCACCGCGCCGACGTCGGCGATGACATGCTCGGAGACGTTGCCGAGCTGGATGGCCACCCGGTCACCCGGCATGACCCCGGCCGTGCGCAGGGCCATCCCGATCTCGGACGCGGCGTTGCGGTACTCGCCCCAGGTGATGGTGGACCACGCGCCCGGGCCGTCGTAGTCGTGCAGCGCTGGCCTGCTCGTGTGGTCGTTCGCGGACGACATGAAGAGTTCAGCGACGGTGGCCGACATGGTTGCTCCCGAGGTGCGGCTTGGCGTGTGCCGCGGGAGGCTAGCGGCTGCTCAGTACTCGAAGCCCTTGCGTGGAACGCGCTGCAACGATGACTCAAGGGCGACCAGATCCTCGACGAGGCGTTCCACCCGCGGGGTCATCTCGCCGCCGACGGTGAGGTCCAGCGCGTGCGTCGCGACCTCGACCATGGCCAAGGAGCCTTCGCTGAGGCGGGCACGTGCCTCGTTGACGGCGTCCTCGAGCTTCGCGATCGCAGCGCGGCTGGACCGGACGGCCGTGGACTCGTGGTCGTTGCGGGCAAACCTGCGACGCGACGGCACGAGCTTGCGGAGCTCGTCGGCGCGCAGGCTCAGCGCGTTGCCGGCGCCCGCAGCCTCGGCGCATGCATCGAGCCCGGCCACGACCCGTGGCTCCAGCGACAGCAGCTCGTCGAGCAGCGGCCCGTCGGGCAGCGACTCGATGGTGCCGATCAGGTGGCGGTAGGCGTTGCGTGAACGCTGGACGTAGACCCGCCACGGGAAGGGCAGCCCGATCCGACGGTGGCGCTTCAGCACCTCGCGACGGGCGCGGCGACGCTCCCGCGACGAGATCCGCTGGTCCAGGGCGCGCTTGCGGCGACCGATCCCGTCGATGAGCGGCGCGGCGACCTCGTTGGCCTTGTCGACCGCGGCGGTGCGAACTGGCTCGGTCAGACGACGGATGAAGCCATCATCGCCGTCGACGTCCTTGCCCATCATCGTTGCCGTCGTCCTCGGGGAGTCCCATCATGCCGTGTGGCCCGGGTGGAGTCACGGCCGGATGCGGGCGTAGCGCGTGCGTTCCTGGCGTTGCCGTTGCTGTTGCTGATGTGCAGCCGACATCGCGCCGAGCATCATCACCCCGGCGATGAGCGTCACGACCGGGCTCGGCGACGAGCGCCTCCTGCTCGACAGGAGCGGCTGGTTCATCTCGTCGGGCTCGTCGCGGCCGATGTCGTTGCGCGCCACGGCGCGCTGGATCTCGTCCGGCGCGATCGCGACGGCCGGAGCCTGCG
>CBDTYW010000037.1:0-19496 GCA_965364735.1 uncultured Nitriliruptoria bacterium
GCCGCGGTCGAGCGGGGCGAGCTCGGGTTCAC
Source organism: uncultured Nitriliruptoria bacterium (assembly GCA_965364735.1). GTDB lineage: Bacteria > Actinomycetota > Nitriliruptoria > Nitriliruptorales > Nitriliruptoraceae > CBDTYW01. Next base: position 33 of record CBDTYW010000037.1, read on the forward strand.
CGCGCTCGCCGCTGCGGCACGGGTCGCGGGACGCGCCCCGAAGGGCGCCGACGTCCGCGGGCTCGACATCCAGATCGCCGCCTCCCGCCGCGAGGGCTGGGAAACCGACGTCCCCGCGTGGTCCGGGTACTGGGCCGCCGAGGCCGACCCTGCGCAGCTCGCCCACGACGCAGCGCTCGACCGTGAGCTGCGTGCCGTCCAGGTGCAGGACCGCATCGACGGGGGCGTCCACCTCGAAGCCGACCTCGACGTCGAGAGCGCCGCCATCGTGCGCACCCTGCTGCTCGACCTCGGCGTCCCCGCCGATGCCGCCGATGAGCGCACCGCCACCCAACGCCGCGCCGACGTGCTCACCGACGCTGCCCGCGCCCACCTCGCGACGACGCGAGCTGCAGCTGCGCCCGCACGCCCACCGTCGGCTCCGGCTTCGTCACTCGCAGCGACCACGGCGACCACCGTCACCACCGCCACCGAGCTCGTCGTCACCGTGTCGCTCGACGGTCTTCGCGACGGGCTCGGCGTCGGGCGCGTGCTCGACCACGACGGGGCGCTGCTCCCCGCCGCGACGCTGCGCCGCATGGCGTGTGACGCGCGGATCATCCCGGCCGTGCTCGACGGCGACAGCCAGGTTCTCGACGTCGGCCGCGCCAGCCGGCTGCCCACCGGCGCGCAACGCTGTGCCCTCGTGCTGCGCGACCGGCGCTGCCGCTACCCCGGCTGCACCACACGCCACCGCTGGACCGACGCCCACCACGTCCAGCACTGGGCCGACGGCGGCGCCACCGACCTCGGCAACCTCGTGCTGCTCTGCCGCCACCACCACACCCGCGTCCACGACGACGAGCTTGGCCTGACGCTGACCGATCAGGCCGGGCTGGTCGTGCGCCACCGCGACGGCCGATGGATCGGTGCCACGATCCCGCCGCCGCAGACATCCACGGTGCCCCGAAGACCATGACGCCCCACCTTGCCCGCCTCCTCACGGAGTGCGGGCCCGTCGTCGTCTCGCGACAGGCGGACGTCCACGGGTGCGCGCGCTCCGGCTCAGCACCTCACTGACCGACGGCACGATCAGGGGACGACGACCACGCCCTCGGACGCGTCGACCTTGCCGACGACGAAGCGCTTCCAGTCGGCGCCAGCCGCCTCGAGCCCGTCGACCTGCCGGATGGACAGCATCGCTGCCGCCCGCGGGACGAAGCCCCGCCATGCGTCCGCGACCCGCGACGCCATGACGTCGCGGCCGATGTGCTTCGCGAGCTCGGCTCCGCGATCGGGTGCGAAGAACGTCGTCGGCTTCGGCCCGGGCAGCGGCGGTGCCTTGGTCCCGAGCGCTCCGTGGTGGGTGATGCCCACGACGTGGCTTGCCGACAGGTCGCGGCCGACGGCGTGGTGGACGTCCGCGACGATGCCCGGTCGCCCGGCGAAGTCGACGAGCTGCGTCCACCCGAGCGGTGCCGCGGTCAGGACATCGTGGATGAACCGGTACCCGGCGACCTCGTCGTAGAGCCCCCACGACCGGACGAGGTCGACCTTGCCCATCGACGTCAGCCCGATGACGCGAACGTTCTCGCGCTCCCCGAGCAGATGCGCGAGCGCGACCGCCGTCTTCGACGAGGCGCTCGTGACCACGACGGTGTCCGCGTGGGGCCCGGCCGGATCAGAGATCTGGTCGTCCAGGAGGAACGCGGTCGAGAAGAGCGGCCGCAGCAGGAGCTCGAGGTCGCCCGTCGACTCGTCGTGCAGGTCATCCATCGCGACGCGCAGCGAGCGTTGGTAGGCGGCGGCGAGGCCCTTGCGATGCGGGGACGCATCGAGCACGGAGGTGGCGTCGACGTGGCCGGGCCGGATCACGAACGACGTGACCATGGGCACGAGCCCGTACAGCCGTTCTCCGACCTCGACCCCCTCCACCTTCGACTCGATGACCCGCGAGAACCCCCATGCCGGGACGATGCCGAGCCCGACGTCGCCGGTCGGGAAGAACCGCCAGTAGTCCAGCACGTCACCGAGGACGGCGTACGTCACGTTGTTGGATGTCAGCGCGAAACGTTCCACCGCCAGCCGGACCTCACCCTCGGCAAGCTTGCCGGCGTCCACCGTCCGGACCTGCGGTCGGTGGGGTGCGGCCCGATCAACGATCATCTGGGCGACGGGTCCTGCCATGATGTGGTCCTCTTCAGCATCGACGGACACGAGGAGAGCACACATGTTGCACGAGGTCAGAGGCGTGGTGGCCCGCGGCAAGGGACAGCCGGTGACCGTCGAGCAGATCCTGGTCCCGGATCCCGGTCCGGGAGAGGCGCTCATCGACGTGGAGACCTGTGGCGTCTGTCACACGGACCTGCACTACCGCGAGGGCGGGATCAACGACGACTTCCCGTTCCTGCTCGGTCACGAGGCTGCCGGGACCGTCGCAGCCGTCGGCGAAGGCGTCACCGACGTCGCCGTGGGTGACTTCGTGGTGCTGAACTGGCGTGCAGTCTGCGGCAGCTGCCGCGCCTGCCGTCGCGGGCGTCCGTGGTACTGCTTCGACACCCACAACGCCTCCCAGCCGATGACGCTGGCCGACGGCACGCCGCTCTCCCCCGCGCTGGGGATCGGTGCGTTCGCGGAGAAGACGCTCGTCGCCGCGGGCCAGTGCACCAAGGTCGACCGGACCGCCCCTGCAGCGGCCGTGGGACTGCTCGGGTGTGGCGTGATGGCCGGCTTCGGCGCTGCCGTCAACACCGGCAACGTCCAGCGCGGGGACTCCGTCGCGGTGATCGGCTGCGGTGCCGTCGGCTCCGCTGCGATCGCCGGCGCGGCGCTCGTCGGCGCCTCGAAGGTCATCGCGATCGATCTCGACGACCGCAGGCTCCTCCGCGCGACCCGTGACTTCGGGGCGACGCACACGATCAACGCCCGCAGCGGCGACGTCGTCGAGGCCATCCAGGCGCTCACCGACGGCTTCGGAGCCGACGTCGTCATCGACGCGGTCGGACGGCCCGAGACCTGGAAGCAGGCGTTCTACGGCCGCGACCTCGCCGGAACGGTCGTGCTCGTGGGCGTACCGACCCCGGAGATGCAGCTCGAGATCCCGCTCATCGACGTCTTCGGACGCGGTGGTGCGCTGAAGTCGTCGTGGTACGGCGACTGTCTCCCGGAGCGCGACTTCCCGATGCTCGTCGACCTCTTCCAGCAGGGACGCTTCCCCTTGGCTGAGTTCATCACCGACACGATCGCGCTCGACGGCGTCGAGGAAGCCTTCGGTCACATGCACGGCGGCGACGTCCTGCGCTCGGTGGTGGTGCTGTGAGCGCCCTGCGGGTCGAGCACCTCGTGACCAGCGGGACGTTCTCGCTGGACGGCCAGACGTTCGACGTCGACAACAACGTCTGGCTCATCGGGACGGATGACGAGGTGCTCCTCGTCGATGCGCCTCACGACGCCGCGCCGATCCTCGCCGCGATCGGGGACCGTCGGCTGGTCGCGATCGCCTGCACGCACGCCCACGACGACCACGTCATCGTCGCGCCGGAGATCGCGGACGCCACCGGCGCGCCGATGCTCCTGCACCGCGATGACACCGAGCTGTGGGAGATGACCCACCCGGATCGCCGGCCCGACGGTCCGCTCGAGGACGGTGCCACCCTCCTCGTCGACGGTCATGAGGTCCACGTGCTGCACACGCCCGGTCACGCGCCCGGCGCGGTCTGTCTGCACATCCCGTCGATCAACGTCCTGTGCTCGGGAGACACCCTGTTCAAGGGTGGCCCGGGAGCGACCGGCCGATCCTTCAGCAGCTTCCCGACGATCCTCACGTCGATCCGTGAGCGGCTGTTCGCGTTGCCGGACGAGACCCGCGTCCTGACCGGCCACGGAGACGAGACGACGATCGGCGCGGAGCGCCCGGACTACGATGCGTGGGTCGCTCGGGGTCACTGAGCCGCGAGGAGGCCCGGCATGCCGACGACCCATCCGCTCGCCACGTGGACGCCCGACCAGATCGTCGCAGCGGTCAACGGCCGTGCCGTCCTGCGCAAGCGCGCGGGACAGGTCCAGTCGAGCAGCCTCGTCGTGCTCGTCCTCGCGGGGATGGTGGTGCTCTTCGCCTCCGTCGCCGCTGCGGCGAACCTGGAGGCGATCACCGAGGGTTGGGGTCCCGTCGAGGTTGCCGGCCCCAGCGACTTCCTCGCGTTCGCGCAGATCATCTGGGGAGCAGCCGCGCTGGGGCTGGCGATGGTCTGGGCCGCCTGGTCTCGGCTCGCGGTCCGGCAGGCCTCGGCGCTGGACGGCCTCGAGACCGAGTGGACGGCGCGGTATCGCGCCGTCGCGGTGTCTCTGCCGATCGCGATCATCGCGCTGATCCAGATCCGGCCACGCCATCCGCAGGATCTGGCAGAGCAGGTCCGCTGGGACGTCGCGGTGTCCGACGCCAGGATCTGGGGCATCGCCGTCGTCGTGCTGGTCGGCGCCGCGTTCTCGCTGGCCCTGCTGACGTCACGACGACTCGAGAAGCGGGCCCTGTCGTACGGGATCCAGAACTACTCGTAGATCACGACGAGTCACGTCGAGTCACACAACGAGAGCGACGCATCACCTCACGCACGGGCTAGTGACACATGGCCCCAGTGTCACCCACATTGGGTGGTCGAGCGGCCACAGAGCCGCTCCGGACGATGGGTCGCGTCATGCAGAACACCAAGCAGCCAACACCAGGCTGGTACCCGGATCCTCGCGACCTCACCGAAGAGCGGTACTGGGACGGCACCACGTGGGCCGACGACCCCGTGGAGATCGACCTCCGCGACGAGATCGTCATCCCGGAGATCAGCATCGACTTCCAGCTGGAGCTCCGCAACCGCGCCAGGGCACGCGCAGCTGCAGGCTCCCCCTCGTTCGCGCCACGGGACAGCTGGCTCCCCCAGCCGAAGTCCAGCTTCGCGCAGGGCAGCTCGCTCGGCACCGACACCCCCGCCTGGGGACGGCGTCGCGAAGCACCGGTGAAGGGCGTCCCGGTCCCCGCCCCAACGGCAGCGTTCCGGCGTGAGACGCTCGTCAACGGCGGCATCGTCGCGCGCTGCATGGTCGTCGCGGTCGGGCTCCTCGCCGTGATCACGTCCCTGATGCTCGTCCGACACGCCGCCATGTCTGCGCCCGGCCGCACCGAGGATGTCCTGGTCATCCGGCTCGTCCTCGCCACGATCGGCCTCTCCATCGCCTCGGGGCTGACGTTCCTCTCGTGGCTGGGGATGACGACCAAGCAGCTCGGCTCGCTCGGGCGCCACCACCGCCGGAGCACAAGCTGGCTCATCCTCGCCTGGGTGATCCCGATCGCGCAGATCGTGGTCCCGACGCGGATCCTCGCGGAGACGTGGCGCCTGAGCTCGAGCTCTCGGCGCGATCCGGGCTCGTCGACGAACCTGAGCACGTGGGGCACGCTCTGGGTGACGATGCACCTGGTCGGACTGCTCGCATCGCTGGTGAGCGACGCGGGACCCCAGCTCCCGATCGCGGCCACGTTCCTGCTCCTGGGCGTCACCACGGTCCCGCTCGTGCTGTCGATCCGCGACATCGTCACCCGAGTCGACCGCTTCACGCTCAGCCAAGGCGTCGTCGTCTGACCGCCCTACCGTCACCGTCATGCCGTCACCTTCCCGCCCCGCCGCTCAGCTGACCCAGCTGGCGTCCGACGTCATCGCGTGCCGTCGGTGTCCCCGGCTCGTCGCATGGCGCGAGCAGGTGGCCACGGACAAGCGCGCGGCCTTCGCGGACGAGACCTACTGGGGCCGACCGGTCACCGGGTTCGGCGATCCCGCGGCACGCGTCGCGATCGTCGGCCTCGCGCCGGCCGCCCACGGCGCGAACCGCACCGGGCGGATGTTCACCGGCGACCGCTCCGGCGACTGGCTGTTCCGGTCGCTGCACACCGCGGGCTACGCGAACCAGCCGACCTCGACCCACCTCGACGACGGACTGGAGCTGACCGACTGCTGGGTCACCTCACCGGTCAAGTGCGCCCCGCCGCAGAACCGGCCGACCCCAGCCGAGCGCGACGCCTGCCGACCCTTCCTCGAGCGCGAGCTCCGTGCGCTGCCCGTCGAGGTGGTCGTGGTCCTCGGGGGCTTCGGCTGGAACGTCGCCTGCGACACCCTCGGCCCGATCCGGCCCCGCCCGAAGTTCGGGCACGGCGTCGAGCACACCTTCCGCTCCCCCATGATCGACCGCGAGATCACGCTGCTGGCGAGCTACCACGTGTCGCAGCAGAACACGTTCACAGGCCGTCTGACGGAGGAGATGCTCGACGCCGTCTTCGCCCGGGCCCGAGACCTCACGCACCCGTCGTGAAATCGGGCCGATCCTCGGCCACACTTCCCGGCGCCACCACCACCAGATCGAGGTCTGACCGTGCTCCTGCGTCTCCGTAGCCTTCAGGATCGCGTCCGCAGCAGCCTGTTCTTCGTGCCGATGCTGTTCGTCATCGGCTCCGTCGTGCTTGCTGAGGCGATGCTGTACCTGGACAAGAACGTCGGCGACGTCCCCACATGGATGACGGCGACCGTGGACAGCGCCCGCAACGTCCTGTCAGTCGTCGCCGGCGCCACGCTGTCCTTCGCCGGTATCGCGTTCTCCGTGAGCCTGCTGCTGATCTCGCTCGCGTCGAGCCAGTACTCACCACGCGTCGTGCACGGCCTGTTCCGTGACCCGTTCAACAAGCGGATCATGGGCGTGGTCATCGGGACGTTCACCTACTGCCTCGTCGTGATGCGCACCGTCCGCGGACCGCTGGAGGAGTCCGGCCAGGCGTTCGCGCCGAGCCTGTCGATCTTGCTGGCCGTCGTCCTCGGGATCATGTCCGTGCTGTCGATCGTCGCGTTCATCAGCCACAGCGCCCACTCCATGGACGTCTCCAAGATCCTGCACCGCGTCACCGGCGAAGCCCTCGGGCAGGCACGGAAGCTGGCCGACGCCGAGCACGGGGACGACGGGGCGGACGCCCCGGAGCCCGACGACGACGCCCTCGTCGTGACGTTCGCAGACGACGGCTGGATCCAGCAGATCGACCACGATCGGCTGCTGAGCTGGCTTGCCCCCGGCAGCACGTTGCGCGTCGAGACGACGGCCGGCCGGTACGCGATCGCCGAGACCCCCCTCGCGACCATCTGGCCTGCACCCGACGACGTCGAGGCGGCCCGCCGCGCCGTGCGCGACACGGTGCTCGTCGGCCAGACCCGCACGATGCAGCAGGACGTGACGTACGGCATCCGCCAGCTCTCCGACGTCGCGCTGAAGGCGCTCTCCCCCGGCATCAACGACCCGACGACCGCACAGGACGCGCTGTTCCACCTCGGTGCCGTGGTGCGCGAGCTCCTCGTGGCCACGCCGCCCTCGCGACGTCTCCGCGGCGACGACGAACGGACCCTGCTGCGACCGCAGGAGAACGATCACGCGGAGGTCATCGGGCTCGCGTTCGACGAGGTCCGCATCGCCGCGGCCGGACAGCCCACGGTGATGATCTACCTGCTCGAGATCCTGCACCTGCTGACGGCCTCGCTTCACGACCTGGACCGTGACGCCGCCACGTCGGCGCTGCGTGCCCAGGCCGACCTCGTGCTCGAGATCGCGGCGCGGTCCGACCTCACCGACCACGACCTCCACCGCGTCGTCCGCGGGCACGCGCACCGCTTCCTGTGACGCTCCCCGACGAACGGCCTGCCATGCCCGACGCCCCCGCCACCGTGCTCTTCGACCTTGACGGGACGATCCTCGACTCGTCGCGCCCCGTGTTGTCCTCATGGGGCATCGCGCTGTCCGCGATGGGCCTCCCGGTGCTCGAGCGCTCCGACCTGGGTCAGGTCATCGGGCCGCCGACGTCGATGAGCGCTCCCGGCGTGCTGCGCGACCGCGGCGTCGACGACCCGGCCGCCGTCGTCGAGGTGCTCGAGCGGTTCGAGCTCTCGATGCGCGCGATCGAGGTCGAGCAGGCGCTGGCCTACCCCGGGATCATCGAGCTCATCGAGCGGCTGCACGAGTCCGGGCGTCGGCTCGCGATCGTGACGAGCAAGCCGCTCCAAGCAGCCGAGCTCGTCGTCCCCGCGCTGGGGATCGGCCACCGGTTCGTGCACATCGAGGCACCCGACCGCGAACGCCCCGAACCGAAGGAGATCACGATGGGGCGCGCTGTCGTCGCGCTCCGGCTCGACCCCGCCGACACGGTCCTCATCGGCGACCGCCACCACGACGTCGACGCCGGACGCGCGCACGGGATCTCCACGATCGGGGTCACGTGGGGCGGGTTCACGTCACGCGACGAGCTCGAGACCGCGGGCGCGATCCACGTGATCGACCACGTCGACGAGCTGCTCCCGCTGCTCGGCTAGGGGACGACGACCGACGTCCCGACGTCCAGGGCGTCCGACGACACGACGACCGTCGTCCCGGACACGACCCCGACCGTCACGTCGACGAACCGCGTCGATCCGTCGGCCTCGATCACCTCGACGGCGTGGCCGGTCAGGTCACGACGCACGATCGCGTTGGTCGGCACGACCAGCGCGCCGGTCGCCTCGACCCGCGACCAGGTCACCGTGATGGGGGTCTCCTCCAGAACGGGAAGCTCGGCGTCGCCGACCGGGGTCGCCTCGACGATGATCGTTCCGTCCCCCGACGGGGACGGCGCGATGGAGACGACGGCGACGTCGAGGCGCGTGCGGTCGGGGCGACGAGCGTTCACGACGTCCCCGACGGCAAGCGTCCCGGCATCGGCCGGCGTCGTCGAGAACGTGACGCCACGGCTCAGCGTCGTCACCTCCGCCAGCGCGTCACCATCGCTGACGCGGGCGCCGACCGCGGCGAGCGGCGCTGCAACCCGGACCGGCGTCGGGACGAACGCCACGGTCCCGAGCGCGACCGACCCCGTGGCGTCGAGACCGATGGACTCCTGCCACCGCGCCACCGCTGCCGCGGTCGCGGACGTGAACGTCTCGTCGACGGTGATGGTCGCGTCCGGGTCGAAGCCGAGGGCGACGAGGTTCGTCTCCAGAGCAAGCACGTCGTCGCCGACGACGCCGGACGTGAGGTCGCGCTCGACGGCAACCGCGCCGTCGAACAGGACGACGGGCATGTCGTCGAGCCGGGCGAGCACGTCGCCCGCCGCGAGCAGGGTGTTCGGCTCGACCGTCGCGGTGACGGTTCGCGCCGCGGCCGCCATCGTCGTCGTCGTCGCGACGGCCGTGGAGCGGGCGGACGAGGTCGGCTGTGCGGCCGACGTGTCGCGCTGCACGTCGAGAGCGTTGTTGTCCGACGACGGGGTCGCGGTGGAGGTGGTCGCCGTGGAGGTCGTCGTGATCTCGGCAGCGCGGTGCAGGACCGTGACCGTGGAGGCGTAGGTCACCTCGCCGTCGGCGCTGTAGGAGATGCCCACGTCCTCGCGTTCGACCGCGGCGGTCCCCCGCGCGTCGACGGCAGCGATGGCGGCGACCGTGCCGCCGTTGACCATCAGCAGAGCGGCGGCCACGGTGACCGACGCGGCGACGCCGACGACCCATCGGGAGCGCACGGTGGTGTTGGAGAGCTGCATCAGACGCCTCGCAGGGCTTCGGTCGGGGTGAGGCGGGCAGCACGCATGGCGGGATAGAGCCCTGCCACGCCGCCGATGACGATCGCTGCGCCGAACCCGCCGACGGCGGCGGCCGTCGGGAGCACGATCTGCCAGCCCTGGAAGGTCGCGTAGGCGGCGGTCGTCGCGGCGCCGATGGCGACGCCGGTGAGCCCGCCGAGCGCGGACAGGATCAGCGACTCGGTGAGGAACTGGCGACGGATGTGGGCGGCGGTGGCGCCGAGGGCCCGACGCAGGCCGATCTCGTTGCGACGCTCGATCACCGCGATCACCATGACGTTGGCGATCCCGATGCCGCCGACCAGCAGCGCCACTGCGCCGAGGCCGAGGAACAGGGACGTGAACGCGGAGTCGGCAGCGGCCTGCGCCTCGAGGACATCCGAGGGACGCGTGATCGCGACCTCTTCCGGCGAGGTCGGATCGGCGGTCGCCGGCAGGACGTCGCGGACGGCATCGATGGCCGACAATGTCGTCTGCACGTAGATCGTCGAAGCGTTCGCTGCCGTGCCGAACAGCTCGGTGGCGGCCGGCAGCCCGATCAGGGCAGCACGGTCGAGGTCCTCCGCGAGCGGGAACTGCTCCAGGACGCCGATGACGGTGAACCACTGGTCACCGATGAACACCTGGACGCCGTCGCTCGTCGACGCAACGCCGAGACGTTCGGCCGCGACCGACCCCAGCACGGTCACGGGGAACGCATCGTTCGCGTCGTCCAGGAAACGACCGGAGGCCAACGAGCCGTTCAGGGTCGCGAGGAGATCCACGTCGGTCGCGACGACCGACAGCCCGCCGGTGACCGATGGGTTCATGACGTCGTTGCGGAGCACGGTCGCCTCGACCGCGTGCACGCTCGAGGCAGCCACCACTGGTCCGATCCGCGAGATCATGGCGGCGGCCTCCTCGGGGAGCACGCCGTCGCCTGCGCCGAACCCCGTCGAGGGAGCGACGGTCAACAGGTTCGCGCCGAGCGCCTCGATGTCGCTGAGCAGATCCGCGCGCGACGACTCCGACAGCCCGAGGACCGCCACCATGGCGGCGATGCCGATGCTGACGCCCAGCGCCGACAGGGCCGTGCGCAGCCGACGGGTGCGCAGCCCGAGCGAGCCGACCATCCAGGTGTCGGCCGGGCGGAGCCGCGACGGCGGCAACGTGGTCGCGCTCATGCGGGCACCTCCTGCAGGGCCGTGCGTTCGTCCGACTCGACGAGCCCGTCGCGCAACGTGATCCGCCGGGGCAGCCGCGCCGCGACCTCACGGTCGTGCGTGATGACCAGGATCGTGGCCCCGTCGTCGTGCAGGTCGTTGAGCAGATCGAGGATCGCGTTCGAAGTCCTCGTGTCGAGGTTGCCGGTCGGCTCGTCGGCCAGGACGATGGCCGGCTCGGAGACCACGGCCCGGGCAATCGCAACACGCTGGCGTTCTCCGCCGGAGAGCTCGCTGGGCGCGTGGCCGAGACGGTGCGCGAGCCCGACGCGGTGCAGCGCCTGCGCCGCACGCACGCGACGTTCGGCCGGCGCGACGCCGCGGTAGAGCAGCCCGGTCGCGACGTTATCCAGCACGGTCATGCCCGGCAGCAGGTGGAACTGCTGGAACACGAACCCGATGAGCTGGCTGCGGACCGCCGAGCGCCGCTGCTCGGAGAGGGTCGAGGTGTCGTGGCCGTCGATCGTGACGGTGCCCGACGTCGGCGACTCGAGCGTCCCCATGATGTGCAGGAGCGTCGACTTCCCCGAGCCGGACGGGCCCACGATCGCGGCGAGCTCGCCCGTGGCGATCTCGAGCGAGACGCCGCGCAGCGCCCGAACCGGCGGGCTGCCCGGGTACTCCTTGTGGACGTCATCGAGGCGGAGCGCGGCGGTCACTGGACCGCCGCCACGCGCTGCCCGGGCTGCACCGCACCGTTGGTGATCACCACGAGACCATCCTGGATGTCGCCGATCTCGACGGCGACGAGCTGGGTCGATCCGTCCTCGGCGACGACTTCGAGGGCGTAGCCGCCCTCGGCGAGCGTGATCAGGGCGCGTACCGGGACGGCCGTGACCCCGAGGAGCTGACGGTCGAGGAAGCTGATGACCGCCGGGCCCTCGGTGAGGTCGGTGTCGACGTCGCCGACGAGCCCGATCGTGACCGTGATGCCGACGGCACCCTGACGGTTGCTGGCGACCGTGCCGACCTCGACGACCTCGCCCTGCGCCACGGTGCCGTCCGCCAGCTCGACGTCGACGATGCGGCCGACCGGGAGGTCGTCGGCGTCGCCGAGGTCGATGGCGACCGTCAGCGACTGCGCGCTCGTGGCGGTGCTGGTGACGATGCCGTCCTCACCGACGACGTCGTCGACGACCGACTGGAGCGCGAGCTGCGCGAGCGAGCCTCCCGACGTCACGCGGTTGCCCGACGCTGTCGCCTGGGTGACGGTGACCGGCCCGGGCGCGAAGACGACCGTCGCCTGTCCGTAGGCGGAGGTGACCTCGAGGCCGACGGCTTCCTGCCAGCGCGCGAGCGCCGCCGAGGTCGCCGAGGTGAAGTCCTCGTCGATGGTCATCGCTGCGTCCGGGTCGAACCCGAGCGCGCGGAGGTTGGTCTCGACCTGCAGGACGTCACGCCCGTCGCTCGACGTGGTGCTGAGGTCGCGCCAGTCGGGGAGCTTCCCGTACCAGAGCACGACCGGTACGTCGTCGACGCGGCCGACCACGTCGCCGCGGCGGAGCGTCGCGCCGACCTCTGCCGCCGACGTGACGGTGCCGTTCGCGCCGGAGGTGACGTTCACCGTCTCTCCGAAGCCGAGGGTGGCGTCGTACTCGATCGTCCAGATCATGTCGGTCGACACGATGTCGACGGCAACGAGCTCCGCCACGGTCGTGTCCGCGAGCTCGCCGGTCGATCCGCCGAACACGCTCGTCGCGATCAGCGCCGCGACAGCGCCCACGGCGACTCCGCCGACCGCCCACGGCCATCGCGGTGGCACCGTGCCGGCCTGCAGCGCAGCGAGCAGCTCGTCGACCTCGCGTTCACCGCGGCCGTGGTCGGGCTCCGTCATGAGGGGAATCGCCACGTCGGTCATGCCGCGTCCGCCGGCGCCTGGCCGGGGGCCGGCAGCGTGTCCAGGAGCGGGTTGCAGACCTCGAGCGCAGCGATCACGGCCTCGTCCTCGGTGTCGAGCCCGAGAAGCCGCGCGATGAAGCCCTCCTGGCCGCCCTGGTCGCCGCCTCGCGGACCCCCGGGTCGCTCTCCGTCGGCCGGCGGGTCTCCGCCCTCGCCCTGCCCTCGGTCGAAGCCGCCCGGGCCACGCCCGCCGGCGTCGAAGGTCAGGTCGCCGACGTCGAGCCCCTCCTCGCGCAGGCAGTCGGTGAACGCGAGGGTTGCCTCCTGCAGCGCTGCTTGGTCGAAGCCGCCGCCACGGTTGCCGCCACCGAAGCCGACGCCGCCCGCCTCGCCCTGACATGCCTCCAGCGCGGCCTGGAAGGTCTCACGGTCGATGGTCCCGCCCTGGACGAGCTCGCGGATGTCCCCGAACTCGATCGAGCCGTCGGCGTTGACGACCGGGTCGGGGAAGTCGGCGATGCCGTTCTCGCGCGCGCAGGCTGCGAGCGCCATCCCGGCCTCCTCGTCGGTGAGCTCCGCCGCATCCTCGGTGACGACGACGCCGGTGGAGCCGGCCAGCGTGACCACCCCTGAGTCCGCCGCAGGCGACGAGCTGCCGCAGGCGGTCAGCGCCATCGAGCCAATCAGGCCGAGCGCAAGGTTTCGTGGATGGAGCAGCAGTGAGCGGGACACGGTCAGGTTCCTCGTTGATGTCGAGAGGAACTGTCACCGACGAACCTGAGCGGATGCTGAGAACCCTATGCTCGCCGGACCTGACGCTTCGGAAGGGGCCGGCTTGGCGGTGGTGTACGACGCGAAGACGCTTCGCCGTGAGGTCGACGCTCTCGACGAGCGCTGCAACGCGCTCGCCGGCCGGCTGTACGACCTCGACGAGGACCAGGGCGTCCGGCTGCTCACCGAGACGGGGCACTGGTCCGGCGAGTCGGCCGCGATCGCTGACTCCGCTCAGCACGACCTCGGGCTCGTGTGGGGTGCATGGGCGACCGCACGCGACGTCGTCGACCGTGCCAGCACGCAGCTCGCGGCAGCCGACCCGAACAGCGCACAGACGACGGTGGCGGCTGAGCATGACCGTGGTGACGGCACCCGGCTCGCGCTGGCGGCCCTCCTGAGCTGGCTCGAGGCGGCGCTCGACGGGGTGACGACCACCGGCGCCCGGCTCATCGATGCATGGACCGAGGACCTCGAGGCGATCGACGCGCTGCGACGACGCTGGTCCGTGCTCGACGAGCGTGCTTCGACCGCCGGCCTGTCCGCCTCGACGCTCGTGACGGCCGCCAAGGGCGAGCTGGAGCGGTACGGGGCGCAGATCGCCAGCGATCCGATCGGGGCGTCACAGGGCGCGGCCACGGCTGCGTTCGACGCGGCGGAGGCCGAGGTCAGCACGGCGCTCGGACAGCGTGACCAGCTCGCCGGGCGGGTCGCGCGAGCGCAGACGCTCGTCGCGGATCTCCGTCGCCTCGTGCCCGAAGGTGCTGAGCTGCTCGCGGAAGCGCGCGGCAAGATCGCGAAGCCGACCGGCCTGCTGACCCCGCTCGACGCGAGGATCCTCGACGCGGAGCCGCTCGGCCTCGACCCGTGGCTGCGTCGGATCGAGGCGGCGGCGATCACCCGATGGCGCTCGGCTGTCGCTGGGCTCGACCGCTGGGAGCAGGTCGCGCACGTGCACGCAGAGAACGCCCGCGCCGTCGTCGCCGCGAACGGGGCCGCGATCGCGAAGCGCAACGAGCTGCGCGGTCTGCTCGAAGCGCTGCGCGCGAAGGCCGGCGCCAGCGGCCTCGCCGAGGACCCTGCGGCCGAGCAGCTGCACGGTGACGCCCGCACGCTGCTGCACGTCGCGCCGTGCCCCCTGAGCGAAGCCGCCCGTCGCGTCGACGCCTACCGTCAGCACATCGTCGAGAGCACGGGAGCCTGATGAGCGCCTGCAACGAGACCGACTGCGACGGCAACGTCGATCGTTCCGGCTACTGCGACACCTGCGGGACGAAGGCGACGTCGGCGACGAGCGCGCCACCACCCGTCGTCACGGGATCCGCCTGCGCCGAGCCCGGATGCGGTGGCGCCATCGACTCCTCCGGCTACTGCGACACCTGTGGCACGAGGGCGGACACGACCGCCACGGAGGGCCCGGGAGCCTCGACGCGGAGCAGCACCGTCGCCGCGCTGGCAACGTCGATGCGGACCAGCGCGTTCGCCGGTGGGTCGACGATCGCGTCCGGGTCACGTCGCGTCACGCGCGACTCGACCCGGACCCAGGCATCGAAGCGCGCCAGCATCGGCGGTGGGCTCGTGACGGTCCCCGACGCGCCGGCGATCGATCCGGCCACCGTCGTGATGGCAGAGCCCGAGGTCGCCGAGGGCAAGCGCTACTGCGGCAGCTGCGGCGAGCCGGTCGGACGCTCGAAGGGCACGCGCGCCGGACGTTCCTCCGGGTTCTGCGGAAGCTGCCGGACCCCGTACGACTTCGTCCCGAAGCTCGCGGCCGGTGACCTCGTCGGTGGGCAGTACCGCGTCGTGGGACCAATCGCCCACGGCGGGCTCGGCTGGATCTACCTCGCGCAGGACGAAGCGGTCTCGAAGCGCTGGGTGGTGCTGAAGGGTCTGCTGAACTCCGGCGATGCTGCGGCGATGGCCGCCGCCGTCGCGGAGCGTCGGTTCCTCGCGCAGGTCCAGCACCCCGCGATCGTGCAGATCTACAACTTCGCCACCCACGAAGGCTCGGGCTACACGGTCATGGAGTACGTGGGCGGCCCGTCGCTCAAGGCGATCCTGAAGCAGCGTCGCAAGGCCGCCGGCGAGCCCGACCCGCTCCCCGTCGAGCACGCGCTCGCCTACATGATCTCGGCGATGCCCGCGTTCCAGTACCTGCACGAGCGCGGGCTCGTCTACTGCGACTTCAAGCCCGACAACCTGATCCAGGTCGGCGACAGCATCAAGCTGATCGACCTCGGCGGCGTCCACCGGATCGACGATCCCGAGGGCGACATCTACGGCACGATCGGCTTCCAGGCCCCCGAGGTCCCGACCATGGGCGTCTCGGTCTCCTCCGACCTCTACACCATCGGACGGACGCTTGCGGTGCTGACGATGGACTTCCGGGGATACACCTCGACCTACGTCGCGTCGCTGCCGGAGCCTGCCGACCACCCGGCGCTCGCCGACAACGAGCCGTTCCTGCGGCTGCTCCGCAAGGCCTGTGCCCCGCACCCCGACGACCGCTTCCAGAGCGTCGACGAGCTGACCGAGCAGATGACCGGGGTCCTGCGGATCCTGGTCTCCGCGCGCACCGCCACGCCACGCCCCGGGCCTTCGACGTTGTTCGCCGGCGCGCCGTCCGGCGACGACCTGCCGTGGCTCGCGATCGATCCGACCGACCCCGCCGCCGCGTTCCTGTCGCGACTCGACCTCGACCCCGAGCTCGCCCTGCGTGACATCGAGGAAGCGCTCGCGAACGGAAGCCTGAGCGACACCGTCGAGGTGCAGCTGCGTCGTGCGACCGACCTCATCGAGGCGGACCGTGCCACCGAGGCCGGTCCGATCCTGGAGCGGATCCTCGCGGACGACCCGTGGGAGTGGCGGGCCGTCTGGCTCCAGGGCTACGCGGCGATCGAGTCCGGAGACGCCGAGTCCGCTCGCTCGCACTTCGATCGCTGCAGGAGCGAGGCTCCGGGCGAGCTCGCCCCGCTGTTCGCTGCTGCCCGCGCAGCGGAGATGGCGGGTGACCTCCCGCGCGCCGCCGGGCTCTACGACCTCGTGTCCTCGGTCGACCCGGCCTGGGTGACCGCATCGCTCGGGCTCGCGCGCACGCGTTCCGCGACGGGCGACCAGACCCGAGCACTCGCCGCGTACGACCGGATCCCGGTGACGCACCGCGCCCACGGCCGCGCCCAGCGAGAAGCCGTCGCGGTGCTGGCGTCCTCCGGCAAGGTCACCGAGGCCATCCAGCGCGCACGCGCGCTCGGCGGCTCCGACTCCGAACGTGCCCAGACGGAGGCCGACGTCCTCCAGGCCGCGCTCGCGGCGCTCGGAACCGGGACGGTGCAGCCGGATCCCGGAGTCCAGGTCGGCGATCACCCCCTCACCGAGCCCGGCATCCGACGCGGCCTCGAGGACGCGTTCCGCCGACTCGCCCGCACCACCACCGACCCACGCGACCGCGTCGCGTTGGTCGATCGCGCCAACGCCGTGCGTCCACGGACCCTCCTGTGACGTGCCCGACCTGCGGTGAAGAAGCGTTCGCGGAAGACCGTTTCTGCGAGGCCTGCGGGTCGCCGCTGGCGCCTGCGGTCGCGGCCCCGGCCGTCGCACCCGAGATCACCGTCCCGGCTGGCCCGCGCTGCACGGAGTGCACCGACGGGACGATCGTCGGCGCGTGGTGCGACACCTGCGGCGCCCGCGGACCGGACCCGCGCGACCACCATGAGGCGGATCTGGGCCACGTCGCCGCGGTCAGCGACGTCGGCCGCCGACACCATCGCAACGAGGACGCGTTCGCCGTGCACGACGCTCCAGCCATCGGCGTCGTCTGCGACGGCGTCTCCTCGACGGTCAACCCCGAGCTGGCCAGCGCGGCTGCAGCGCAGGCAGCGCTGGACCTCCTCATGAAGGATTCCCGAGATCTGCTCGGCGCGCACCGCGCCGCGGCGGAAGCCGTGATCAACGTCGACGCCCCTCCCCACGCCGACCTCGGCTTCCCGTCCTGCACGTTCCTGGCCGGCGTCGTCGACGGGGCGCGCGTCGCCATCGGATCGCTCGGCGACTGCCGCGCGTACTGGGTCCCGACCGACCCCGCCCACGACGGCGAGGCCGTCACGCTGGACGACTCCTGGGCACGCGAGGCCGTCGACGGGGGCATGGATCCGCTCGTCGCCGACGCCGACCCGCGGGCACACGTGATCACCCGCTGGCTCGGCCGCGATGCCGACCCGCTCTGGGAACCGCGGATCACCACGCGCACCTTCGACGAGCCGGGCCGGCTGATCCTCTGCTCCGACGGGCTCTGGAACTACGTGCCCACACCTGCCCATCTGCGCGACCTGCTTCCCGACGGAGATCCGATCGCGCAGGCTCGCCGTCTCGTCCAGTTCGCCGTCGACGCCGGCGGACACGACAACATCACCGTCGTCGTGCTCGACGTCCAGCCTCCCGAACCCCAGCTCGCCCCCGAGGAGTCCACGTGACCTTCACCGCCAACATCCATCAGAACGAGTACCTGTCCGAGGGTGCGCAGGAAGTGCACGCCGTGATCACGGTGACCGCCCCGGATGACCTCCCGTCGGGCGGAGCGGCCGAGCGCTGCATCGCGCTGGTCATCGACACGTCGGGCTCGATGTCGAACCCGATGTCAAAGATCATCGCGGCGCGCAAGGCCACCGTCGCCGCCGTCATCGCGATCCCCGACGGGACCCGGTTCTGCGTCATCTCCGGCGACAACACCGCGCAGCTCGTCTACCCGAGCCGCGGCCGCGACATGGCCGTCGCCGACGCCGCGACCCGCGCAGAGGCCGCGAAGGCCGCCAACGATCTCCAGCCGTCCGGCGGCACCGCGATCTCGACGTGGCTCGACCTCGCCCGCGAGATGTTCGAGGGCTACGACGACGCCATCAAGGCCGCGTACCTGATCACCGACGGCAAGAACGAGAGCGAGCCGCCGTCGAAGCTCCAGACCGCGATCGCGAAGTCGGTCGGAGCGTTCCAGTGCGACGCGCGCGGCGTCGGCGCAGCATGGGTCGTCGACGAGCTGCGCGCGATCACCTCCTCGCTCATGGGCGAGCTCGACATCGTCAAGGACGCCGACGCGATGGAGGACGACTTCGTCGCGTTCCTCGACCGGGCCCTCGGCAAGACGGTCCGCGACGTCTCGCTGAAGGTCTGGAACCCGAAGGGTGCGACCGTGAACCACCTCAAGCAGGTGTCGCCCTCGATCGAGGACATCACCTCGGCCTCACGGGACTCCGGGCCGCTGGCGCGATCGTGGTCGACCGGCTCGTGGGCGCCCGGCGAGTCCCGCGACTACCACCTCAGCGTCAAGGTCCCGGCCGGCGACGTCGGGCAGGAGAAGCTCGCCGCACGGGTCACGCTGGTCATCGATGGCGATGACGCCTCGCAGGGTCTCGTCCGCGCCGTCTGGACCGAGGACCACGCGCTCACCACACGGATCGACCCGCAGGTCGCCCACTACACCGGTCAGGCCGACCTCGCGAAGGCCATCCAGGAAGGTCTTGCGGCTCGGCGTGCCGGCGACCACGCCGACGCGACGATCAAGCTCGGCAAGGCCGTGAAGCTCGCGCACGAGTCCGGCAACGCTGGCACGATCCGGATGCTCGCGAAGGTCGTCGAGGTCGAAGATCCGGCGACGGGCACCGTGCGTCTCAAGGCCAAGGTCGAGCAGCTCGACGAGATGGAGCTCGACACGCGCTCGACGCGGACGGTCCGCGTCACGAACACCGGGGGTGCCTGATGGCCGTCACCGTCTGCCCGGACGGGCACGCGTCCGAGGCCCTCGACTACTGCGACACCTGCGGCGTCGCGATGGTCGATCCCGCTCCCGCTCCGCAGGCCCAAGTAGCCGCTGCCCCGGAAGGCCACGTCGGCAACTGCCCGAACTGCGCCACGCCGCGCATGGCCGGCGAGGCGTTCTGTGAGGTCTGCGGCCTCGACTACTCGACCGGCCAGCTCCCAGCCGCACCCGCTGCGCCGAGCGCCGCGCCGGCTCCGTCGAACCCCGCCGCGCAAGGCTGGGCGCTCGCCGTCGGCACCGGC
>CBDTYW010000038.1:0-19482 GCA_965364735.1 uncultured Nitriliruptoria bacterium
CTGTTCCGGCGACCTCGCCCCGCTCAGCCACTCCGCGCTCGTGCTGATGGGTGAAGGGAACGTCCTCGCCGACGACGGCACCGCCGCCCCCGCAGCCGAGGCGATGGCGGCTGCCGGCATCGAGGCGATCGTGCTCGAGGAGAAGGAGGGCCTCGCGCTCATCAACGGCACCGACGGCATGCTCGGGATGCTGCTGCTCGCGATCGCCGACCTCGACCACCTGCTGAAGGTCGCCGACATCGCCGCCGCGATGAGCGTCGAGGGCCTGCTCGGCACCGACTCGGCGTTCGCCCCGGAGCTGCAGGCAATGCGCCCGCACCACGGGCAGGCGCAGAGCGCCGCGAACCTCGTGCGGCTGCTGGCCGGCTCGCCCATCGTCGACAGCCACGACAACGACGAGGACACCCGCGTCCAGGACGCCTACTCGCTGCGCTGCACGCCGCAGGTGCTCGGCTCGGCCCGTGACACCGTCGACCACGCGCGCATGGTCGCCGAGCGCGAGTTCGCGGCGTCGATCGACAACCCGGTCGTGCTCGACGACGGCCGCGTCGTCTCCAACGGCAACTTCCACGGGGCGCCCGTCGCGCACGTGCTCGACTTCCTCGCGATCCCCACGGCGGATGTCGCGTCGATGTCCGAGCGTCGCGTGGACCGCTTCCTCGACGTCGCCCGCAGCCACGGCCTGCCGCCGTTCCTCGCCGACGACCCGGGCGTCGACTCCGGCCTGATGATCGCGCAGTACACCGCGGCCGGGATCGTCAGCGAGCTCAAGCGTCTCGCCAACCCGGCGTCGGTCGACTCGATCCCGTCGAGCGCGATGCAGGAGGATCACGTGGCGATGGGCTGGCACGCGGCCCGCAAGCTGCGTCGCGCCGTCGACGGCCTCGCCCGCGTGCTCGCCATCGAGGTGATGACGGCAGCCCGGGGAATCGACCTGCGCGCACCGCTGCAGCCAGGCCTCGCCACCGGCGCCGCCGTCGCGGCGCTGCGCGAAACCGTCGAGGGCCCCGGCCCCGACCGCTTCATGGCCGACGACATCGCCGGCGCCACCGACCTCGTCATGTCCGGACGGCTGCTCGCCGCCGTCGAAGCCGTCACCGGGCCGCTGGCCTGAGAGAAGGAACCGCAATGTCTGGTCCCCGTCCCGTCCGCGCCGCCCGTGGCTCGCAGCTCACCACCCTCGGCTGGGGGCAGGAGGCCGCGCTGCGGATGTTCCACAACAACCTCGACCCGGAGGTCGCCGAGCACCCCGATGACCTCATCGTCTACGGCGGCACCGGCAAGGCCGCCCGCGACTGGAACAGCTTCGACGCGATCACGCGCACGCTCACCACGCTCAAGAATGACGAGACGATGCTCGTGCAGTCGGGCCGTCCCGTCGGCGTGATGCGCACCCACGAGTGGGCGCCGCGCGTCATCCTCGCGAACTCCAACCTCGTGCCGGACTGGGCGAACTGGGACGAGTTCCGACGCCTCGACGCCAAGGGCCTGACGATGTACGGCCAGATGACGGCCGGGTCGTGGATCTACATCGGCACCCAAGGAATCTTGCAGGGCACCTACGAGACGTTCGCCGCGATCGCCGACAAGCGCTTCGGCGGGACGCTCAAGGGCACGATCACGCTGACCGGCGGCGTCGGCGGCATGGGCGGTGCACAGCCGCTGGCCGTGACGATGAACGACGGGGTCTGCCTCGCCGTCGACGTCGACCAGACCCGCATCGACCGGCGCATCGCCAAGCGCTACCTCGACGAAGCCGCCGACAACATCGACGACGCGATCACCCGCGTCATGGCCGCCAAGGCCGAAGGTCGTGCGCTGTCCGTCGGCCTGCTCGGCAACGCGGCGGACGTGTTCTCCGAGCTGCTGCGACGTGGCGTCGAGATCGACGTCGTCACCGACCAGACCTCCGCGCACGACCCGCTCGCCTACCTCCCGGCGGATGTCGCGTTCGAGGACTGGGACCGTGAGCGCACCGACGACCCGACCGGCTTCACGAAGCGCGCCCGCGAGTCGATGGCGACGCAGGTCGAGGCGATGGTCGGCTTCCAGGACGCCGGCGCTGAGGTGTTCGACTACGGCAACTCGTTGCGCGCCGAGGCCAAGCTCGGTGGCTACAACCGCGCCTTCGACTACCCCGGCTTCGTGCCGGCATACATCCGTCCGCTGTTCTGCGAGGGCAAGGGCCCGTTCCGCTGGGCCGCGCTGTCGGGCAACCCGGCAGACATCCGCGCGACCGACGAGAAGGTCCTCGAGCTGTTCCCCGAGAACGAGGCGCTGCACCGCTGGATCCGCATGGCGCAGGACCGCGTCGAGTTCGAAGGGCTCCCGGCACGCATCTGCTGGCTCGGCCACGGCGAGCGCGACAAGGCCGGCGAGGCGTTCAACCAGCTCGTCGCCGACGGCCTCGTCGACGCCCCGATCGTCATCGGGCGCGACCACCTCGACTGTGGTTCCGTCGCCTCGCCCTACCGGGAGACCGAGGCCATGAAGGACGGCTCCGACGCGATCGCCGACTGGCCGCTGCTCAACGCCATGGTCAACGTCGCGTCCGGCGCGAGCTGGGTCTCGATCCACCACGGCGGCGGCGTCGGCATCGGACGTTCGATCCACGCCGGCCAGGTCTCCGTCGCCGACGGCACCGAGCTCGCCTCGGAGAAGCTCAACCGGGTGCTCACCAACGACCCGGAGATGGGCGTCATCCGCCACGTCGACGCCGGCTACGACGAGGCCGTCGACACCGCGGACCGCAACGGCGTCCGCGTCCCGATGCGCGAGGGCGACGCCGGATGACGTCGCTCCTGGTCGCCAACATCGGCGAGCTCTCGACGTGTGACCCGGACGAGGGGTCTCGGCGTGACGCCGCCGTGGTGATCGAGGACGGCGTGATCGCGTGGATCGGTGATGCTGCAGCTGCACCGGGGACGGACGACGTCGTCGATGCCGCGGGGCGGGCCGTCGTCCCGGGCTTCGTCGACTCGCACGCGCACCTCGTGTTCGCCGGGGACCGGGCGGCGGAGTTCGCGGCGCGGATGGAGGGTGCGGCCTACTCGGCCGGTGGCATCCAGTCGACGGTGACCGCAACGCGTGCGGCGTCGGACCTCGAGCTCGCGGCGAACGCAGGCCGGTTGGCGCGAGAGCTGCTGCATCAGGGCGCGACGACGATCGAGATCAAGACCGGGTACGGGCTGAACGTCGCCGACGAGCGCCGCTCGGCCGCCGTCGCCGCGTCGCTGACCGACGAGGTGACGTTCCTCGGCGCGCACGTCGTCGGGCCGGAGTTCGCGGGCGACGTCGCGGGCTACGTCGACCTCGTCACCGGCGAGATGCTCACCGCCGTCGCCCCGCACGCACGCTGGATCGACGTGTTCGTCGAGGACGGGGCGTTCGGTGCCGTCGAGGCGCGCACGATCCTCGCTGCCGGTGCCGCCGCGGGCCTGATGGCACGTGTGCACGCGAACCAGCTCGGCTTCGGACCCGGCGTCCAGGTCGCCTGTGAGGTCGGGGCGGCCTCGGCCGATCACTGCACGTACCTCACCGACGACGACGTCACCGCGCTCGCGGACAGCGGCGTCGTCGCGACGCTCCTGCCGGGCGCGGAGTTCTCGACGCGCTCGCCCTACCCGGACGCACGACGGCTGATCGACGCCGGCGTCACCGTCGCGATCGCCACGG
This sequence comes from uncultured Nitriliruptoria bacterium, assembly GCA_965364735.1. Taxonomy (GTDB): domain Bacteria; phylum Actinomycetota; class Nitriliruptoria; order Nitriliruptorales; family Nitriliruptoraceae; genus CBDTYW01. Next base: position 3,676 of record CBDTYW010000038.1, read on the forward strand.
ACTGCAACCCGGGCAGCTCGTTCACGACGTCGATGCCGCTGATGATCGCGCTGGCCGTCCGCGACTGCCGGATGACGCCGAGCGAGGCGCTCTGGTCGGCGACGGCCGGGGGAGCGGCGGCGCTGCGCCGGACGGACGTCGGACGCATCGCGGTCGGCGCGCGTGGCGACCTGCTCGTGCTCGACGCCCCGAGCTTCGTCCACCTCGCGTACCGGCCCGGCGTTCCGCTCGTCGACACCGTCATACAGCACGGGAAGGCCGTCGCGTGACGTTCGCCCGCCCACCCGCCGGCGACGATCCGCAGTGGCCGCGTGCCTCGGCCTGGCTCGCTGGCAGCGGTGGCGCGCCCTCAGACGCCCCGCTGCTCCGCGTCGTCGGCGTACCGTCGTCGGTCGGCTCGATCAGCCCCTCGCGCGCTGACCAGACTCCTGCCGCCGTTCGTCAGGCGCTGGCACGCCTGTCGCCGTTCGACCCGACCCACGGCGTCGACCTCGGTGCGCGGCTGCGCGTCGAGGACTTCGGCGACTGGCCCATCGCGGATCTCCCACTGCAGGACGCGATGGACGCGATCGAGAACCGCTGCAGCGACCTCGATGACGCCCCGCGCACGACGATCTTCCTCGGCGGCGACAACGCCGTGACGCGCCCCATCGTCACCGGTCTTCATGGCAACGACCTGTCTCGCGTGGGCGTGATCACCCTCGATGCCCACCACGACGTCCGCCACCTCGACGACGGTCCACGCAACGGCACCCCGATCCGCGGCCTGATCGCCGATGGGCTGGACCCGACCAACGTCGTGCAGATCGGCATCGGCCGGTTCACGAACTCCGCCGACTACGCAGCCTGGTGCCACGAGCGCGGCATCGGGATCATCACCGCCCCGCAGGTCCACGCCGACGGCATCGAAGCCGCGATCGCGCAAGCGTTCACGCAGCTGACGGACGTCGACGTGATCCACGTCGACCTCGACATCGACGTCCTCGACGTCGCATTCGCCCCCGCCTGCCCCGGCGCCCGCCCCGGCGGCCTCACGCCCGAGCAGCTGTTCATCGCCGCGGAGCTCCTCGCGGTCGACGACCGCGTCCGCAGCTTCGACCTGGTCGAGGTCGACGCCACGACCGACCACGAGGGCCGCACCGTGATGGTCACCGCGATGACCCTGCTCACGATCGCCGCAGCCATCGCCCGCTGAGTTTCTACGGCACCCAGCGCAGGGCGGTGCCGTCGGCGTTGCGCATGACCACGACGGTGACGCGGGTCGTGTCGTCGGCGGGCTGCAACGCGATCGGCTCGGCGCGGTCGTCCTCGGCGACGAACAGGTCGCCTGGGCCGACGTCACGCGCCCACGGGCCATCCGCAGGGCGGACCTCACAGGATCCCGAGATCCCGACGACCGCGACCAACGTCCCGGCGGCACGGTGCAGCGTGACCGCCGCCACGTGCTCGGACTGCTCCGCGATCACACCGTCGGCGACGTCGACGCTGACCGCGCCGTCGTCGAGACGCAGCGTCCAGCGCCACGGTTCGTCGCGCTCGGCAGTGTCGGGCGAGCAGGCGAGGACCGTGCTGCCATCAGCGGCGACGTGGAGGTACATCAGGCTTCCGCAGCGAGCAGCCGGGCCATGATCTTGCGGGCCTTGCCGATCCCGGCGTCCTGGGCGATCAGCACGTCGCGCATTCCGTCGGGGCGCTGCTGCACGCCGATCTCCTGCAGGCGCATGGCCTCGGCGTCCTCCTCGAGCACGATCCCGAGGCCCCTCTGCAGGTCGGCCGTGGCGGCATCGTCGTCGACCGCGAAGTTCCGGGCGAAGCAGTAGTAGTAGTGCGAGGTGTGGGCGTCGATCGGGGTGATGCCGTTGAGCACCTTGATCGAGAAGCCCTCCTCGCGGGGCTTGCCCTGGCCGGTGATCCCGGAGTGCAGCAGCAGGTAGCCCGGCGGGTACAGCACGGTCGTGTGGTAGCGGTCCCACAGGCCGTCGATGCCCATCGTGTCGGCGTAGAGCGGCGGCGCCTCGACGTCGGGCATGAGCCGGTCGACGGTCGTGACGTCGCCGTCGACCTCGACGGTGATCCCGTGCTCGTAGATGTAGTCATCGCCCACGGTCGTGGTGTGGATGAACGACTCGTGGGTGAGGTCGAGGAGGTTGTCGTGGATGAGCTCCGCCCGGCAGGCGAACTCGACCGAGTGGTAGTTGCACGCCCATGCGGGGTCCGACATCCAATGGGTGTCCGGGACGCCGCCCTCGTCGGCGAGGTCCGGGTCGCCGGTCCAGATCCAGATCCAGCCGTCGCGCTCGACCACCGGGTACGCGGCGACGCGGGCACCGCGCGGGATCCGCTCCTGTGCGGGGACCTTCGTGCAGACGCCGTCACAGCCGAACTGGAAGCCGTGGTAGCCGCACTCGATCGTGTCGTCGATCACGCGTCCGGCTGAGAGCGGGAACCCGCGATGGGCACAGCGGTCCGCGAGGGCGACCGCCGTGCCGTCCATCCGTCGGAACAGCACGATCGGGAGCTCGCAGATCATCCGACGCACCGGGGCCCCGATGACCTCATGCGACCAAGCGGCGACGTACCACGCGTTCATGACGAACATCTTCGACCTCCTCGTTGCGTCTCCCGATCCTGCCCGCCGTGACGGTCAGGTGCGGGCACGCCCAGCGAGGAGGTGTCTCGTCGACGAGACGCGCAGACGCTTTCGCTGGTCTGACCCTCAGCAGCCCTCGCCGTTGAGGCGGCGCTGGATGTCCGCCTGGACCGCGCCGCTCACCGCGGCCGTCCCACCGTAGATCCGGCCCTCGGTCGCCGAGCCACGGACCTCGCAGAGATAGCCGCGGGTGTCCACCGACAGCGACGTCGGCGGCGTGAGCAGGATCGGGGCGCCGGCGAGCGCGGCGTTCGCGCCACCGGTCAGCGCGTCGGGGAAGTCGTCACCGCGGGCGATGCCCAGCAGCTCCGGGGAGCTGAAGAACTTCTTCGCCGCGGCCACGGCCGTTGCGTAGCGGTTGTCGCCCACGATCCCGTCGGCGTCCGGGTAGGCCCGGGCAGCGCCGCCGCCGATGGCGAACTGCTTCGCCTCCGGCTGGGTCGCGAGGTACGCGTCGGTGACCGCGTTCGAGGTGTCCGCCCGGGTCAGCACGACGACGCCGTTCTGCTTCGCCGCCGCCGCGCCGGCGACGAGTCCATCCGCGAAGTCGTGCGACCGGGCGATGAACACCGTGTCCGGCGAGGCGTTCGTCTCACCCGCGATCGCGACCGCGGTCTCGAAGCGCGTCGGGCCTTCCAGGCGCACCACCTCGTAGCCGGCCCCGGAGAGCTCGTCCTCGACCTCCTGGGAGATCGCTGAGGTGCCGCCGAGGATGTAGACGGTGTCGCCCGTGGACAGCACGCCGTCGCCCGGGGTGATCACTCGATCGATCTCCGCACGGACCCGCGGGTCCAGCGACGCCGTACGTGAGAGCAGCAGCGGCGCGTTCTTCGCTGCCGCGAGGGGCGTTCCCGCGAGCGCGTCAGCGAAGTTGTCGGACCGTGCGAGCACCACAGCGCCGGCGTCGCCGTCGGGGAAGCTCTTCTTCGAGTTCTCGATGCCGGTGTCGATCCGGTCGTCACCCGCGACACGGGTGACCGGGATCGAGCCGGGCGTGACGGCCTCGACGGCGGAGTAGCCGTAGTCCCAGACGCCGCAGCCTCCGCCGGTGGTGACCTGCACGTCCGCGCGCAGCGGCGACGGCAGGTCATCGGCTCCGGCGCCACCGCTGGTCATCGACAGCACCTCGAGCTCGAGGCAGTTGAAGTCGAAGCGCAGCTGGTTGTCCTCACGCCCCGGGTCGGTGTAGTTGTCGACGTGACCCTCACCGAAGTCCGAGAACGTCGCGCGTGGGCCGCCCGGCACGAAGGCCGCGTCGTCGAGGTTCGGGGACAGGTTGCCCGGGTCCGGCGCCGCGTCGATCACGTGCTGGTTCGGTCGGTCGGACCGCGACGAGTTGCCGTAGCCGAGCGCCTCGTCGGTGAACGCGAGCGAGATGCCGGGCTGCCAGCCGATGGATCCGCGGTCCGCCTCGCCCCGACCGTCGAAGTCGAAGCCGACGCGGTCACGAAGCTCGAAGTAGTAGGCGTGGTCGGCGGGGGAGCCCTCCTCGGAGGAGATGTAGCTCCAGCCGTCCGTGCACGTCGGTCCGGTCTTCAGGTCCTCCCGGCAGGCCCCGTTGAACACCCGCGTGTCCTGGCTCTGGCCCGAGGTCTCGAAGTCCGACGAGTAGAGGACGTCGTCGCCTGCGCGGACCGTCAGGTCGTCGATGAACCAGCCCGGACGGGCGAGCCCGACGTCGGTCGAGTACGAGAACCGCAGCGTGACGTCCTGGCCCGCGAACGCGGTCAGATCGTAGGAGTCCGGCAGGAACCGGTCGCCGGGCGTCTGCTCGCCGGCAGCGCGGTCGAGGTCCGGGCCGAGACCCTGGTTGTCGTAGGCGCCGGAGGTGCCGGTGAGGCCGTTGCCGTAGCGCGCGAGGCACTGGTTGTTGTTGGGGTTCTGCGTCGCCGGGGTCGTGTAGCCGTTCTCCGAAGCGAGCGAGGTGTAGGTGTCACCGCCGTCGGTGGTGACGAGCACGAAGCCGTAGTCGAAGTCCCACTCGATGTCCCAGTAGTTCGCGAACTCGAGCGTCACGTCGGTGCCGGGCGCGATGTCCTCGAGCTCCGGGATGCGGATGTCGAGGTTGTGCGCTGCCGTCGGCCCGCAGTCGAAGGAGTTCCCGGACTGCGACCACCAGACGTGGCTCGGGGAGCCGCCGTTCTCGACGAGCGCCGGGTCCAGCAGGATCTTGGCGGGCAGGCGGACGCCGTACGCCTCGCCGTTGTCGACCGTCGGGCCGGTCAACGTGTACGGCGTGCCGTCAGGCTGCTGCCAGGTGATCTCGTGGGTGTTGGTCTTCGCCTCCTGCATGTCCTCGATGGTCAGCGAGGAGTTGGTGTCGAGCACCTGCGGGATCACCCAGCCGAGCTCCTGACGGCCTTGCACGTCGATGTTCTGCGAGTAGTCCGACGCCATCAGGTTCCACGTGCCGTAGAACTGCGTCGTGCCGGTCACGCCGGCGCCGGAGTAGTAGTCCGGCAGGCCGAGCGAGTGGGCGTACTCGTGGCTGATCACCGACGCCTTGTCCAGCGCCGACTCGGGGTTCACGTTGTACGGGCCGACGCGGGTGAAGACGATGAGCTCCTCGCCCATGTCCTCGGTCGTCATGGCCGTGCGACCGAGGTCGGTGAACCAGAGCGGACGGTCCTCGAGGTCGTGCAGCTGGTCGTCGGAGATGTAGCCGCAGAGGCCCGTGTCCGCGTCGCAGAAGCCGCTCTCGAGCGTGGAGGAGTGCGGCCAGATGTTGTCGTAGGGCGGGGCGGAGGTCTGCGAGACGCCGTTGCCGCCGACGCCGACGAAGATCATCATGAAGAAGTCGACGACGCCGTCCTTGTCGGTGTCGAAGTCGGAGTAGTTGATCTCCGGGTCCGCGATCGCCGCAGCGTCGTAGACGGACTTGCCGGTGTCACCGCAGCCGGCGTCGATCGACGACGCGACCGGCGAGATGGCGGAGCCGCCAGCGTCCTGGCCGTAGTAGCCCGTGTTCCCGGGCAGGTGGTACCAGCCGTCGAGGATGCGCTCCGGGAGGAACGGGGTCCCGGCGAACTCGGGGAAGTGGGCGCCGGAGCACGTGTTCGGAGGCGGGGTCTGCGCGGTGTGGAAGTCGTACGGGTAGTCGTCCCAGTCGGCCTGACCGATCCCAGCTGACGGCACCGTGCCGTTCGGGTAGAGCTGGCCGTAGCTCATCTCCTGGAACAGGTTGAACGTGGAGCCGGGCTCCGCCGGGTCGTTGATGACGGCCGCGACGTTGTCACCGGAGATCGAGGACGGGGGACGGTCCGCGAACGCAACGGGGACGACCGGGAACGGACGGTCGCCGTAGCGAGCCGACTCGTAGGTCGACTTCGGCGGGATGACCTTGGGGCCGTGCGCCGTCTGCGAGACCGGCGTGGCCAGCCCGTCGTGGGTCAGCACGCCCGTCGAGGACAGGTTCTTCCAGACGATCTGCGGGTCCTGGTCCGTCGTGTCCGCGGTCGCGTTCACGATGATGGAGCGCACGGACGGTCCGCCGAACGAGCCGGTCGGGACGTTGCCGAGGGTCCAGGTGATGGACCCGTCGCCGTTGACCGCCGCCGTGCCGGCGCTGCCGCCCTCCACGGCGACCGGGGTCACCGCGGTGTAGGTGGTCCCGTCGATCGGGGCGACCGTGACGGCCGCGTTCGTGATCTCGGTTCCGGTCAGGTTCCGCACGATCATGCGGAAGGGGTAGCTCTCGCCGGGCTTCACCCAGCCGACCGACGACGTGAAGTTCGCCTCGAGCAGCAGGCTGTCCGGGAGGACGCCGATCGTCGCGGCCGTGGCTCCAGCGCGCTTCGCGTACCACGGTCCAGTGGCGTCATCGACGTAGCTCGCCTCGATGACCTCGATGCGGATGGCCCGGCGGAAGTTCGTCGTGATGTCCGGCGTGACCCCCGCGGTGGCGCTGCCGGGGATCGTCTCGTCGAACGTGCCGTTCCCGCTGGCCGTGAAGGCCGGGTCCGACAGCGGCGGGAAGATCCCGAGCTCCGTCCCGTCGGAGTCCGTGGCGCGCAGGCGGAAGCTCGCGCCGACCGGCGTGCGCTGCTCGTTGACCCCGACCTCGTTGATCTCCTCGATCGTGCCGCTGACGCTGATGTCCTCGCCAGGAGCGAAGTAGCCGCCGGCTTCCGAGGCACCCACGGACAAGCGAGCCTGGAGGTAGTTGAAGACGATCTCGGCTGCGCCCGCGAGCGTGTTGTTCGAGAAGATCTCCGCACGCACCCTGCCGGGGCTCCAGCTGTTGTCGGTCAGCATGATCGTGCGGAACTCGCTGAGCGCTGCGTCCGAGGACGAGGCCATGTCGGTCGCGAACGGCTCGGTGTCGTTCGGGCCGTAGTAGTCGACGCGGACGGGATCCGTCGGAGCCGTCTCGGTGACGGTGAAGTCCAGACGCATGCAGTCGCCGCGCTGGAAGTACGTGTTCACGATCCCGCCCTGGTACGGGCCATCGCAGGTGACGCTCGGGCTGAGGTTCTTCACGAGCGTGAAGCCACCTGCCGCCGGGGCCCCGACGGCCGCGCCGGGCGGAGCCTCGTCGGTCTGTGAAACCGCAGGCGGCGCGCCCAGCAGGGTGAGCGCCGTCATGAGCGTCGCGACGAGCGCGATCATGCGACGGACGGGCTGGGCGTGAGCAGCAGCAGTCACGGGGGGAGCTCCGGTGATCGTGGGCATCCCGCGATCCTAGGTAGCGCGGCGCGCACGCAACAGCCGTTGCGCGGTCGGGCAGGATCAGCGGCGGCTGGGCAGGACTTCGTCGGGCGGACGTCGAAGCGGCGGCCGCTCAGCGGACGTAGGTCCTGGCTGCCAGATCGGGGCGCGGTGCCGCGACGTCGAGCCACGACTCCGGGAACGTCACGGTCTCGGGTGCTCCGTCGGACAGGAACCGACGCTCGGGCTCGGCGTCGAGCCAGGTCATCCATTCGTCGAACACCTCGACGCGGGCGAGGACACGCTGGACGCTCATCGGGTCGTACTCGACGTGGTTCGGGGACCGCGTCGGCATGAACCCGACCTCGAAGACCAGGTCGTGCTCATAGGTGTGGCCCTCGAACGTTCCTGTCCGGGCGATCTCCGGGTTGCGCGGCGACATCCCGAACGGCAGCGTCAGGGAGGTGAGCCGATGGCCCGGCACGATCTCCTGAAGCCGGATCTCCGACCGGGCGAGCGAGGCGGTCGCGCCGGCGTCACCGAGGTCACGCAGGCTCTCGTGCAGCTCCGAGTGGTTCGACAGGTCGTAGCCGTGCTCTGCCAGCCAGATCAGCTTCGCGGCGATCACGTCCGGCTCGGTCTCGCGGAACGGGTACGGCCAGTAGAACGCGAACGTGGCGCGAGCCTCCCACGTCGGGTCGTCCGCCGCCATGGCCTCGAGGATCCCGACGACCGAGTCCGGGTCCGGCTCACCGTCCTCGTCGAAGAAGATGTGCTCCTTGTAGGAGTCGTCGAACGTCAGCAGGACCGGCGTCATCCCGAGCGGCGTGTCGAACCGGCCGGTCGCGAGCTGCTCGACCGTGGCGGGGCGGTAGCCGGAGTCGCGCAGCCGCTCGAGCTGCGCGCGGAAGGTGGCGAGCGAGTTCTCCCAGTCCCCGTCGGCGTCCTGGATCTTGTGCCACTCGATGACCGGGATCCGCCCGAGCTCGTTGATGCCGAGCTCAGCGAGCTCTGCGGCGGTGAGCTCGACCGGCTCGGTCTCGGTTGCCGTCGCCGTTGCCGTCGGGGTCGCAGTCGCCGTCGGAGTCGCGGTCGCCGTCGGCTCGGAAGTCGTTGCAGATGGGCTCGGCGCAGCGGCAGGAGCACCGGAGCACGCCGACAACAACGCCACGGCGAGGGCGGTCGTGCCGAGCACGCGACGGTTGAGCATCGGACGATCCGGAGGAAGAAAGGGAGTGCCGCAACCTACCGACGCCACCGAGGCCCCGGCCCCGTCCGACCGGTCTGGTCCGCCCGCCCGATCCCGCTAGCCTCCCGCCCGGGCCCCGATAGCCCAACTGGCAGAGGCACGCGTCTCAAACTCGCGCAAGTGTGGGTTCGAATCCCACTCGGGGTACTGACGCTCCTTGCAGTTGCCGTCGTCGCTGCGCTCCTCCAGCTTGGCAACTGCCTCGCTCGTTCTCCGCTCCGCTCAGGCGGTTCAGGCCACCGAGGCCAGAGCTGACGCTCGTTCTTCACGTTCGGCGCGTGAGGGTTGCGTGAGGTTGAGTAGGCTGCGTGTCCAACGTCCGAGACCTGTCATGGGTGGACCGACCACGTCACAGCGAGAAGCGGCGCGTCTCCGAGACCGCCTGACGCGAGTTCAGGACGCGCTCCGCAGAGAGCGCGCGAACGAACGCGTGCTCGCTGAGCAGGTCGACTACCTGCGAGAGCTCGCGGACAACGCGGAAACACGCAAGCTGGTGTCCCAGACACCGCTCGCCGACCGCGAGTGGCGAACCGCCGCAACCGACCTCGACCGCCATCACGGACAACTCCAGGAGACACGCGCACGCATCGCCGAGCTCGGCGAGCAACGCGACCGTCACCTGGACCGCCTGTTCGAGCTGGAGACGCTGTGACCGACACCACCGACGACGTGACCTCGTCCGCCGACGCCACGAACGACGCCGCCATGCGTCCGACTCGCGTCCTCATCGCCGAGGACGAGGCGTTGATCCGCCTCGACCTCAAGGAGATGCTGATCGAGGAGGGCTTCGACGTCGTCGCCGAGGTCGCCGACGGGCAGTCCGCCGTCGACAAGACGCGCGAGCTCAAGCCGGACCTCGTCATCCTCGACGTCAAGATGCCGATCATGGACGGCATCGCGGCCGCGGAGCAGATCGCCAACGAGCGCCTCTCCGCCATCCTCATCCTGACCGCGTTCTCTCAGCGCGACCTCGTCGAGAAGGCCCGCCGTGCAGGCGCCATGGCCTACCTCGTCAAGCCGTTCCAGAAGCACGACCTGCTCCCGGCGGTCGAGATCGCTGCGGGTCGGTTCCGCGAGATGAGCGGGCTCGAAGCCACCGTCGATGACCTCCAGGGCCGGCTCGAGGCCCGCAAGATCGTGGAGAAGGCCAAGGGCGTGCTGCAGGAGCGTCAGGGCATGAGCGAGGCGGACGCCTTCCGGCTGATCCAGAAACAGGCCATGCAGCGTCGTCAGACGATGAAGCAGGTCGCCGAGCAGGTCCTCGCAGCCGACGGTGACCCCACGGCCTGAGCCGTGCGTCCCCCGCGCGGACGACTACCGAGGTAGTAGCGGTGGCCGCGCTGGCAGTCCTAGGCTCGGACGACACCGTCGATCCCGATCAGGACAACTTCTCCATGCGTTTTCGCTCTTCGCTGCGTGCCGTGGCCCTCGCTGCCACCGCCGCCCTCGCTCTCACCGCCTGCGGCGGCGATGAGGTCATCGAGGCGGGCGCCCTGCCCGTCATCAGCGCCGGCAACCTCACGGTCTGCTCGGACCTGCCGTACCCGCCGTTCGAGGTCGAGGACGCGTCCGCTCCCTCCGGCTACTCCGGTTTCGACATCGACCTGATGCAGGCGATCTCCGACGAGCTCGGGCTGACGATGGTCGTCAAGCCCCTCGGCTTCGACCCGATCCAGTCCGGCACGGCGATGAACTCCAACCAGTGCGACGTGGCGGCTTCCGCCATGACCATCACCCCTGAGCGCGAGGAGAACCTCGACTTCACCGCGGCGTACTTCGACGCCGACCAGTCGCTGCTCACCACCGCCGACTCGGGGGTCACCACGATCGCTGATCTCGACGGCAAGAAGGTCGGGGTCCAGTCGACGACCACCGGTGAGGCGTACGCGAACGAGAACGCCACGGGCGCCGAGGTCGTGTCCTTCGAGCAGCCGGGTGACCTGCTGACCGCCATGCAGGCCGGAACGGTCGACGCGGTCATCCAGGACCTCCCCGTCAACGCCGACTTCGCCAAGGGTGACGAGTCCTTCAGCATCGTCGAGACCTACCCGACCGGCGAGCAGTACGGCTTCGCGGTCGCCGAGGAGGGCAAGGACGAGCTGCTCGAGGCCATCAACGGCGCGCTCGCGACGCTGCGTTCGAACGGTGAGTACCAGAAGATCTACGACGCGTACTTCACCGCCTGATCTCCACGCTTGACCGACGGGGGCCCGCATCACTGCGGGCCCCCGTTGCTGCGCCTACGTTCAACGAAGGCCTTCGAGTGAGTGGAGCAGCGTGGACGTCATGATCGAGCCGCCGCAGCGTCGGTTCACGCCCACTCAGCGCACGAGGCTGTCGCGAGGCTTCTTCACCTTCGTGCTCCTGGCGAGCGCCGCGGCCGTCGTGCTCGGTCCCGACTGGTCCCAGATCCGCCGGTTCTTCTTCGACTGGGACATCATCATTTCGATGTTCCCCAACGTCATCACGACCGCAGCGAAGAACACGCTGCTCTACACGGCCGGGTCGTTCCTGTTCGGTCTGGTCCTCGGCGTGATGTTCGCGCTCATGCGCCTCTCGACGATCCGCGCCTACCGATGGATCGCGACCGTCTACATCGAGGTCTTCCGGGGGATCCCCGCGCTGATCACGATCTTCATGGTCGGCTTCGGGCTGCCGCTCGCGTTCAACGGCTTCCAGATCCCCGGCGGGCTGCTCGGGCAGGCCTCGTTCGCGCTCGGCGTCGTCGCCGCCGCCTACATGGCCGAGACGATCCGGGCCGGGATCCAGGCGGTCGACAAGGGCCAGATGGAAGCCGCTCGGTCGCTCGGGATGACGTACCCACGGGCGCTGTTCTCGATCATCCTGCCGCAGGCCTTCCGCATCATCATCCCGCCGCTCACCAACGAGTTCGTGCTCCTGCTGAAGGACACCTCGCTCATCTTCGTCCTCGGCGCGACCGTTCTCGACAAAGAGCTCACGAAGTTCGGACGCGACCTCGTGCAGCCCAACGCGAGCCCCACGCCGCTCATCGTCGTCGCGTTCATGTACCTGCTCGTCACCGTCCCCATGACCCAGGCCGTCGCGGCGCTCGAACGTCGCCAGCAGGCAACCCGATGAGCGGCACCGAGATGACTGGCGACGTGACCCAGCGCGACCGCAGCAACGCCGCGATCGACGTGATCGAGCTGCACAAGTCCTTCGGGGACCTCAAGGTCCTGAAGGGCATCGACTTCCACGTGGGCGCGGGCGAGGTCGTCTGCGTGATCGGGCCGTCGGGCTCGGGCAAGTCCACGCTGCTGCGCTGCGTCAACCGGCTCGAGGAACCGACGTCGGGGCGCATCTTCGTCGGCGGCATCGAGGTCACGGACCTGGACTGTGAGCTCGACGCGATCCGTGCCCACATCGGCATGGTCTTCCAGCAGTTCAACCTCTTCCCGCACATCAACGTCATGCGCAACCTCATGATCGCGCAGCGGAAGGTCCTGAAGCGATCCTCGGACGAGGCGAAGGAGATCGCTCACCGCAACCTCGAGCGGGTCGGGCTGTCCGACAAGGCCACCGCCTTTCCGGGGCAGCTCTCCGGCGGGCAGAAGCAGCGCGTCGCGATCGCGCGGGCGCTGTCGATGAGCCCGGCGATGATGCTGTTCGACGAGCCGACGTCGGCGCTGGACCCCGAGCTCGTCGGTGAGGTCCTCACCGTCATGCGCGGGCTCGCCGACGAGGGCATGACGATGATGGTCGTCACCCACGAGATGGGGTTCGCCCGAGAGGTCGCCGACCGGGTCGTCTTCATGGACGGTGGCGTCGTCGTCGAGGAGGGCCCGCCGGCCGAGCTCCTCGGCAACCCGCAGGAGGATCGGACCAAGCAGTTCCTCTCCATGGTCCTCTAGGGACGGGACCTTCGGCCCTTTCCCGGGTTGTGCGCGACGCCGACCATGGAGGTCAGTCGAGCTGAGGTCCCGTCATGACCGTCGTCCCCGTCGATCCCCGTCCGATCCGCGTCGACAGGCAGGATCTCACCGTCCTCGCGATCGACGAGTGCATGCGGCTGCTCCGCGCGTCCCCGATGGGCCGGCTCGCCTTCGTCGACGAGGACGCCACCGTGCACGTGCTGCCGGTGAACCACCACGTCGACGGGTTCGACGTCTACTTCCGCAGCGCGCCGGGGTCCAAGCTGGAAGCTGCGCGATCGTCCGCGTCTGCGGCGTTCGAGGTCGACGGGATCGACGAGATCCGCAAGCTGGGCTGGAGCGTGGTCGTCCGCGGCAAGGTGGAGATGGCGACTGAAGTCGAGATCGGTCACCTGCGCGGCGTCGGGCTCCGCCCATGGGCGAGCGGGACGATGCGACCGCATTGGCTGGTCGTCCGGGCACACGAGGTGACGGGTCGCTCGATCCGTCGGCCCGCGGGTCCCGCCGGACCGGCCGAGCCCACGCACCGCGCCATCGTGCGCGTCCGTGACGGCGAGGCGCACCTCGAGTGCGGGTGCGGCTGGTCGAGCCGCACTGGTCAGGCACGTGACCCGCTGGCCCGCGCGCTGATGCGGGCGGACTGGGTCGACCACGTCACCGCGATCGATTCGTGATCGCGGTCGCGGTGCTCTCGGTGACGGCGGCCTCGCCGCCTGCCACCATGACGGCGGTGATGGAGCCTGCTTCGCGCTGAAGCCACGCGCGCAGCGCCGGTGCCCGCATGAGGTCATCCGGGTCGGTCAGGACGAGCACGGCGTCCAGCGCGACCGCGGCGACGCCGGCAGCCAGGGCGTCGGCGTAGCCGTGGCCTGACGCGACGACGATCCGGGCGTGGCTCGCGCCACGTCCCACGGAGCGGTCGGCGACCGCGACGGTCGTCTCCCAGCGGTCTGCCCCGGCAACCCGCTCGACGTCGTGGGCCTCGGCCAGCCTGCGCTCGACGTCGCTCCCCACGGCCGCGTTCCCACCGACGATCGTCAGGGCTGCGTCGGCGAGCTGACCAGCCAAGATCTGGGCGGTGGCGTCGGGGATGGCGTCGACGTCGACGAGGAGAACGGCGCGCGGAGCCCCTCCGGAGCCGACCAGGTTGGTCGCAACCAGGGCGTCGGGCCAGTCGCGGCCAGACGCGACGACGGCACCGTCGGTCACCGCGCCCGCCTTGATGGCTGCCCGGGCGACGACCGCCGAGGTCTCCCAGCGGTCGCCGCCCCCCAGCCGCGTGACGGTGATGCCGAGGTCGCGGAGCTGCTGGACGACGCGACGTGACACGGCGGCCTCACCGCCGACGACGTGGACGTCGGTGACGTGGAGGCGCGTGAGCTCCGTCGCCACCACGTCCGGCAGATCATCGGTCGCGGTGAGCAGCAGCGGGCCATCCGTGGCGACCGCGAGCGCGGCCGCCCCGAGCGCGTCGGCGAAGTCGTCGCCGCGTGCGATGACCGCGTGATCAGCGTGGGGAAACGCCTCGCGCGACCACGCTGCCGACGTCGCATGCCGGTCGTCCCCGGCGATGCGGATGTGGCCGTCAGACGTCGGGGTCACGTCGCTGAAGGCGTCGCTCGAGGCGAAGTCCGTCCAGCCGCGGGCCGCGGAGTCGGTCGACGTGACGCGCCAGTCGTAGTCGCTGCCGTCGTGGTCGTCCCGGCGATGCGTGTCGAAGGCCATCCAGAGCGTGATGTCAGGGAGCCGCGTCGGGATGCGGGCAGCGGCCGTGCGGTACCAGGCTGCCTTGTCACCGGGGTTGCGCTCGAGGACGCCGAACTCGCCGACCATCGCCGGGACGGAACGTCCGCCGGCCCACGCGTGGAAGTCCGCGAAGATCTCGTCGACATGGCGCCAGTCCGCGTCGGCGCGGCCAGGTGCCCAGTTGAACCCGTCCGCGCAGACCCAGTCGACGTGGGCATCTCCGGGGTAGTAGTCGAGCGCGCGCTGGTCGGCCCAGTCCGAGAACCCGTAGGCCGTCGGACACCACACGAACTCGACCGCGTCGGCGCCCCGCTCACGGAAGATCGTGCGGACACGCTTCCACGCCGCGATGAAGGCCGCCGGGCTGTGCACGAGCGCGCTGTTGTGTGTCGCGTCCATCTCCCAGAACCAGCGGAGCAGGACGGGCTCGCCGAACGCCGCGAGACGATCCGCGGTCGCGGTGATGTGGCCGTCCCAGACCCCGTCGCGGACCTCGACGGTGTCCGACGGCGCCCACGAGATCATCGACCAGCGTCCGGCGTCGGCGTTCGCCTGCTCCCGCGCGGTGGGCAGGGTGGCGTCCCAGGAGTGGTACCACCCGGCCACGTCGTAGGGGCGGCCGGCGAGCTCTTCCCGGCTCGCGACCGCTGCGGAGACGGCCTCGTGCGTCGTGTCGCCCCCGTCGGGCAGCACGAAGGCGCCCAGGAGGCGTCGTTGCTGGGCGGCGGCGGTGATCGCTGGGGGAGCTTCGGCCGCGGTCACCGGCATGGCTGGCCCGGTGACCAGACAGAGGCCCACCAACAGCGCCCAGCACTGGCGTGTCCACGACCCCCTCACGACCACTCCCCGTGGCGAAGTCAGGATCGCCAGCGGTCAGGATACCCGACTGGACGAACCAGACAATGCAACGAAAACGCGTCAGCGGCAGCGCCCCGAAGGTGCGCTGCCGCTGATGGTGCGGACGTTGTGTGGTCCCGCCTCAGCACTTGGCGCTTGCGACGACCTCACCGAGCACGGTGCTGCCGACGCCGACGAGGTCGATTCGTGCGATCCGACGCGTCACCGTGACGGTGCCGTCCGGCGCCGTCTCCGTGAAGGTCTCGTTCAGGACGATCTCACCCAGCCCACCCGGAAGGGTGATGGCGAACTCGGATTCGATCGGCCCGCCGGAGGCCAGCGTCGTGGCGCCCAGGACCACTGAGTACGCGGCGATGCCGCCCGTCGACGTGGTCGTCGGCGTCGCGCCCGGACCGGTGCACGAGGCCCCGACGTCAGCTGACGCACCCGTGAGCGCCAAGCCGATGGTCAGCGTGGGGCTGTCGAGCAGCGCGTCAGTGAACTCGGCGTGCGCTGCGCCGTGGTCCGGGCCGGCGTCCGTGGTGGTCGAGGCTCCCTCGACGAAGAGCGAGTCCGCACCGATCGAACCTCCCAGCGTGATCGGCGACAGCGTCGCGGTGTCGTCGGCGCACGGGTCGAGCGGGTCGTTGGACGTCACGAGGTCGAAGTCGCCCAAGCTCCCGCCGGTGACCTGGATCGCCGTTGCCCGACAACCGAATGCCGGCGGGACGTGGGTCTCGTCGTTGTCCTCGGGGTCGTAGGTGGCCGGGTTGGATGGGTCGCCG
>CBDTYW010000039.1:0-19418 GCA_965364735.1 uncultured Nitriliruptoria bacterium
GTGGCGTTGCCGGTTGTAGAACACCTCGATGTAGTCGAACAGGAACGCTCTGGCACCCGCGCGTGTCGCGAAGACCAGGGTTCCTCGGATCTGGGCGACCTCGCTCTTCATCGTGGCCCACACGGTCTCCATCGCGGCGTTGTCCAGCGCCCGGATGCGAGTTCCGGTCGTCCTCAGCAGCACCCGTAGGTGGGACCATCACCGGCGGACATGCGCATGATGACGCTCGCGTCGAGACCTTCGTCGTAGACAATCCGGTAGTCGGACGTGCGTTCGGTGTTGCCGAGCAACCTCCAGGTCCCGACGCCGTCGTAGAGCCCTCCGGCCCACGGGTCGATGCCGACGCCCCCGCCCTCACCCAGATAGGGGCCAGCGTCCGGGAAGTATCTGACGAGGTCTGCGAATGTTGAGCCGATCGTCAGATCGGTCCCGGAGATCACGACGTCTGGGGTGGCAGCCAGCAACGGCGCGTCCCAGTCCCACCCGGTGACGGACCATCCGGTCAGCTGCGCCTCGGCTTCGTTCGCCCCACCGAACGTCACGCAGAAGTTTCCCCAGCAGGTCTCGCGCAGCACGGGCCACACCCACGCGCCGCCGACAGGTTGCCCCTCGACGTCGGTGTCTTCCTCATCGAACACCCAGAGGTCGACACCTCGGAACAGCCGGCGCGTGTCGTCGGAAGTTGGTGATCCGAACCGTTCGGTCATCTGGGTGACGACCACGTCAGCTGGCGTGCCGAACTCGAGCTCTTCAACAGCATCTTCGGACAGCACCAGCAGCTGGTTGTCGGGGACTGCTGCTGCCGGAGCTCCGGCGCCGTCGCAGCGGACCGCCTGTTCCGCGTCGATCACGCGGAGCCCGTCAAGGTCCGCGGCCGTTGCAGGAGATTCTTTCTTGATCGCCTTCCCCATCCACGGGTCCGGTACCGACACGGGCCGTTCGCCCGCCGCGAGCAGGCAGCTGCGCAGCTGCGATGCGGTGAACTCCGGATGCTGAGCTGCGACGAGCACAGCAATCCCGGACACGATCGGCGCCGCCATCGACGTCCCGACAGCGCCCGTGTACTTGTCGTTGCCTCGGCACTCGAGCCGGAGCCAACCCGGGCACGCCCGAGCAGACCAGATCGCGTACTGGTTCTTCAGGGGATGCCCCTCCGCCCATCTGGTCGTGTCGAACCCGCCAGGTGCGGCGATGTCGACGCCCGGACCGAAGTTGGAGAGCGGCACCAACGAGTCATCAGCGTTCGTCGCAGCCACGGTGACGGTGATGTCACGGAACTCCGCGCTGACTGACCCTCCCGGAGCGTGCTCCCGGGCGTCACGACAGCTGTTGCCTGCGGTCAACACGAACAGCGTGCCCAGACCGGCATCTACCCGCCTTTCCGAGTACGAGTACGCGATGTCGAACAGCGCGTTATGGGCGTCGACGACGTGCTGGTCCTCGGTGTAGGCCGGATCGCAGGTGAATTGCGTTCCGAACGACACGTTCACGATCCTCGCGCCCGACCGCACAGCTTCAAGCGTCCCGTTCAAGAACTGGATAGAGGTCGTCCGATCTTGGTCTTCGAACCCGGTGTCGTAGATCTCGAGGACGTCCAACGCTTCCCACGCCCACGTGTGCAGCCCGCATGTCCACGCGACACCGGTGATGCCTCGACCGTCGTTCCCGGCCCCGCACGCGAGCGCAGCAACGTGCGTCCCATGGCTGTCGGACGGTTTCTGGCCGTCCGGATATGACGCGACAAGGTTGGGGGCGAGCTCATCGTGCGACGTCTGAAACGACGAATCGATCACCGCAAGCTTGACGTCGCGGTCGCCGGTGGTGAGATCCCACGCTCCCGCAGCGTTCACGGCCTCGAGATGCCAGTTGGTGCCGCCGACCTGTGTGGGGTCGTCCTCCCAGGATCCGTCTGGGTAGTCGTTGCTGACCTTGTCGTCGCCCGTCACGAACACCTGATGGATGAACGCGTCGTCCACACCGACGATCTGCCGGAACGTGTCAACATGATCTGCGGCGACGTTGCCGGGCCACGCGATCTGCAGCACCCCTGCGTACGGGATCGCGCCCACGATCACGCCGCCGGTACGGGCTGCGACTTCGCGGACACGGTCGACCGTGCCGCCGAGATCGTCCACGATGTTCGCGGCCACGATGATCTCGGAAGGGACCCACTGTCCGACCGCCCGGTCTGGGGCGGGCACGGCGATCGTGTCCGGGACCGTTGTCGCGTCGCGCCGCTCCACGTCGACGGTCACGTCAACGGTCACATCTGCAGCGTCCGCGCAGCCAGACACGCAGGCGATGTCCATCGGCACGGTCACCTCGCCGGCGAACCCGACATCGGACCACGCCGCGACCGTGAGCAGGCCGACGTCGGTGGTGGCGTCTGTGACTACCTGGCCGATGAACGACAGCCCGTCGGCATCTCCGAAGCTCGCCATGTACGTGCCCCCCGGCGCGGCAACGACCAGTGACGCTGTCAGGGTCGCACCGCCCGCCCCTTCCAGCTGGATCGACTGCGGGAACGCAGGGGCAGCAGTCTGCGGCGCCGCCACCTGCACGGTCTGCGTCAGCAGGACCGTGCATGCTGCGATCACGGCAGCGGCGAGCGCGCCCACCACGACGAGCCAGTCGACACCGCGGCGGCGGGAGGTCACTTCGTCCACGTCCGATCCCATCAGTCACGTTTCCCGTCGCAGACCTCAACCAGGCAGTACCTCGCCTCAGGGTCTCCGGACACTTCGCGCGAGTACGCACCGAAGCCGATCGCTGAGGCCGCCTGCTTCGCGGCGCTCTCAGACCGATACGGGCCCGACACGATCGCGAACAGCCCGGGATTCAAGGACTCGTAGAAGTCCGTCCATAGAATGGCGATCTGATCGTCGCGACGCGCATCTGAGAACCGTGACACCCACACGTCCCTCATCGAGCGCGTGTTCTGCCAAGACCGCTCCTCGGCATTGACCGACTCGAGGACGACAACCCAGTGTGAAACCGCAGCGTTGAACGGTGCCGACTCGCACCCGACGATGTTCCACGGCGTCTGGAACAGATCAGGCAGAGCCGTCACATCACACCCCGGCCCGATCCGCATGCGCACCTCAGCTCCGGCCGCCGCCGGCGTCTGTGCTGCCACAGGAGCAGGCTGGAACGCGAACACTCGGTCGACAGGCGGGTCCATGGGCGCGTCAGCTTCGGCAGCGTTCACCTCAGCCGCGTCGTCGACAGATCGCGCGACGAGCATCTGCGCGCCCTGCGGCCTCGTGACCACGGTGACGACCGCTCCGGCAGCGACCAGCACCAACACGACGACCAACGCGTAGGCCGTGGCGTCGCCGCCCGTCATCTGACGCTCCCCGATCTGACTTCACGCGTCCCCCTGGCGCCAACGTCGCAGATCGAAACTACCGACCGCCTCTTGCGGACGCTGTATGTGCGGGACCGCACCGATTAGCACGGGAGCCTGGCGTAGCGCTCCGCGGACATGGAGCCACGAAGTCCACCGGCTGCGTCAGACGGGTCGTACTCGCACGTGTACGTCGTCTGGACAGACCCGCCCTTCATAGAGCGCCATGATCGTTTCAGCCCAGTCCAAAGGATGGCCGTCTGCGCCGGTGGCTTCCAGCACGACGTGTCGTGAGTCAGGGGCTGGCGAAGGTTGAGGCGCGGTGTTGTTCATGCGCACAACCGTGAGATGACGGCGACGTCGTGCAACCACGTCCGTCGGGCCGCTCATGCTGCTTCCGGGTGGCGTTAGCCATGCGGCAGCCATTTCGCTTCGGTTGCGGCCAGCGGATGCGGAAGCCCTGTGACGACCTCGATCGCGAGCGCAAGTTCGTCTCCGCTGACCCGCAGGTACGGCGTGTTCGAATCGGTGCTGCGACGACCGTGACCGAGGAACGCCTCGGCGACGCGTTCCCCACAGTTGCGTTCCAGCCGTTGCGCCATCGACTTCCGAAGTGAATGCGTGGTGACGTCGGTGTCTGCCCAAGAGGCTCCGCGTCGGACCGTTTTCCAGAACGCGGTGTAGTGCGACTCTCCGAGCGCCACAGGCTTCGTCCCGTACCTGGCGCGCAACAACGGTTCGTGGTCATACATGACCCCTCGAGACACCGCGAACGTCAGCAGCGTCTCGATCAGCGCTGCCGACACCGGCTGATAGCGTTCCTTGTCGCCTTTCTTGCCGAGCAGAATCGTCTGCCGGTCCGGGTTGAGGTCCGAAGGACGCAGCCGGATCGCCTCACCCATACGCGCACCTGACTCCAGATGCAGCCAGATCAAGACTCTCCAGAGCTCACTGTCACTCGCGTCAGTCATCGCGATCTGCTGCAGATGGTCAAGCTCGGAATCGTGCAACGCCCGGGCACCAGCCGTCGACGATCGACTCAGGTCAAACCGTCGCTTCAGCGTCGAACTGACCGGGCTGGTCGCGAGATGGCCACGCTCGACCGCGAGCGTGAAGAAGTAGTTCAAGGCATGCAGGAGGCTGCGGACCGCGCCGTGCCCGATGGTAAGCGGGAGCCGTACGTCGGCATCGGAAATGTCGTCCAACGTCGTGTCCGGGACATGCACGCGACGTTCTGCGAGCAGCGCACGTCGGGACCGTCCGCGTGCGACCGCCTGGGTTCGACGGAGCGTCCACATCAGAAGACGTTCAAGCTGTTCACCGGTGACCTCGTGTAGCAGTAGCTCTCCGAGCGGTCGGTGTCCCCCACAGATCTGGGCGCACGCTGACGCGTCACGCGGCGCGCCTGTCGCGTTCGGCTCCACACATGCACCAACCTCTGCGAGCCGCCGGAAACCGGTCCCGTAGGTGTCACGCGTGCGTTCGTTGATGATCGACGCGGACGCTGCCGGCACGAACTGCGCGACGGTGATCGTGGACGTCGATCTGGCGCTGTTCGCGGTGAACACCGCGACCTGTTCGGCCAGCAGCTCGGTCTGTCGGGCCAAATCGGCAAGGAAAGACGGGGTGGAGTCGGACAGGTCAGCTGGCATGGGCGAGCTCCTGCGTGGCGTCGATGACGGTGAGCTCGTCAGCCGCAGAGCTGCCGATCTCCGCGACGCCAAGTGCGGGGTCAGCGACGTCGAGCGGGAAGTACAGATCTGCGTTGGTTCTGGTGATGACCGCGACCGCCGACTCGACGATCACGACGTCGCGTGCCTGGTCAACCAGCATGTGGACCTCGTCGCCGTCGGCGATACCGAGCACGTCACGGGTCGCGCGCTTGAGCTTGAGCCGCAACGAGCTGTCAAGCGTCGAGCCGGCTCCGCGTGGAGCCGGACAATCCGGCCCGGTCCTGGTGACGATGACCTTGCCGGCGTGGACGAACAGATCCAGCGGCGTGGTGGCGTCCCAGCCGAGCATCCGTGCCGCGGTCGCAGCTGACGCGCGCCCGCCGTCAACGCGCACGTACAACGCTCGGCCGTCGAACGGGACCTGCGCGTCGAGCTGGCGGCGGCGCTCGGCATGTGCGCGCATCGCGGCGAGCTGACGGTCAGGACCGGCGACCTCGGTCCGGGCACCGGTCAGACCGGCCTTGTGGCGGTCGATCAGCGACATCGGCGCCGAAGCCTGACGGGCGATGGTGTGGCGTTGTTTGGTGTTCATGGCTTCGACGGTCCGGAACGGCTGCTCTGCGCAACCGCGGCCAAGCGCCGCGCGATCAGGTGCGCGTTCGGCGCTCTCCTGGTGGGTCGGTCGGGCTGTCAGTGCACGGTTCACATCGTTGCCATCCTCCGCGCCAGCCTCGACCGGCCCCGGAAGGCCTTCGAAACCCGGTTTCGTCGAAAGGAAAGTTTCCCAGGAAGTGTGGTGAGAGCATCGGCTTCCTGCTGGCGCTCGGCACGAGCGTCGTCGATGCGGGCATCGTCCTCGCGCTCCTCGGCGGCGGGCTGATCGCGGCCCCGATCGCAGCGTGGCTCGTGCGCCGGGTGAACCCGAACCTGCTCGGCGCCAGCGTCGGAGGGCTCCTCGTGGCGACCAACGCACGCACGCTGCTGCTCGCGCTCGAGGTCGGTGTCACTGCCCGGGTCGCGGTCTACGTGGTCCTCGCCATCGCCTGGGGCGCCGCGCTGGCCGCCGCCACACGCCGGATCCGCAGGCAGCAGGCGAACCTGCCGACGCCGCCTCCCCCGACGCTCGTCGGCGCGGGCCAGCACGCGTCCTGAGCGGTCAGCCCTGACGACGTGCCGGAGCGGGCCGCTCCCCGTCGTGGGGCGGCCTGCTCGGCGTGCATGTGGTGGTTTGGGGTTCAGGCTGCTCGGTACAGCGCCACCGGACTCGACGTCATCACGAGCTCAGGAACAGCTGGATCGGGCCACCCCGGATCCGGACGATCCACGAACCGCCGTTTCCGCGTCGGACCTCGCGGTTCCAGCAGAGACGGCTGCCGATGCAACCGCCCGGTCGCCAGATGTGTGACGACCCGCGCCCCGTCTGCTTCGGTGACCGACCAGACGCCGGCGCCCTTCTCACGATGATGGGTCCGACACAACGGCCCGAGGTTCTCGATCGAGGTCGCCCCACCGAGGTGGTGCGGCGTGTGATGGTCGAGATCGCAGAGCATCGCGGCCAGGTCGCAGCCTGCGACGATGCAGCGCGGGAACAGCGCATGGATGGTGTCGCGCAGCCAGCCCGGAGGCCGGTAGACGCTTGCCCCGACCTGGCTCACGATGCCCGTGTCGTCGTGGACCACGAGGCGGACGTGCGCGCCTCCGTCGGCGATCTCCCGGACCTTGTTGCCGGAAACCGGCGCGGACCCGCCGAACAGCTTGGTGAGCAGACGTCCCGGCTCATCGGTGATGCCCGCGAGCGAGTCCAACGTCGCGGTCAACGTCAACGTCGGCACCGCAACCTTCGTCACCTCACCGTCACGACCGGCGAGCGAGTCCTTCGCGATCCCGACGAGCGCCGCAGCCTGGGCGGCCTGCAACGTTGCGGCGTTGCGGCCCCGTGCGTCGTCATCGATCGACGCTTCCAACGTGAGGCCGCCCGCCTGCATCTGCTGCTCGAGCGCGGACATCACGGTCTGGAACCCGACGGCGCCGTACCGGGCGTCGATGGTGCCGCCGCCGAACAGATCCGGCGTGGCCTTCAACGACACGGCCCGCTCGGCACGATCCTCGGCACCCTCCAGCACGGAGTCGAGCGAGCGGGCGTTCTCGAGGGTCCGCTCGACGATCCAGTCCGCCTCGACCGCCAGCTCAGCAGCGCGCAGGCCTTCCAGATCGTGGGCGAGCATCGCGTCGAGCGTGTCGGCCTTCACGTCGGCGATCCGGTGACAGCCACGCGAGATCTCGCGCACCTGCGAGGTCGACAGCTCACCCGAACGCGCCGCCGCATCCAGCGTCGGCATCTTGCGACGTGCCCGCGACACGCGGGCAAGGTCAGCGCGTTCGGTCCGGGTGATCTGGCACTCGGCCGCGAGCAACACCCGCGTCGGCAACCCGACCATCGGCGCAGACTCCGCAACGACGACCGCGTCAGCCAACGCCGCAGCGACCCGGTCGAGCTCCCGAGCCAGGAGCACGACCTGCTGCTGCGCGACCGGAAGGCCACGAAGGTCGGAGCCGCCCGAGGTGGCGTCGACGGTCACGAACGCCCGGCTGTCTGCCGGCCAGGCATCCGCGTCAAGCGCGGGATGTGGTGGCTGCGGCGGCTGGTTCATGTTCCGCAGCCTACCGGGAGCATCGAACTCATGTTCGTTTCCGCAAGGATCTGTGGACAACTTCTCACCCACCGCGCAGCGCGTGCGCCCCTACGCTTGACCGCGTTCGCACCCGGGGAAACACCGCTGATGCAGTTCATCAGGAGCAAGCGCGTCCAGCTCGTCGCGGCCGTCGTGCTCGCGCTCATCGGGGCCGTGGTGCCGTGGTTCCGCTACCCCGAGCTCGGGTTCGAGGTGTTGCTCTTCAACACGATGCTCT
Source organism: uncultured Nitriliruptoria bacterium (assembly GCA_965364735.1). Classification (GTDB taxonomy): domain Bacteria; phylum Actinomycetota; class Nitriliruptoria; order Nitriliruptorales; family Nitriliruptoraceae; genus CBDTYW01. The sequence continues at coordinate 7,930 of CBDTYW010000039.1, forward strand.
GGGTGATCGTGGTTGGCTTGAACGTGTGGGAGCACGTCCGCCCATACGACGCCGACACCTCGGACTCATGACCGCGCGACGCGGGAGCGGAACCGCTTCATGATCAGAGCGAGACGACCGCAGCATCCATCAGCAGGTAGGCGCGATGCGGCGGCGGAAGCCGGGTGAGGACGGAGCAGGTCTCGAAGATCGCATGCGATGGCATGGCGACCTTGCCATGGATGACCGCCGCGGCGTCCGCGTGTCGCTCGTGCCAGGACGCGAAGCCGGCGATCGCGACCGAGGAGTCGACGCAGATCATCGACGCGACGCGTCCAGCGCCTCCCGGACAACATCTGCGGTGAGCGGCGGGAGATCCTCGAGTGGACGCGCGACGAGACCGTCGTCGGTCTCGACGAGCTCCATCGGCGTCGCCGCGACCCGGATCTCCAGGTGCCCATCCCGGACGATGACCTCGAGCGCCTCGCCACCTTCGAGCCCGAGCAGCCGCCTCGCGTCATGCGGGATGACGAGACGGCCGGCAGAATCCATGGTGGTTTTCATGGGGCAAGAAATTCCATCGACCCCATCGGCCTGTCCCTGGGCGCCCCTGGTCAGTCCTCGTTGGGGGTGCTGGAGACGCGGAGGGCGGAGACGAAGGCTTCCTGGGGGATCTGGACCGACCCGACGTTCTTCATCTTCTTCTTGCCCTCCTTCTGCTTCTCGAGCAGCTTGCGCTTGCGGCTCACGTCACCGCCGTAGCACTTCGCGAGCACGTCCTTGCGCTTCGCCTTGATCGTCTCACGGGCGATGATCTTCCCGCCGATCGCGGCCTGGATGGGCACGTCGAACATCTGGCGCGGGATCAGCTCCTTGAGCTTGCCGACCATGTTCTTGCCGTAGCCGTATGCCGAGTCGCGGTGGGTGATCGCGGAGAACGCGTCCACGGGCTCGCCGTGCAGCAGGACCTCGACCTTGACGAGGTTGTCACGCCGGTAGTCCGACATCTCGTAGTCCAGCGACGCGTAGCCGCGTGACATCGACTTCAGCTGGTCGAAGAAGTCGGTGATGATCTCGGCGAGCGGCATCCGGTAGCGGATCTCGACGCGCTCCTCGGTGAGGTAGTCCATCGCCTGCATCTCGCCGCGACGCTTCTCGCAGAGCTGCATGACCGCGCCGACGAACTCTGACGGGGTGATGATCATCGCGATGACCGTCGGCTCCTCGATGAAGTCGATCTTCTGCGGGATCGGCAGGTCCTGCGGGTTCGAGACCTCCGTGACGAGCGGGTCGCCGTTCTCGTCCTTCTCGTAGACGTGGTGCACCAGATAGCGGACCGACGGGGCGGTCGTGACGAGCGGGATCCCGAACTCGCGGTCGAGCCGCTCCTGGACGATCTCGAGGTGCAGCAGGCCGAGGAAGCCGCAGCGGAAGCCGAAGCCCAGCGCGACGGACGTCTCCGGCTCGAACGTGAAGGACGCGTCGTTGAGCCGCAGCTTGTCGAGGGCTTCGCGAAGCTCCGGGAAGTCGTCGGAGTCGACCGGGTAGAGGCCGGAGTAGACCATCGGCAGCGGCTCGCGGTAGCCGGGCAGCGGCTTGATCAGCTCCGAGCCCTTGCCGCCCTTGGTGAGCGTGTCACCGACCTTGGCGTCGTCGACGGTCTTGATCGACGCGCTCAGCAGGCCAACCTCTCCTGGCCCGAGCGCCTTGATCGGCGTCTCCTCGGGCGACTGGACCGCGAGGTCGTCGATGATCGACTCGTAGCCGGTCGCGATCAGGCGGAGCTTGTCACCCTGCTTGAGGACGCCGTCGACGATCCGGAAGTAGACGAGCGTCCCGCGGTAGGGGTCGAAGACGGAGTCGAAGATGAGCGCGCGGACCGGGGCCTCGGGGTCGCCGGACGGCGCGGGGACGAGCTCGACGACGCGGTCGAGGACGGCCTGGACCCCTTCGCCGGTCTTGGCCGAGATCCGCAGGACGTCGTCGGGGTCGCCGCCGATGATGTGGGTCATCTCGCGAGCGACCTTGTCCGGCTCGGCGGCCGGGAGGTCTATCTTGTTCAGCACCGGGATGATCTCGAGGCCGGCGTCGAGCGCGAGGTAGAGGTTCGCGATGGTCTGGGCCTGCATGCCCTGCGCGGCATCCACGAGCAGGATGGCGCCCTCGCAGGCGTTCAGCGCACGGGAGACCTCGTAGGAGAAGTCGACGTGGCCGGGCGTGTCGATCAGGTTGAGCAGGTACTCGCCCGAGCCGTCCGACGGGGAGTACGGCATGCGCGCGGTCTGCGCCTTGATCGTGATGCCGCGCTCGCGCTCGATGTCCATCTTGTCGAGGTACTGCGCCTTCATGTTGCGCGCGTCGACGAGGCCCGTGATCTGCAGCATCCGGTCCGCGAGCGTGCTCTTGCCGTGGTCCACGTGGGCCACGATGCAGAAGTTGCGGATGCGATCCTGGGCGTAGGTCACGTGGGCGCCAGCGAGTGGGAGGGAGACCGGGGGAAGAAGTGCCGCAGCCTACCGTCGCGGTGGTTGCCTCCCGTGCCCCGCTCGCGGTACGGTTCCCCTCCTCCACCGGTCCCGGCGGGCTGTTGTCCTGCGCCCGTGACGTGTGGACCACCCCCCGAGATGTGGACGACCCGCTTCTCCCGACTCCTCCCGGAGCCCGCCGCCATGGCCAACATCAAGTCCCAGATCAAGCGCAACCGTCAGACCATCAAGGCTGAAGAGCGCAACAAGGCGATCCGCTCGCGCGTGAAGACCTACCTCAAGCGCTACGACACGGCGCTTGCCACCGGTGACGCCGACGCCGCCAAGGCCGCCTTCGTCGACGCGCAGCGCGAGCTCGACAAGGCCGTCTCCAAGGGCGTCATGCACGCCAACACGGCATCACGCAAGAAGGGCCGTCTGGCCAAGCGTCTCCAGAACGTCTGATCCGACGCCGACCCCGGTCGGCATCGCAGGTCACCGAAGCACCCCCACGTGGGGTGCTTCGTCGTGTCCGGCCGTGTGGAACCTCTGGCTCGAGCACCTGTTCGGCACGGTCGCCAAGGCGCTCTGAGACACGCCGGGACCACCTGCTCCGAAGGAGCACGGCAACACCCGGATGCCTCGGGTGGACGAGCCGTGTCGACAGGTCGGTACGGCCTCACAGCGAGGCGCGGCTCAGGGACTACCTTCGCGGACAACAGGGCTGGTCGCACCAGAGCACACGGGAGCGTGCACGGATGACGTCGTCAGTGACGGTCGAGGGCACAGCCGAGGACGAGATCCCGGACGTCGTGCAGCGCATCATTGATGCGGCCCAGCAGCGGGCGGAGGACCGTCCCGAGGTCATCGGTGCCTTCGTCACTGCTGCGCTGAAGCGCGTCCCTCCGACGACGTTGGCGTTGGCGGACGCCGACGCGGTGGCCGAGCAGATGGTCTCGGCGTTCAAGGTGCTCGACGGACGCCGGGACGAGGACGTCGCCATCCGGATCGACACCCCCGACCGGGCCCTCGACGGGGTCTCCGATCCGTCGACCGTGATCGAGGTGACGCTGCGAGACAGCCCCTTCCTCCTCGCGACCGTCGCGGCCGAGCTGGAGATGCACGGGCTCGAGACCCGACGGATCATCCACCCGGTCCTCGGCCTGGACCGTGGCGCGGACGGCAAGGTGAAGGCGATCGTCCCGTCTCGCGCTGCGACCACGCGCGACGCGTTCATGCACTTCGAGCTCACGACCGTCATCGACGACGACGTCGCATCCGAGCTGCGGGAGGTCCTGCCTCGGCTCATGCGCGACGTCCACCTCGCCACCGACGACTTCGGGGCGATGCGCGAGCGGCTCGAGGAGCAGATCGTCCGCCTTGGCCACCGGGGCATCCGCAAGTTCGCACCGGACATCGTCGAGGAGTCCGTCGCGCTGCTGCGCTGGCTGCTCGACGACAACTTCCTTCTGCTCGGAATTCGGGAGTACGAGCTCGTGATCGAGGACGGCGTCGAGTGCGTCGAGACCGTTCGTCGATCCGGTCTCGGGCTGCTGCGCGACGATTCGTCCTCGCGGTTCGCGAAGTGCGTTCCTGTCTCCGAGCTCGACCCCGCGATGATCGAACGGTTCCGCAACGGCGAGGAACTGCTCACCTTCAGCCGGACCAACACCCGCTCCACGGTTCGCCGTCGAGCACGCATGGACTACGTCGGCATCAAGCAGGTCGACGCGAACGGCAACGTGGCCGGCGAGTTCCGCATCGTCGGGCTGTTCACCCGCAAGGGCTACGCCGAGCCGGCCCAGTCGATCCCGGTGCTGCGACGCAAGCTCGACCTGCTGCTCGAGCGCGAGGACGTCGTCCGTTCCAGCCACGACGAGCGCACCCTCGTCTCGCTCTATCAGGCGTTGCCCAAGGACGAGCTCTTCCAGGCGTCCATCGATGACCTGCATCGCACGCTCGTCGGGCTGCTCCAGGCCGAGGAGCAGCGCCAGGTCCGCGTCATCGTGCGGACCGAGCCGTTCACGCGCACCGTCTCCGTCGTGGCCGCGATCCCCCGTGAGCGCTACGACGCGGATCTGCGTCGTGCGATCACCGATCTGCTGATGCGGCGGTACGGGGCCGAGCGCGTCACGGTCAACCTTGCCCTCGGCGACCGCCCCGAAGCCGTCGCGCGGTTCGACGTCGACTTCGGATCCGGCGACATCCCGGACATCTCCTCACCGCAGCTCCAGGCCGAGATCCGCGACCTTGCCCGTTCGTGGGCCGACGACCTGAACACGGCGCTGCTGCGCCTGCACGGTCAGGCCACCGCCGACCGGCTCGCCCGCAGCTTCGTCGCGCGGCTGCCGGTCCAGTACCCGGAGACGACGCCGCTCCCCGAGGCGATCATCGACGTCGGCCACCTCGACCGGATCGTGCGCAACGACGGCGACCTGGACGTGCGTCTCCACGCAGATCGAGGTGAGACGACGGTGCGGCTCAAGGCCTACCGCGCCGGCGATCCGCTGGAGCTGTCGGGGTTCCTTCCCGTGCTGGAGAGCCTCGGGCTGCGCGTCTCCGAAGAGATCCCCTACCACCTCGAGGGCGAGGGCCCGGCGCTGGTCGTGCACGACTACGGCGTCCGCCCGGCCGACGGCTCGACGATCGACCTCGCCAACGACGGCCGTCGCATCGCGGACGCCGTCCTGGCTGGCTGGCGCGAGGAGACCGACGTCGACTCGCTGAACCGGCTCGTCCTCGCAGCCGACCTGGGTTGGCGACAGGTCGCGATCCTGCGCGCCTACCGTCGCTATCGCCGACAGGTCGGGACGCAGTACACGCCTGAGACCGTCAACGACGCGCTCGTGACGAACCCCGAGGCAGCACGGGCGCTGATCGAGTCCTTCGAGGCCCGCTTCGACCCTGCCCGCGACGACGACACCCGAGCCGACGCTGTCACCGCAGCCGACGCCGCCGTCCTCGCGTCCAGCGACGCGATCGCCCGGCTCGACCACGACCGGATCGTGCGTGACTTCCTCGCGTTGATCGATGCGTCGCTGCGGACCAACGCCTACCGCGATGACGCCGTCGTGGACGGACCGCTGAGCGACCAGGTCCCGTACATCGCGATCAAGTTCGACTCCTCACGCGTGCCTGGCGTCCCGAAGCCGGTCCCCTACCGCGAGATCTTCGTCTCCTCGGTCGCCGTCGAGGGCGTGCACCTGCGCGGCGGCCCGATCGCGCGTGGTGGGCTGCGCTGGTCGGACCGCGCCGACGACGTCCGCACCGAGGTGCTCGGGCTCATGAAGGCGCAGGTGCTGAAGAACGCCGTCATCGTGCCCACGGGCGCCAAGGGCGGCTTCGTGCTGAAGCGTCGCCCGACCGATCAGGCGGAGCTGCGCGCCGCGGTCGCCGAGAACTACAAGACGTTCGTCCGGGCGCTGCTCGACGTCACCGACAACCTCGTGGCCGGAGAGGTCGTCAACCCGCCGTTGACCGTGCGACGCGACGCCGACGACCCCTACCTCGTCGTGGCCGCCGACCGCGGGACCGCGACGTTCTCGGACGTCGCGAACGGCCTCGCGATCGACGCCAACTTCTGGCTCGGCGACGCGTTCGCGTCCGGCGGCAGCCAAGGATACGACCACAAGGCCCTCGGCATCACCGCGCGCGGGGCGTGGGTCGCCGTGCAGCGCCACTTCCGCGAGCTCGGCATCGACACCCAGAGCGAGGCCGTCCGGACCGTCGGCGTCGGGGACATGTCCGGCGATGTGTTCGGCAACGGGATGCTGCGCTCGCGAACGATCGAGCTCGTCGCGGCGTTCGACCACCGCGACATCTTCATCGACCCGAAGCCCGCAGCCGAGGCGGCCTACGTCGAGCGCGAACGGATCTTCGGGCTCGAGCGTTCGTCGTGGCAGGACTACGACCGATCGCTCATCTCCGCCGGTGGTGGCGTGTTCTCCCGCTCCGCGAAGCGCATCGAGCTGAGCGACGAGATCCGCGCCGTGCTTCGCGTCGACGTCGAGGCGATGACGCCGGCCGAGCTCATGCGGGCGGTTCTGCAGGCACCGGTGGACCTGCTGTGGTTCGGCGGCATCGGCACCTACATCAAGGGCACCGGCGAGCCGGACGACGAGATCGGCGACCGCGCCAACGACGAGATCCGTCTCACCGGCGAAGAGGTCCGGGCCCGCGTGATCGGGGAAGGCGCGAACCTCGGCGTCACCCAGCGCGGACGCATCCAGTACGCGCGTCGCGGCGGCCGGGTGAACCTCGACGCCATCGACAACGTCGCCGGCGTCGACTCGTCCGACCACGAGGTCAACATCAAGATCCTCCTCGGCGCGGCGGTGGCTGACGGCAGGCTCACGACGGGAGAGCGCAACGCCCTGCTCGTCGAGGTGACCGACGACGTCGTCGACCACGTCCTCCGCGACGTCGACAAGCAGACGTTGACGCTCAGCCAGGCGGTCTCGAGAAGCCAGCGCACCATCGACGCGCACGAGCAGCTCATGCGCACCCTCGAGGAGATGGGCGAGCTCGACCGCGACGTCGACAACCTCCCGGGAAGCGCCGAGACGGCCATGCGCGCCGAGCAGGGTGCCGGGCTCACCCGGCCAGAGCTCGCCGTGCTCATCGGCCACGTCAAGCGGGTGCTGACCGCGGACATCGTGGCCTCGGAGATCCCCGACGACCCGTCGCTGCGGGCGCTCGTCGTGGAGTACTTCCCCGCGACGCTGGTCGAACGCTTCGACGACCTGATCGACGGTCACCGCCTGTATCGCGAGCTCGTCGCGACGCGGCTCGCGAACGACCTCGTCGACCGGCTCGGCATCACCTTCGCGTTCCGCATCGCCGGCGAGACCGGACGATCCCGGGCAGACGTGGCCGGCGCCTACTGGACGGCCCGCGAAGTCGCTGACGGCGACGACCTCTGGACCCGCGTCGAGGAGCTCGAGTCGCTCCTGCCGACCGAGCGGTTCTTCCAGGTGAAGGGCTCCGTCGACGCGCTCATCCGAGCGCTGGTGCGGTCCTACCTGCGCAGCGACGACGCACCAGGCGTGGTCATCGAGCGCGACGCCCCGTACCACCGGATCCTGCTCGCGAGCCTCGACGAGCGCGGTTCCGAGGAGCAGCAACGCGAGCGGCTCGTCCGCCGTGATCACCTCATCGACGACCTCGTCAACCCGGACCTCGCGTCCATGCTCGCGGGGCTGCAGACGCTCGAGTTCATCCCCGACGTCTCCGGAACGGTGCGGATGCTCGGCTCGGACCCGGACGACTACGAGCGGGGCGCCGACGCCGTCGCCGACGCGTTCCTGCGCCTCGATGCGGCGTTGTCGATCAGCGCGCTCGAGAACGTCGTGCAGCGCGTCCGCACCGCGGACCGCTGGGCACGTGCCCAGGCCGCCGGGCTGATCGCTGACCTACGAGGCGTTCGCCGCGCCGGCGTGCTCACGGCGATCGCGGGCACCGACGGCGACGTCGTCGAAGCCGTCGAAGCTGCCGTCGTCGCCGCGTCCGACGCATGCAGGCGCGCCCGCGAGATCGTCACCGAGGTCGGCGCCGACCCCGAACCCCGCCTCGACGCCCTCGCCGTCGCCGCCCGCTCACTCGCGACGGCCATCCGCGCTCACTGACGTCCGGCGGCAGTCGCCACGTCGAGGACGGCGAGCTCGAGGACGACCTCGGACGGGAGCGGAGAACCCTTCAGGTCGACGTCGGCTCGGGCGAGGCGTTCGTGACAGCGGCCGAGCTCGCCGGGGCCGAAGTTGCGCTTCGCGAGCCCGAGCAGACGCTTGTGCTGAAACGGGCTCATCCCGATGTCGGTCGGGGACTTGCCGGCGCGGACCTGGAGCAGTGAGCGGAAGCGGTGAACGAGGCCACCGAGGAGCATGACGGGCTCGTCGCCGGCTTCGAGCGCCCCGCGCAGCGCCGTGAGCGCGCCGGCCGGATCGCGGTCGACGCACGCATCTGCGACCTTGAAGCCGCTCTGGCGGCCGTAGCCCTCGAGCACACGCTCGACGTCGGCCTCGGAGACACGCGCCCCGGCGGCCGCGCCGCAGACCTGGCCGACCTTCGTCACGATGGCGGTGACCTCGGTGCCGGCGCGCTCGAGGACGAGCTCGAGGACCTGCTGTCCGGCCTGCTTGCCGTGGCGGCTGAACTCGTCCTTGACGATCCGGATCCAGTCGTCGGTGCGGAAGTCCGGCGGCGGGGAGACGCTGCGATGGTCGTAGGTGGCCGAGTCGGTCTTCGCGCCCTGCTGCACGGTCGTGTGGAACCCCTTGCCGCGAGGCGCCTTGTCCATGACGAGAACCAGGCGAGCCTCGGGGTCCGGGGATGCGACGTAGACGCCGAGCTCCTCGGTGAGCGCGCTGTTCGCGTTGCGGGCGTCGAGGATGATCACGCAGGTCGAGCCGCCGAACAACGACTGCGTACGCATCTCCGGGAGACGCTCGAGCTCGGTCGCGACCTGGGTGGCGACCTCGACGTCCGGCAGGTCCGCGCGGATCGCGGCGACGACGGCTTCGAGCTCGCGCTGCTGGAGCGTCGGCTCGGCGCCGACGATCAGGGTGACGAGAGCGGGGGTGGTGGCCATGCGATCGAGTCTACGCAGCAGGGCGACACGTCATCGAGACGGATGCTGACGGTGCCCTCGAGGTCCGTCCGGCGTGCGACGGTGCCAGCTGCGGCGAGGGCGGCGAGCGTGTCTGCGTGCGGGTGTCCGTAGGTGTTGTCAGCAGCGAGCGAGATCAAGCCGAGCGCGGCGCTCGGGGCGGCGAGGAATGCGGGCAGGCTCGTCCCGCCGCCGTGGTGCGGGACCTTGAGCACGTCGGCGCGCAGATCGACGCCGGCATCGAGCATGGCCTGCTGAGCAGCACGCTCGACGTCGCCGGTGAGCAGGAGCCGTCGGCCGTCCATCGTGATCCGCAGCACGACGGAGGACTCGTTGGCCTCGCGGTCCGTCCAGCGGTACGGGCGCCCCGTCGGCGGGCCGAGCACGTCGACGATCATGGGGCCAACGACGACCCGGTCCCCCGTGGCGGGGCGATGCGACGGGATCGAGCGCGCCACGACCCGGGAGGTCACCTCGTCGAGGCTCTCAAGCTGCAGGTCCTCGCGTCGGTCGACCAGCGGCCGCCACCACAACGCCCCGACCGCGACGGTGTCCATCACCTCGACGAGGCCGTCGACGTGGTCGGCGTGCGGATGGGTCGCGACGACGAGGTCGATCCGCCGGTGGCCCTGGGCGCGCAGCCAGGCGGCGGCACGCCCGTCGGGACCCCCGTCGACGAGGATCGTCCGGCCGCCCCCGCTGACGAGCACCGCGTCACCCTGGCCGACGTCGATGGCCGTGATCCGGAACGCCCCGTCGTCCGCGATCCGCACCGGCCGCGCGACGAGGACCGTCGCGACCAGCCCGACCGCGACGAGACCGCGTCGCCGCACGAGCGGGATCCGCGGCCACCACACCACCACGCCCGACAGCGCGAGCACCGCGGCGATCCCGAACGGCGCGGCGGTCGAGATCGTCGGTCCACGCCCCGCCGCCGTCCTGCCCACCGCCAGCAAGCCCTCCAGCGCCGGCCCCGCGAGCGCCATGACCCAGCCGCCCGCGTCGACGCTGATCACGCCGACCGCCGTCGCGATCAGCGCGATCGTGCTCGCCACCGCGGCGAGCGGCACCGCGACCATGTTCGCCGGGACGGCTGCGAGCCCGACCTCCTCGCCGGTGGAGAGCAGCACCGGCAGCACCGCGACCTGCGCCCCGATCGTGATGGCGACGAGATCGAAGAACATCGCAGGGCGCTCAGGAAGCCGCCTGCGCGCGGCGGGTCCGACGACGAGCACGCCGACCGTCGCAGCGACGGACAGCAGCAGCCCGAGCGACTGGCCGATCCGCGGGTCGACGAGCAGGAGCAGCAGGACGGTCGACGACAACGCGTGCACGGGATCCGACGCCACGCCGCGCCACCGGGCCGCGAGCACCATGACCGCCATGACGGTGGCGCGCAGCACGCTCGGCTCGAACCTGGTCAGCAGCGCGAACCACGCGAGCGCAGTCACGATCACGATCTGGGCTGGCCAGAACCGCAGCCGCGTGGCGCGCGTCATCACGAGCACGCCGACGAGGACCAGGGCCACGTTGCTCCCGCTCACGGCGACGAGGTGGGTCAGGCCGGCGTCGCGCAGATCCTCCTCGGCGTCCGCTGGGAGCAGGCGGGTGTCGCCGGTGACGAGGCCCGCCGCGAGCCCCGACGCACCCTCGCTGAGGCCCGCGGTCGCCAGCGTCCGGACCCGCGTGCGCAGCCAGGTGCTCGATCCGATCACGGACCCGACCCCGCCGGTGTCGATCAGCCGTGGGACGGTCAGGGCGAAACGCGCATGGAGGCTGCGGAGGTGGTCGTCGAACCCGGTGGTTCCCAGCGGCCGCACGCCGACCTCGCCGACGAGCACCACGCCGAGCTCCGGCGGCTCGTCGTCCGGGCCACGCAGCAGCGCCCGGACGCCGCGCACCTCGACCAGCGCCCACCACCCGTGCTCCGAGGTCCGCGGCTCGGTGACGACGCGCGCCTCGACGCGGGTGATGCCGCCGTCGCGCGCGAGCTGCTGCAGCGACGGCTCCGCTGCGAGCATCGTCCGGACGTTGATCCCTGCGACCACGACCAACGCCGTCGCGACCACCAGCGCCGCGGTCCGCAGGACCGGGACGCCACGCCCCGCCACGACGAGTCCGACCACGGTGCCGGCGAGGGCAACGAGGACGCCGGTGCCGACGCCGTCACCGGCAGCGATCGACGCGACCACCGCGCTGATCGCGAGCCACGCGACGATCGGCATCTAGACCGCCACCAGCTCGGCGAGCAACTGGAACGTCCGCTCACCGATCCCGGAGACCTCGCGGAGCTGACCGACCTCGGTGAACGGACCGTGGTCGTCGCGCCAGCTGACGATGCGCCCCGCCAGCACCGGCCCGACCCCGGGGAGCTCCTCGAAGTCCGCCGCGGTGGCGCGGTTGAGGTCGAGCCGCCCGTCCGGCAGCCGCGCATCGTCGAC
>CBDTYW010000040.1:0-18937 GCA_965364735.1 uncultured Nitriliruptoria bacterium
GCTGGAACGGCATGAGCTGGAACGGCATGAGCTGGAACGGCATGAGCTGGAACGGGCTGAGCTGGAACGGCCTGAGCTGGAACGGGCTGAGCTGGAACGGCCTGAGCTGGAACGGCATGGCCTGGAGCTGACCGCTCCGTCAGACGTCGACGCGCACCCCTCGGGGTGCGCGTTCGCGTTGGCGAAGCCGGATCCGCAACCCTGCCACCTCGCGAGACGACTCCACCGGAGCTGCGATGCGCCTCACCCGTCTGATCACGTCGGTCGCCCTCGTCGCGCTCACCGCCAGCGGATGCACGGATCCGGACGGCGGGGCGCTCGACCCCGCCGCCGTCGACGACGTCCGCGGAGAGGTCCAGGCGACGGTCGCGCAGCTCAACGACTTCTGGATCGACGGCGGCGATCTGCTCGGGTTCGACTACGCGCCGATCTCGATGTCGCGCATCGCCGACGCGACGCGCGGAGTCATGTGCGACGGCGCACCGGTCGGTCGTGACGACGACCTCGTCGACAACGGCTACGTCGACGCCCTCTGCTCGGAAGGGCTGCTGCTCGCCTACGACCCCGAGCCGCTGGTCGGTCGGCCGCTCGAGGTGCTCGGCCTGCTGTCGCACGAATGGGGCCATGTCGTCCAGGCCCAGCATCCCGACATCGACGCGTTCGAGACGATGAGGCCCATCGACGGCGAGCTCCAGGCTGACTGCTTCGCCGGAGCCTTCGTCGCGGACACCCAGACCGACGAGATCGCGGCCGCCCTGGAGGCCTCCGTGCATGCGTCCGGCGACCTCCCGGGTGATGACCCTGAGGGCGCGGATGCGCACGGCACCGGCGACCAGCGTGTCGCGGCGTACCGGCTCGGCCTGCGAGGCGGCCCGGCCGCCTGTCTGGGAGCGCTCCGTTGACCGACGGGCGTCCGTCGGAGTTGCCCGGCGGGCTGATCTCGTGCGAGCGGGGAGACTTGAACTCCCACGACCTTGCGGTCACCAGGACCTAAACCTGGCGCGTCTGCCAGTTCCGCCACGCTCGCGTGAGCGCGGAGCGTATGGCGCGACGACCCACCAGCAACGCCGCTAGCCTGTCCGTACAGGCGGAGAGGGGCCCGGTGTGGGACGTGAGTTCGTGGCGGCAGCGATCGCGGAGATGCATGGAGCTTCGCGGCTGCGTGAGCCGATGTCGCCGCAGCGGCTGATCACCGCACGCGACGAGTTCGAGCAGCTCGGCGAGTTCTTCGGCGTCCGTGGCGCGGCGACCTTGGCTGCGGTGGACGCCGACGGCGTCCAGTGCGAGTGGTTGTCGCTGCCGGACAGCAATCTCGACCACGTACTGTTCTACGTCCACGGTGGTGCCTACACGATGGGTTCCATCGCCTCGTCGCGCGGGATGCTCGCCGCCCTGGTCGGGGCTGCGAAGGTGCGGGGACTCGGCATCGAATATCGCCTCGCTCCCGAGCACCCGTTCCCGGCCGGTCGCGACGACGTCGTGACGGCGTACGCGTGGGTGCTCGCGCAAGGGATCAGGCCTGAGCAGATCGTCGTCGCAGGCGACTCGGCGGGAGGTGGCCTCGCCGTCTCGGCCATGCTCGAGGCGAAGCGCCGCGATCTCCCGATGCCAGCGGCGATCGTGACGACCTCCGCGTGGGCGGACCTCCGCTGCGAAGCCGGCTCCTACGTCGAGCGTGACCATCTCGACCCTGCGCTCAACCTCGCGGACCTGCAGTTCTCGGCAGCCTGCTACCTCGGCGACACCGCTCGTGCGGACGATCCCGATGTCAGCCCCGTCCTCGCCGACCTCTCCGGACTCCCCCCGATGCTCGTGATGGTCGGGACCGCCGAGATCCTGTTCGACGACTCGCTCGCGCTACACAGCCGCGCGGTCGCCAGCGGTGTCGATGCCCAGGTGCTGGTCAGCAACGGGATGATCCACTGCTGGACCGGGTTCGCGGACGAGTGGGACCAGGCCCGGGCCGACCTCGCCTTCTTCGGCGCGTTCGTCACCAGCCACCTGCCGTGAACGACGGGCCGACAGCCGCCGCATGGCCGAAGGCCGACCGGCTCTTCCGACGCGACCCCGCGTGGCTCGGCGGCGACGACGCGCAGTCCGTCGCGGTGCACGGTGATCGTCGACTTTGGTTCTTCGGCGACTCGTTCGTCCGGGAGACCGACGGGACCGGACGCCACGACGCGTGGTTCGTGCACAACTCGGTCGGGGTACAGCACGGCCGCGACCCTGCGACCGCGCGCATGGACTTCTTCTGGGACCACGGTCACGATGGGATCCCGGCGCCGGTCTTCGTGGACCCGGACCCGGACGTCTGGTTGTGGCCGGGAGGTGCCCTCGCCCACCGCGATCGCCTCGTGCTGTTCTTCATGCGGATGGCTGCCCGCGGACAGGAGTCCGCGCCGGACCTGCCGCCCTACGACGTTCGTGGCTGGTCGGTGGCGCTCGTCGAGGATCCGGGTGACGACCCGCGGTCCTGGCGCGTCGACTGGCCGATCGTGCCGCGTACCCCGTTCGCGATGCTCGTCGGCAACGGCGGGGTCTTCGTCCACGACGGGTACCTGTACGCCCACGGCATCCGTGACCTCCACACGCGCCTCGACCGCGCCGACGCGGACCCGGTCCGCAGCGGGGCGATGCTGACACGGTGGCCGGTGGGCGCGTTCCTCGACGGCGACCTCGGTCACATGACGTGGCGAGACGGCGGATCCTGGGTCCCGAACGCAGAGCTCAGCGCCCCGCCACGACCGACGCTCGGTCCGACCGAGACGGAGTTCTCGGTCCACGTCGCCGAGGACGGCACGTTCTGGGCCGTGATGATCACCGACATCCACCGCGGCGAGATCGTGGTCCGGCACGCCAGGCGTCCCGAGGGCCCGTGGTCAGAACCCGTGGTCGTGCACGTCGCCGAGCAGGCCTGCGACGACCCTGCAGACAAGCGCGTCGCCTACGCGGCGAAGGCCCACCCGGGCACGACCGGCGACCCGTCAGCGCTGCTGGTCACCTACGCGTCGAACCACTTCTCGCTCGACGTCCTGCGTGACCGCATGGAGCTCTACTGGCCGCATGCGCTCCGCCTCGACCTGCCGCTCGCGCCAGAGGTCGGGCCGTCGCGGGGCAACCTCGCGCGCTGACAGATCACCGCACACGCGAGACCTCCGGGTGGTCGCTGCGGACGTACGCCTGGATGGTGGCACACATCTGGCCGACCGACAGCCCGTGCGGGCGGATCGTGTAGGCGCCGACCGACGCCGGGACGATGAAGGTCTCGGCGTAGTGCACGACATAGGGCGGGAAGGCGTCCGTCGGTGACTCGACGATCGCCTCCTCGCCCTCGACGAGGTTGAGGACGTGGACGGTGCCCTCGGTGTCGTGCGGGACGGTGCCGGTGAACCAGTGGCGTCGGGTCTCGATGAACTCGGTCGCGTGCAGGCCCGTCCGCTCGGCGCGCCACCCGTCGCCGGAGCCCAGCGGCTCGATGACGTTGACCAGCTCGCGCTCGGTGAACTCGGTGCCACGATCCCACGCGAGGTTCTCGCGACCACGATCCAGGTTGATCGGACGCGGGCGGCCGTCGGACGCGACGCGCCCCCAGTCCCAGAGCTTGAACGTGAAGATGTACGGGGTCGCGGAGATCTCGAGCACCATCGAGCCGGCGGCCGAGGAGTGGACGGTCCCGGCCGGGATGAGGAAATGGTCGTGGCGCTTTGCCGGGATGCGGTTGACGAAGTCCTCGGCGACGAAGGGCGGCCCGCCGTCACGCGCGACGGTGAGCGCCTCGAACATCGCGTCCCGGTCGACCCCGTCGTGCGTCCCGAGGTAGACCGACGCCACGCCGGGCTCCGCGTCGAGCATGTAGTACGACTCGTCCTGGGTGTAGTCGTGACCGAAGTGCTCGCGCATGTAGTCGACGTAGGGATGGACCTGGAGCGACAGGTTCCCTCCGCCCATGGTGTCGAGGAAGTCGAAGCGGATCGGGAACTCCGCGCCGAAGCGGTTGACGATGGCGTCACCGAGGAGCCGGTCGGCCTCGAGGTTCACGAGGTCAAGCGACGGCAGCTCGACGTGGATCCCCTCGAAGTCCAGCAGCAGGGAGTTCTCCTCCGGCACGCAGTCGAAGGCCCAGGCGTAGTTGACGACGTCGCGGTCGAGGTCACAGACCTCCTTGATCCACTGGCCGCCCCACGTGCCCGGGTCGAAGAACGGCACGACGCGCATCGGCTGGGTCGCTGCACGACGCAGTCCCCGTCGCAGGGCTTCGCCGCTGATCAGCTTCGGCTCGCCGGCGATCGTGGTGTCGAGCAGCGCCCCGACGGTCGGGAGCAGCGCGAACTTCGTGCGGTCGCAGATCCGCCAGTCGGCGAAGTAGGCGCGGCGGTAGCGCTCGCTCGACGCGATGTGGGCGTTCTTCACGCCGACGTTGCCGACCTCACCACGACGCTGACGCTGCTGACCTTCCCAGCGCGGCATGTCGGCGAGGACGACCAGGTCCGCGTCGGGAGCGACGAGCGTCGCGCCGGTGCCGATCACGAGCACGCGGTCGTCGTCGCCGAGCTCGGCGACGAGGCCGCGAAGCGCCGCGAGACGTCCCGGGTCGAACAGGTCGAGGAGCTCGAGCTGGGAGAGACGGCCGAAGATCGGGTCATCCCCGAGGTCCGGCTCGATCAGCGCGTCGATCTCGTCCTCGGTGAGCATGGCGGCTTCGGCATCGATGACACGGTTGAACGTCGCCGCACGAGCGAGCGCGTCGAGGTCGCCCGGCAGCACGCCCGGATAGACCTCAACGGCGACGACGCGCGCCTCGGACGCCGTCAGCCACGCGCCGACGTCGGCGAACCCTTGGATGACCTCATCGGCCGAGCCGGTGAGGACTGCCGGACGCGTGACGTAGTTGGGGATCCGGTCGCGCCGATGCATCGGGGTCGGGTCGGTCATGCAGCCGGCTCGATCACTGCCACCTCTGCCGTCGGCTGCTCGACGGCTCCGGACGCGTCGATGTCGTAGAGCTTGCCCTGATGGCGCAGACCGATGAGGCGCGACCTCGAGTCGAAGCCGTCGAGCTGCGGCTGCGCGGTGAGGATGTCGTGGCCCGCACGCACGCCGAACACGCCCTCGAGCACGACCTGCACCCACGAGCCGCCGGCCGAGCAGGCCCAGTCGTTGATGTAGGGCTGCTCCGGCGGGACCTTGCGGGCGCCGTCACGGATCGGGTCGACGACCGTCTCGACGAAGTGCGCCTGACCGAACGGTCCCTGGTTCGTGCTGGCCGACATGGTGCGCAGCCACGAGCCGGCGCGTCCCGGCTGGTTGATCATGTAGAGCCCGCGCGCGAGCTCCGACGGCCACGCGTTGTACGCGCCGTTCCACTGGTGATCGGCGCGGACGCTGTACGTCGCGTCCGGGTCCTTGATGGACAGGGCCCGCATCCAGCGGTCCGTGCGCAGCTCCTCCTCGAAGAACCGCACCATGTCCTGGTGGTGCTCCGTGAACTCGCCGGGGATCGTGTACATCAGCGTGAGCAGGTCGTAGCAGTGCCGGACGCTGGTCAGCGAGCCGTCCGGGTTGCGGGTCGCGAAGTGGCCCTCGCCCTCGACGTAGAGATCACGCAGCCGCTCGACCAGCGTGTCGGCCTCCTCGAGCAGCGCCGGCACCTTCTCGGGATCGCCGTGACGTTCGAGAAGATCCGCGGCGGTGCGGAGGTTCCACGCGTTCGCGGCGTTGAGCGACGCGACCTCGTGGACGTAGGACGACACGCACTCGAGCAGGTTGCCGATGCCGCCGTAGTCCGCGAGCCCGGTCGGCGAGGAGAAGTAGCGCCACGTCTCGGCGTAGGAGACGACGTGGTCGAGCGGCGTCGTGCCGCCCATGGTCTGGGTGTTCAGCCAGTCACCGTTGCCCGTCCAGCGGACGTAGTCGTTGGCGAGACGGATCATCGCGTAGTCGTTGACGGAGTACCAGAGCCCGACACCCTCGCCGGTCAGCCACGAGGTGCCCATGCACGTGTGGACGTCGGAGAGCAGCCAGTGATCGAGGTGGCGCTCCATCACCTCCGGGTCGAGCAGCGCGTGGGTGGTGGAGGAGATCGAGTAGTCCCAGAGGAACGTGATCGTCGGCCAGTAGCGCGGCATGAGCGTGTCGTAGGCGCGGCCGACGACGGAGGCCGGGTTGTCGCGCTTGAACATCACGACGCCGAGGATCCCCGTCCAGTACAGGCGCCACAGCGCGGTGTCGTCGGTCTCGAGGATCGGCAGCGAGCCGGAGTAGCGGTCGTTGCCGGGGGTGACGACGGCGGCGAGCTCAGCGTTCCAGTCGTCGCGCGCGGCTCGGCGTGCGCCCTCGACGTCCGACGCGAGCTCGGCGTGCAGCGCCAGCGTCTGCTGCTCGTCCGTGCCCGCGACGAGCAGCATGGTCGTGCGCGCGGGGTGGTCGGGGTCGACGTGGAGCTCGATGCACAGGTCGTTGTCCTTGACCGTCGCGCGGTCGTCGGCGAGGGACTCGACGAGGCAGGACTCCGACGATGACGATCGGTGCAGGAGACGCCCGTCGGCGAGGACCTCGGTCGTGGTGTCGAGGTCGATCGGCGGCTGCGGGTCGCGCAGCGCCAACACCTCGTGGTGGATCGACGGGTTGCTGCGGAAGCGCATCTTCACGGTCCGCGCCCGGCCGGTGGTCGAGACCTGGAGCCGGACGAACACCGACGCCGTGCCGACCCCGAGGTAGGTCGTTGAGCGCAGACGGAGATCACCGAGGTCGATCTCGCGCTCGACGCGGTCCGGGTACCAGGTCATGAACAGCGTGTTGCCGTACCCCTGGACGTAGTGGTCGTCGAGGAACAGCTGCCCCGTCGCGTGGTGGTTGCCCCACAGCGGCGGGAAGTGCATCGAGCTGATCGCGGTGATGTCGCGCTCGACCTGCACGGTGCCGAGGAAGTTCGTCAGTCCGGGAGGGTTGAACAGGTCAGCGGCACGCACGGGCATGCGGGCGCTGCCCAGATCGTCGGTCGTGGGGATCGCGGGACAGCTGTCCATCGGGGTTCCTCGTCGCCGGTCGCGCCCGTCGCACGCAACCTGTCATCCTAGGATGATACCTGAGGCTGGCGCGTGTGGTGACGGCATCGTCGCACGTACCTTGGCCTCCCGTCGGCGGAACACCTCGTCGCCAGAGACGTTGGTGCCAAGCCTCCTCCCACCCGGACCTGCCCGTGACCACGACGTCCTCGTACTCCCCCGATCAGGGGCCCCCGCCTCCGCCGACGTACGTCGTCGCGGTGCCGGAGGAACCGCCGCTGCTGACCTACGCGCTGCTCGGCGTGATCGCGGCGGTGTTCCTGCTCCAGCAGTCCTCGTCGGAGCGTGAGCTCGAGCTGCTCCGCGACGGGGCGCTCTACGCCGAGGCGATCCAGCGCGGCAACTGGTGGCAGCTGATCACGCCAGCGTTCCTGCACGCTGACTGGTTGCACGTCGGCTTCAACTCCGTCCTGCTCTACCAGATCGGCGCCTCGATCGAGCGGGGCGTCGGCCGGCTCAGCTACGCGCTGATCTTCTTCGGCGCCGTCATCGGCGGATCGTTCGGTGCGCTCTACCTGTCCGGTGCTGGCGCCGTCACCATCGGGGCCAGCGGCGGCGTCTTCGGCCTGTTCGGGGCGTTCGCCGCCGCGCTGCTGCTGCGCGGGCAGAACCCGTTGACCTCGAGCATCGGCCCGTTGCTGATCATCAACCTGGTGTTCACGTTCACCGGCAACGGCATCTCGATCGGCGGGCACATCGGTGGGCTGATCGCCGGCGGGCTGATCGGCATGATCCTCCTGCGCGCGCGCGACACGGACCGTCACGCGGCCGGCGTCGGCGTCGCAACCGCCATCGTCGGCGGGCTCGTGCTCGCCTCGATCAGCCTCGTCAACTCCATGACCTGAGCGTCGTCAGACCGGGACGGCTTCGCCGGTCTGGACCCGCCACAGCGCGGCGTAGCGGCCGTCCAGCGCGACCAGCTCCTCGTGCGTCCCGGACTCGACGACCTGTCCGGCATGCAGCACGTGGATCGTGTGGGCGTGCCGCACCGTCGACAGGCGGTGCGCGATGACGAACGTCGTCCGGTCCTTCGAGACCTTCGCGAGCGAACGCTGGATCGCGGCCTCGGTCTCGTTGTCGACGGCGCTCGTGGCCTCGTCGAGCAGCAGGACCGGAGGGTCACGCAGCACCGCACGGGCGATCGAGACCCGCTGACGCTGGCCACCGGAGAGCTTCTGCCCACGCTCGCCGACGACCGTGTCGTAGCCCTCGGGCAGCGACATGATGAACTCGTGGGCCTCGGCGACGTCGGCGGCGTGGCGGACCTGTTCGTCGCTGGCGCCGACCCGGCCGTAGGCGATGTTCTCGCGGACCGTGCCGTGGAAGAGGAAGACGTCCTGGCTGACGAGCGCGTAGGCGTCGCGCAGGTCGCTCAGCTGGAGCTCGCGAAGGTCGACGCCGTCGAGCGTGACACGACCTCCGGTCGGGTCGTAGAGACGCAGGAGCAGCTTCACGAGCGTCGACTTGCCGGCCCCCGTGGAGCCGACGATCGCATGGGTCTCCCCCGCGCGGACGTCGATCGACAGCCCGTGCAGGACCTCGTCACCGGTGCGGTAGGAGAACCGGACCTCCTCGAGCCGGACCTCGCCGCGGATCGGCCGGTCCAGCACGCCGGGCCCGGAGACGATCTCCGGGTCGACGTTGAGGAGATCGAGGATCCGTCGCGTGGACGCCATGGCACGCTGGTAGAGGTCGAACGTCTCACCCAGGGCCGTGAGCGGCCAGAGCAGCCGCTGCGTGATGAACACCATGACGCTGTACGTCGCGACGGCGAGCGAGCCGTCGAGCGCGCGGAAGCCGGCGAGGACGAGGATCGCGCAGAACGCCGCGAGGATTGCCATGCGGATGAGCGGGATGAACGCGCTCGAGAGCCGGATCGCGTCGGCGTTGCGCTGGCGATACTCCTGCGACTCGACGCGGACCCGCTCGGTCTCCCGTGCCTCCGCGGTGAACGCCTTGATCGTCGCGATGCCGGACAGGTTCGTCGCCATCGTCGCATTCAGGATCGACACCTGGTCGCGCATCGCGGCGTAGCGCGGCTCCAGCGCAGACTGGAACTTCACGCTGCCGATGATGATCACGGGGATCGGGAGGAACGCGATCCACGCGACGCCGGGCACGGCGATCATCATCCCGCCACCGATCAACGTGATCGTCGTGACGAGCTGGATCAGCGAGTTCGCGCCCCCGTCGAGGAACCGCTCGAGCTGGTTGACGTCGTCGTTGAGGACGCTGAGCAGGCCGCCGGTCGACTCGTCCTCGAAGTACGCGAGCTCGAGGTCCTGCACGTGGTTGTAGGCGTCGAGGCGCAGCTCGTGCTGGATGGTCTGAGCGAGGTTCCGCCACTTCACCCCGAGCAGGTACTCGAAGACCGACTCCAAGATCCAGATCACTGCCGACAGCCCCGCCAGCACGTAGAGCTGCGTCCGCAGGTTCTCGATCCCCATCCCCGCGAGGAACGAGTCGTCGCGCTCCACGACGACGTCGACCGCGAGGCCGATCAACAGCGGCGGGGCGAGGTCGAAGACCTTGTTCAGGAACGACCACAACGAGGCGACGACGACGTCACCCCGGTGGTTGTCAGCGTGCGACCAGAGCCTGCGAAGCGGGTGTTCATCCATGCGCGAAAGCGTACGCACCACCCCCGACGCCCCACCGATCCAACTCGCGGGGCGTTGGCATCGATGGTGCCGATCTCATCCATGGTGTCCATGTGACGGCATGTCGTCACATGGACACCACCGATGGAGGTGACACATCCATCACGCGGCCCGCTGTCGATGAGCAGCAGCGAGGTCGAGAAAGAACGCATCGCGGTCGTGCATCCAGCGATCCCAGGTGAGATCCAGCACGAGCCACTGGTCGAGCAACGCGATCGCGTTGGTCCGCCGAGCGTCGCGGTCCAGATCCGTCCGGGTCGCATGGAACGCATAGCCCTGACACTCGACCGCGATCCCGCCCGAGAACGTGACGTCGAGGCGAACAGGCCCCGTCCCCGTCGCGACGAGGGTCGGTTCGGCCGACGGCTCGAGGCCACGACGCCGTGCCTCCGCCCGGAACATCGACTCCAGCATCGAGTCGCTGCCGTCAGCCCCGAGCTGTCGGATGACCTGGAGCAGCGCGCGACGCCCCGGGATGCCCGTCATCGCGGAGGTGAGCGCTGCCACCTGCTCGACGGAGGCCAGGCGCTGCTGTCGCGCATCGATCATCACGCCGAGCAACCGCTCCTGCGCGAGTACGGCAGCCGCCTGGACGATGGCGAGGGCCACCGTGACTCGGTCCCCGCGGGTCTCTGCGTTCGCGATCTCGGTGAACGTCGTCCGGACAAGGGCGATGTCGTCGTAGCCGCGGAACGCGCGGCGATGCGGGATCAGCAGCTCCGGTCGACGGGGCGGGCGAACCAGACCGGACAGGGACAGCACCGTGAGCCGGGCCCCGAGAGCGGGCGGACCGATCTCCTCGCGCGCCGCCGCCAGATCGACCTCGCCGCTCCGGACGGTGCCCGGGAGCAGCCACACCTTCGGGTGCCGACGCTGCCAGCCATCTCGCTGGACGCGGCCGAGGTAGGTCGCGCGCGGGATCCCGGCGCGCTGCGCCATACGGACGCTCGTCACGCCGTGCCGTGCCCGCCCGGCTCTGTACAGCTCGTTCCATCCCATGCTGGCCAGCGTGGCGGCCAGCAGGTCAGCCGTCGATGGGGTCGCCGGGATCTGTGGAGAACTCGGTGATCGATGGTGCCGATCTCAGCCATGGTGTCCATGTGACGGCATGTCGTCACATGGACACCATCGATGGAACTGACACCATCGATGGCGCTCAGGCGGGGTCGAGGAGGGCGGCGATGGCGGGGCGGATGGCGCGGAAGGCGTGGCCGCGGTGGGAGCGGGCGTCCTTCTCCTCCGGGGAGAGCTGCGCGTTGGTGCGGGTCTCGCCGTCGGAGACGAAGAACGGGTCGTAGCCGAAGCCGCCGCCTTCGTCGCCGGGCTCGAGGACGATGTGGCCCTCCATCGTCCCGCGCTCGGTCCACTCGCGCCCGTCGGACGCGACGAGCGCAGCGACGCAGACGAAGCGGGCGGTGCGCTGCTTGACGGGGACCTCGGCGAGGGCGGCGACGAGCTTCGCGTTGTTCGCGTCGTCGTTGTCCTGGCGGTCCGCGTGGTCGGTGCCGGCGTAGCGGGCCGACCACACGCCCGGCGCCCCGCCCAGCGCGTCGACCTCGAGGCCGGAGTCATCGCTGAGCGCAGGCAGGCCGGTCGAGGCGACGATCGCCCGCGCCTTGATGAGCGCGTTCGCCTCGAAGGTGTCGCCGTCCTCGACGGCACCCTCGAGCCCGAGCTCGGTCATCGGGACGAGCTCGACGTCGAGCCCGTCGAGGATCCGTTCGAGCTCGACACGCTTCTTCGCGTTCCCCGTGGCGAGGACGATGCGCACGGCGTCAGCTCCTGGCGGAGGCGACGGCGGCGGCCTGCATGGCGAAGAGGTCGTCGCATCCGGACTGGGCGAGGTCGAGCAGGGCGTTGAGCGATGAGCGGTCGAACGGGGCCTGCTCGGCGGTGCCCTGGACCTCGACGAGCCGGCCGGCCGTCAGCGAGACCACGTTCATGTCGACCTCGGCGCGGACGTCCTCCTCGTACGGGAGGTCCAGTCGCGGCTCGCCGTCGATGATCCCGACGGAGATCGCAGCGACCTGCTCGATCAGGTGCTTCGAGTGACCGAGACGCTCCATCGCCACCGCGAGGGCGACCCAGCCGCCGGTGATCGCGGCCGTGCGGGTGCCGCCGTCGGCCTCGAGGACGTCGCAGTCGACCGTGATCGTGCATCCGGGCATGTTGTCGATGTCGACCGCGGCGCGGAGCGAACGGCCGATGAGGCGCTGGATCTCCTGGCTGCGACCCCCGGGGCCGTTGCGCTCACGTCGGTTGCGCTCGTTCGTCGCGCCGGGGAGCATCGAGTACTCGGCGGTCACCCAGCCGGCGTCGCGCCACCGTGGTGGCTTGGGATCGACCGAGGCCGAGCAGATCACGCGGGTGCCGCCGAACGTGATCATGCAGGATCCGAGCGGGTGGCGCTGGACGCCGAGCTCGAAGGACACGTCACGGAGCTGGTCGGGCCGACGTCCGTCGGCGCGAGCGGTCAACCGACCGACAGTCGGAGCAGATCGCGGGCAGCTTGCGTGGGTCCTCGGAACACCTTGATCGACTCCTCGAGCGCGCGGTCGGGATCCAGCGATCCCAGGACGTGGGTGAGCACCAGCTGGCCGACGTCGGCGCGGACCGCGTGGGCGGCTGCTTCGGTGGCGGTCAGGTGGATCCCGGGAGGGTAGGCCGAGGCATCTCCCTGCCACGTGGCCTCGCACACGAAGAGGTCGCTGTCTCCGGCGCAGCGGATCAGGTCGTCGCCCCCGGCGTTGTCGGCGGAGTAGGCAAGCGTCGTGTCGCCGGACGTGAACCGCATGGCCACGGTCGGGACCGTGTGCTCCGCCGCGAAGAACTCCACCTCGAACTCGCCCGCCTCGGCGCGGTCACCGGGGTTGACCTCGGTGTGCCGGAAGACGTCGGTGAACGCGAAGGGCGAGTCCTCGCTGAGCATCTTCGTCAGCTGCTCCAGCACCTCGGGCGCGGCGTAGAGGTCGACGGACTTCGGGCCGTCCTCGTGGAAGCGCAGCGCGTAGTACATGCCGATCAGGTCGATGCAGTGGTCGACGTGCCGATGGCTGACGAAGATCGCGTCGAGATCGTCGAACGACGTCGTGGTCAGCAGGTTCGCGGTCGAGCCGTTGCCGGCGTCGACGAGCACCTTCGTATCCCTCGACTCCAGCAGGTAGCCAGAGCAGGCGCGGTTGGCGCCACAGTGTGACCCTGCGGACCCAAGGACCGTCAGGTCGATGGCTGGCACGAACGCGCTCCCTCAACGTGTCCCGCCAGCCTACGGCTCCGTCCAGATCCCGGCGCGCTTCCAGAGCGCGATCGCCGCGGGCGTGAGCAGATCGAGCTCAGCACACAGCCGCCGGATCCGCGCGACGGAGTCCTGGAGGAGCCGGTGCGTCTGCGGTCGACGGAGCACCCGACGGACGTCGTCTCGCGGCACGTCGTAGTGGTCCAGGAGCCACGGGGCGGGGTAGACCATGAGCCGCGACATCACCCCCAGCAGCGGCGGGATCGCGAGCGCGAGTGCCTGCCGCTCGCGGCGGGAGAGGGCCGGCACGGTTCGCCGGATCTCCTCGTTCGCGAAGGAGACGTGGCGTGCCTCCTCCTCGACGTGGATCTCCATGATCTCCTTGACCAGCGGATGGCAGGTCCCGGAACGGATCGCGAGGCGCTGCATCACGTCGACCGGGACCTCGCCCCCGAGGACCATGAAGAAGAAGAGCGTCGGCCTCTTCCGCGCGACGATCTGCGTGGCCGGGTCCGCGAGCGCGTGCACCCAGCCGGTCATGCCGAGCACGTGCGGGGCGTGTCGACGGACGAACTCGTGGAACATGAGCGAGTGCTGCGACTCCTCCATGACCTCGGTGTGCACGTACCGGAACGACGCGTCGGTGTTGCTCATGCGGTAGGCGCGGGCGAGCAGTCCCTGCTGGAGCAGGTTCTCGAACTCCCAGCCGATCCGCAGCGTGACGCCGGTGCGGGTGAGCCCGACCTCCGCCCGTCTGGGCTGCGAGAGCCGCTGGTACCAGTCGGTCTGGGCGAGCGGATCGAACGCGAAGAGCTCGAGGCGCGGGTCCTCGAGGTCGACGGGGATGTCCCATCCCACGTCGGCGTAGGCGTCATGGCCGTCCACAGAGAGCTCGATGAGCCGCTCCACGCGCTTCGTGTAGCGCTTGTCGACGGTGATCTCGGTGGCAGCCATCGGCGTGATCCTGACGGGAGGTTCCCGCCAGTCAACCATGCGTCACCATTTCATGTCGCATGTAAACGTGCGTGATCGCGCGCCACCGTGCGCTCAGGACGGACGTGACCTTTCAGGCCCAGAGGGTCCCGGAGATGGCGGTGGCGATCTCCTTGACGTCGCCCGGCGCGTACGCCCCGGTCGACAGGTACTTCCAGCCGCCGTCGGGCGAGAGGCAGACGACCTTCGAGCCCTCCGGCAGCCGACCGCAGACGCGGATCGCGACCTGGAGCGCCGCGCCGGTCGAGACGCCCGCGAAGATCCCCTCCTCGGACGCCAGCCGGCGCGTCATCGTGAGCGCCTTCAGCGAGTTGACCTTGATCCGCGAGTCGAGCACCGAGGGGTCCAAGACCTCCGGGACGTAGCCCTCATCGAGGTTGCGGAGGCCGTAGACCAGGTCGCCGTACTCCGGCTCCGCGGCGTACACCTTGATCGCGGGGTCGTGCTGCTTGAGGCGTCGACCGACGCCGGTGACCGTGCCGCCGGTGCCGAGCCCCGTGACGAAGGCGGCGATGTCCGGGCAGTCAGCGAGGATCTCCGGCCCCGTCGTCTCATAGTGCGCGAGCGGGTTGGCGGGGTTGCCGTACTGGAACGGGAGGTACACGTCCGGGTCTGCGGCGGCCATCTCCTTCGCCAGCAGCACGGAGCCGTTGGAGCCCTGCTCGGCCGGCGAGTACACGATCTCCGCGCCGTAGAGCCCGAGGATCTGCTTGCGCTCCTCGGAGGTGTTCTCCGGCATGACGCACGTCAGGTGGTAGCCCTTCGTGCGGCAGATCGCGGCGAGCGCGATCCCGGTGTTGCCGGAGGTCGGCTCGAGGATCCGCTGCCCGGGCTGCAGCAGGCCCTGCAGCTCGGCCTGCTCGATCAGGTACTTGGCGACGCGGTCCTTGACCGAGCCCGTCGGGTTCGCGCCCTCGAGCTTCAGGAAGACCTCGTAGCCGTCCGGGGACAGGTTGGGCAGCCCGACGAGCGGGGTGTTGCCGATCGACTGCGAGACGTCGTCGAAGCGCACTGGGCGTCAGCCGCCAGCGACGGCGGGCATGAGCGAGATCTCATCATCGACCTGCACCGGCGTGTCGATCCCGGAGACGTAACGGACGTCCTCGTCCTCGACGTACACGTTGATCCAACCGCGGAGGTCGCCGCCTTCGATCAGCTGCTCCTCCAGCGCGGGGAACCGAGCGATCAGCGTCGAGAAGACCTCACGCACGGTCGATCCGTACGCCTCGATCTTCGCCTCGCCGTCGGTGTGCTTGCGCAGGACGGTGGGGATGCGGACGGTGGCCATCGTGGATGCCTCGGGGTGCGGGGAGGGAGGTGGGAAGGTAACGCGGCAGTGCAGGGTGCTCTTCCCCGGTCAGTCGACGACGTCCACGGGACGCTCGGTGACCTCGCCGTCGAGGATCCAGAAGGCGCGGATGTCCGGAGCGTCACGATCCTGGAGCGTCACGATCAGGTAGGTCGCGTCCGGATAGGCCGCGAGACGGATGTCAGTGGCGGACGGGTACGCCTGCGTGTGCGTGTGCGAGTGGTAGATCGCGAGGTCCATCCCGCCGTCCTCGATGATGCGCATGGCCTTCAGCAGCTGCCGACCGTCCATCACGTAGTAGGTGATGGAGCGCTCGGTGTTGTCGATGTGGAAGACCCGTTCCCCGTCAGCGACGAGGCCGCAGACCTCGTACGGGAAGTCGCTGCGTGCGTGCGCGACCAGGTCGTTGAACGCAGTGCGCGTGAGGCGGTAGGTGTCGGACATCGTCGGCGATCCGAGGCTCGTCGGGGCCGACAGCATGCCGTGCAACGCCGATGGGGCCGGCATCGCTGCCGGCCCCATCATGCGTGGTGTTGTGTCAGCGGTTCTGGTCGTGCATCTCCGGAACGCGCATGGAAGGCGCCGGCGGGGTGGTCGGCGAGGCCGTGCGCCGCTTGGCGACCGACTCCTCCGTGATCCGACGTGCGACCGGGATGCCACCGACACCGAAGGCGATCGTCGCGGAGATCGCGGCGGTGCCGACGAGGGCGTAGAAGAGACCGTTGACGATCTCCGGGGCGATCTGGAGCTGGTTCAGCGCGGCGAAGCCACCGAAGGCGATGATCGCGTACTTGACGATCATCGACGGGATGCGGCCCTTGGCGCCCATCGACTCGCGCATCAGGTCACCGACGAAGTCGGCGATCATCAGCGTGGCGACGAGGATCACACCGGCGACCAGGACGATCGGGATGTAGGCGATGACGCCCATGAGGGTGGCCGCGAGGGTGGCCGCACCGAGGGTTTCGGCGACCGCCTGGAGGGTGACGACCATCACGAGCCAGTAGAGGAGGAGCCCGACGAGCTTGGTCACGCTGATGCTCTCCGCGGGCAGGCCCGCCTTGTCGAGCACGCGTCCGAGGTTCGCGTCGACCTTGACTGCCTCCATGAGGCGGGTGACGACGGCCCGGATGACCTTCGCGACCACGGCGCCGATGATGAGGATGACGAAGGCGGAGATGAGCTTGGGCGTGAACCCGGCAACGTCCTGCCAAGCGCTCTCGAGGCCGGTCTGCAGTGCGTCCAACATGTTGCGGGTCCCTTCGGGTCCACCGCAGCCTTGCGCTGCGGGCCAGCGAGGCGCCGGCATCTGTTGGACTCAGTGAACACCCCATTGGTTACGGGTCGGGTCGCAAAGTCGTGACCATCTTGAGTGGACGATGCGTCAACCCCCCCGATGTGACCATGCGTCAACCACCCGGGCTGACGCGGACCCGTACCTCGTTGTACGCCGCGTTGCCCGTGAGCGTGTCGAGCAGCTGGTGGTCGGTGACGTCGTTGACGGACACCCCGGGGTTCGCGCGCGCGGTCTGCCAGCTGACTCCCTCGCGGTCGTGACCCCACCCGTGCGGCAACGAGACGACGCCGGGCATGACCTCGTCGCTGAGCTGAACCGGAGCGGCGACGCTGCCGGTCCGTGAGGTGATCGTGACGGTGCCACCGTCCTCGATGTCGCGGCTCGCGGCGTCGTCGGGGTGGACGAGCAGCGTGCAGCGATCACGGCCCTTGACCATGCGGGCCGAGTTGTGCAGCCAGGTGTTGTTGCTGCGCAGGTGACGGCGCCCGATGAGCGTGAGGTCGCGGCCGGCGTCGTCGTCGAGCTCACCGGCCTCCCCCTCGCAGAGCGCGCGGCGGGACGCGTCGAGCTCGGCGACGAACAGGTCCGGAGCGACCTGGATGCGCTTGTCCTTCGTCCACAGACGGTCCGGCAGCATCGGCGTGAGCGGACCGAGGTCGACGACCCCGTGCTTCGCGCGCTTGAGCTTGCGCAGGCTCAGACGGTGCGGCCCAACGCGCAGGACGAGGTCGACGATCTTCATCGGGTCGACGACCTTCGAAAGCCAGCGAAGCGGTCCGAGCAACGGGCCGAACAACGGCCCACGCCCAAGGCGTCCCGCGAGCTCGAGGATGATCTCGTGGTCGTGCTTGGTCCCGGCCTCGGGCTCGAAGACCCGCGGCGAGAACTTCGCGGTGTTGCGCACCGCGAGGGCGTGGAAGACCAGGTCGTAGTGGTCGCGCTCGAGCGGCCCCGTCGGCGGCAGGATGATGTCGGCGTGCCGGTTCGTCTCGTTGATGTAGAAGTCGATCGACACCATGAACTCGAGCTGCTCGCAGGCCGCGTCCAGCCGCGCCCCGTTGGGCGCGCTGAGCACCGGGTTGCCAGCGTTGACCATGAGCCCGCGGACCTGCCCATCTCCCGGTGTGAGGATCTCGTCGGCCAGCGTCGCGACCGGGAACTCCCCGTTGATCTCCGGCAGGTTCCGCACACGCGAGCGGTGTCCGTCGTAGGAACCGGGCTCGAGCACCTGCGCGACCAGCCAGTGCATGTCGGCCGCCGGGTTCGCGAACATCGCGCCGCCCGGTGTGTCGAGGCGCCCGGTGACGATGTTGAGCGCGTTCACGAGCCACGACGTGACCGACCCGAACCGTGTCTGGCAGACGCCGACGCGGTTGTACGCAACGGCTGCAGGTGCCCGCGCGAATCCAATCGCGAGATCACGGATGTCGTCGGCCGCGATGCCGGTGACGCGCGCCGCCGTCTCGACGTCGAACGACTCCACAGCAGCCCGCAACGCGGCCACGCCGTCGACGATCCCTTCGACTGCGCCGAGCCGATCGAGCCCCTCGTCGAAGATCACGCTGATCATCGCGGCGACGAGCACGGCGTCGGTGCCGGGCTGGATGAAGTGGTGGGCCGACGCGATCTTCGCGGTCTCCGTGAAGCGCGGGTCGATCACGACGACGTCGCCGCCGCGACCGCGGACGTCCTTGATGCGCTGCTTGAAGTTCGGCGCGGTGACCAGCGAGCCGTTGCTCACGGCAGGGTTCGCGCCGAGGATCAACAGGAAGTCGGTGCGGTCGACATCCGGCAGCGGGAACAGCGCCTGGTGGCCGAACATCTTGTAGGCCGCGAGCGCCTGCGGGGCCTGGTCGGTCGTGGTCGCCGAGTAGCGGTTGCGCGTTCCGAGCAGCTTCAGGAACGGCAGCAGGAAGATCGACCCCGAGTTGTGCGCGGACGGGTTGCCGAAGTAGATCGCGAAGGCGTCCTTGCCGTGCTCGCCCTGGATCCGGCGGATCTCGTCGCCGGTGCGGTCGAACGCTTCGGTCCACGAGATCTCGGCGAACGAACCGTCCGGCTGCTTCGCCACAGGTCGCTTGAGACGATCCGGGTCGGTGTGCAGGTCGGCGAGCGCGGTGCCCTTCGGGCAGAGGTAGCCCGCGCTGAGCGGGTCGTAGCTGTCCCCGGTGATCGACGTGATCGTGCCACCATCGTCGACCTCGATGTCCAGGCCGCAGAGCGCCTCGCACAGCGTGCATGAACGATGGACGGTGCGGGTCATGCCGGGGCTCCTGCTGCCGCAAGGAACCGTCCGAACGGTTCCTTGCCGAGGCTCGGTGCCGGCTCGCCGTCACGCCACACGACCCGGCCGTTGACGATCACGCACGGGACGGTCGC
>CBDTYW010000041.1:0-18868 GCA_965364735.1 uncultured Nitriliruptoria bacterium
CGGTGACGGCGGCGTCGAGGAGGAGCTCACCTCCCGCCTCGACGAACCGCTGTGCGAGGCGTCGGGTGACCTGCCCGAAGTCGACCGCGGCGGTCGTCGGCACGTGCAGCGCCGCCACGGCGCGGACGGCCGGCTCGATCGTGGCGAGCTCCCGGGCGTCGATGCGGCGCAGCCCGGGGACGCCGTTCGAGGTGGCGCGTTCGTGCAGCGCCGTGAGCCGTGCGAGCTCACCGTCGGAGGTCGCGACGACGACCTTGCCGAGCACGCGGTACGGAAGCTGCTCACGGGCGCAGAAGTCCCGCAGCAGCGCCCCGCCCTCGCGGCACAGGACGGCCTTGTCGCTGCCGGGCTCGTAGTAGACGCCCGCGTGCACGACGCCGGAGTTGTGCGAGGACTGGTGCGCGCCGACCGACGTCTCGCGCTCGACCACGGTGACGCGCGAGCCGCGCTCGAGCAACGCCCGCGCCGTCGCGAGCCCGACGATCCCGGCGCCGACGACGACCGCATGCTCGGTGGTCATGGTTCGTCCGTCGGGGCGAGGTCGAGGAAGAGCTGCTGATGGTCGGAGAAGTTGCTCGCGGCCAGCCCGAACAGCCGGACCGGCGCGTGGTCGAGCCCGCTCCACGCGTCATCGGTCAGCGCGATCGCGGTCGCGAGGATCGGCTCGTGGCCCGTCGTCGCGGTCTGCAGCGTCGACGACCGGGTCACGGTCTGGAACTCGTGATCGCGCAGCTTCACGGTGAAGGTCCGGGCCAGCCGGTCGTCGCGGTCGAGGTGCTTCGCGAGCTGGCCAGCGAAGCGGGTGGCGACGTCGTGCAGCTCGACGGCCGTCGCCAGGTCGACCTCGAACGTCGTCTCGTTGGAGATCTGCTTGCGCTCGCGGTCGAGCTCCAGCGACGACGGTCCGCGGTTGTGGGCGAGCTCGACGAGACGCACCGAGTGCGCCTTGCCGACCTTGGAGACCAGCCGTCGCGGGCTCGCCGTGCGGAGGTCCTTGACGAGCGTGATCCCGAGCTCGCGGAGGCTCGCCGCCGTGGCCGGACCGACGCCGGGGATGGCGGTCACCGGCATGTCCGCGATCCAGGTCAGCTCGTCCTCGGGCGCGAGGATCATGACCGAGCCGGCGCCGCGTTCCTTCTTCGTCGCGGTCGAGGCGAGCTTCGCGATCAGCTTCGTGGTGCCGCCGCCGATCGAGACCGACATCCCGACCTGCGCGAGCACGTCACGGACGAGCCGATGCGCGAACGTGGGCGGGTGCACGTCCGGCGGCACGTGCAGGAACGCCTCGTCGATCGAGAGCTGCTCGACCGGACCGGCGTGCTCGGCGACGAGGCCGAACAGCTCCCGTGACACCTCGGAGTACCGCCGGATCCGCGGCGTCACGACGATGTGCGGGCCGACCATCCTGCGAGCCTGCTCCATGGGCATCGCCGATCGCGCCCCGCGCTTCTTCGCCTCGAGCGACGCGGACGCGACGACGCTGCGCCCGCCCAGACCGCCGACCAGGACCGCCCGACCTGCGAGCCGCGGGTCGTCGTACTGCTCCACCGACGCGAAGAAGCTGTCCGCGTCGAGATGCAGGACGATGGACACGACGTTCCTCAGCTGAGCTCGCGGTTGGTGCTCGCGACGATGACCAGCACTGCAGCGGCTGCGACCGTCAACCACAAGCCGACCCCCGGCCGGACGGCGAGGTCGACCGAGACGCCCATCGGCAGATCCTGCGACACGTCGAGCAGCTCGCGGACCCGGGAGCCCGCCAGGTCGAACCTGCTGACGGGCGGGAAGAAGCGGCCCCCGATCGCGCCGAGGACCGCCAGGCCGGCACCACAGCCCAGCAGGAGATCGCGTGCACGGGGCGGCGGTCGGTCGAACGCGGCGAGCAGCGCGACCACCGCCGCGATGATCCCGAGCAGCGGCACGATCGCCGCCCACGGGTGCGACTCCCATCCGGGCAGCGTCGCGACCTCGCCCTGTCCGGGACGGCCGAGGAGGGTGACCCGGCTGATCACGACGTACCACGGCAGGTAGACCGCGACCGCGGCGGTGACGCCCGCGCCGGCAGCGAGGATCCCTGCGACGCCGGCCGGTCGTCGCAGGGATCGCAGGCTCGCGGTGGTGTCACCCCGCACGCATGACCTCCGTCCGAACGACGTCGCCCGCAGTCACCTCGACGATGGTGGAGGTGCCGCCGTTGCCGATCTGCCAGAAGCCGGGCGCGAGGTGGACGAACGCGGCGTGCCCGGTCGCGTCGGCTCGCAGCGTCCGCGTGGAGCCGGACGTTCCCGCCATGGGCGTCGCGACGACGGTGTCGCCGTCGGCGGCGAGCGCGAGGACGTGCCCGTCGGCGGGAGCGACCCGCCAGGCGATCTCGGGGACCGGCGCCGGCTCGGTGAACCGCTCGTCCGCGATGCGGTCCAGCAGCACCCCGCGGGTCGTGCGGGTGTCCCCCTGGTAGGAGTAGAGCGCGACGCCGTTGGTGGCTGCGCGGGCCTCGTCGATCTGCGCGAGCGACTGACCCGAGTGGTTCAGGTAGGAGGCCTGGCCGATCGCGATCGTCTGGCCGTCGACCTCGTCGTCGAGGTGTCCGGCGAAGCGCACCCACTGGTCGTACCAGCCGGGGTGGAGGGCCTCGTCGAAGTAGGCCATCGGGAAGACCACGTCCATGAAGCCGCCGCGGAACCACGTCGCCCAGTCCTGGAACTTCTCGGCGTACGCCCGTGTCGCATGGAATCCGGCGTCGAGGTCATCGCCCTCCGGACCGACGGCCTGCGCGATCGCAGCCATCGACAGCACGACGTCACGGTCCTCCTCGGCGAGCTCGACGTAGATCCGTCGGACGAGGTCCTCGGTCTGGGCTCGCCGCCAGTCGTTGAACCGCTGCTCCTCGAGCGCGTCGGCCGCGGCCATCGCCTCGGGGTCGTCCTCGTCGACGCCGATGTAGGCCTCGCCGCCGCCACCGAAGTCGTTGAACCGCGCGACGTTCGTCGGGTGGAAGCCGGACTCCGGTGAGGCGTAGCGCAGGTAGTCGAGGTGGACGCCGTCGACGTCGTGGCGCT
Organism: uncultured Nitriliruptoria bacterium; assembly: GCA_965364735.1. Taxonomy (GTDB): domain Bacteria; phylum Actinomycetota; class Nitriliruptoria; order Nitriliruptorales; family Nitriliruptoraceae; genus CBDTYW01. The sequence continues at coordinate 3,060 of CBDTYW010000041.1, forward strand.
CGACGACCTCGCGCACCATCGCGACGACATGATCCTGGACGCCGGGGATGCCGGGGTCGAGGTAGTCGTAGCCGTGCGTCGGGCCGGTCGTGACCCACGGGTCGTTGCTGTTCGGGCCGTGCGCCGTGTTGACGTGGCCGGCCGGCAGCTGCTCGTCGTCCATCGAGGGGTGTCGGCTCGGCATGACCGAGTACCAGACGTGGACGTCGAGGCCACGGGCGTGGGCGGCGGGGAGGAGCAGATCGAGCAGGTCGAAGTCCGCGGTGACGGCCTCGTCGGTCGTGCGCGGCAGGACGTCGGAGGAGCTGAACGCGTCGTGGCGGCGGACCGCCTGCACGATGATCGTGTTGAGGTTGCTGCGCGTCGCGGCGTCGATGACCGTCTCGATCCCTTCCGGGGACTTCAGCGAGTCGTCGAGCAGGTGGATCCACATCGCCCGCATCTCCGGGGCGGGACCGCCGGCGGCGGCCTCGGCGCGGCGGGCGGTGAGCACGTCGACGAGCATGTCGGCGAGCACGTTGGTCCCGCCGATCAGCCGGACGTCGCTGTCGGCTGCGATCCCACCGAGCCGGAGGTGACGGTCGGTTCCGCGCCCGGGCTCGGTGCGACCGGAGTAGAGGACCGGTCCGCCGTCGAGCGCCGCGCGCCAGCCGGCGCCGATCGCGTCGACGAGGCTGCGGTCGGCAGCGGCGACGAGGTGGATCGGCCCGGGTGTCGGCAGGGCCCGGGCGATCGACGCGGCGGTCTCGCGGCGGTCCGCGCCACCGAGGCGGGTGACGTTGTCGGTCCCGACGAGGGAGCGGACGGCGGTGTCCACCGACGTGCCGACGACGCCGAAGCCGCCGACGAGCGTCACCTTCGTCATGCCGGCCGCGATCCGTGCACGGGTGACGTCGGGGACCGAGTCGTCATCGACGAGCAGCAGCGCGGCTCCCGCACGGGCGGCGACGGCGCCTGCCACGAGCGCATCGGCCGGTCGGTGTCCGTTGACCAGGAACGCCGAGGTGGCGCCGGGGACGGCGCGGTCCGCGATCGCGACGGCCGTGTGCGCGCGGGTCTCGCCCTGCACACGCTCGACCGTGCGGCCATCGTGGGTGACCGACGCGGCGACCGTGTCGCCGACGGCGGCGGTGCCGCCGAGGATGATCACCCGGACCGGGGCCAGCGCGTCGAGGGCCTGCCTGGTGCCTGCGGGCAGCGTGTCCGGCGAGGTCAGCAGGATCGGGGCGTGCAGCGCGTTGGCGAGGACGGTCCCGGCGAGCGCGTCCGCGTAGCCGCCTGCCGTGTCGCCGCGAGCGAGGATCACCGTGGACGCGCCGTCGGGGTACGCCGTCCGGGCGACGCAGGCCGCGGTCGCCCAGCGGTCCGCGCCTGAGATCCGGGTGGTCCGCGCGTCGTGGATGGTGGTGCAGGACGCGACGTCCGTGGCAGCCTCGGCCACCGCCGTCGTGCGGGGCGTGAGCACCGGGACGGCGAGCAGGACCGCGAGGAGCGCGATCAGGAAGGCACGCGGCGCGGGTGCGCGGCGATCAGAGCTGAGCATGGGCGGTCCCGGAGGGGTCGTCGTGGGGCTGCCGGCATCATGGCAGACACCGCGAGATCATCGTGCGCGCCACGACCAACGATCGGCGCTGCGGGCGGTTCCCGCTAGCCTCCCGGCCGACCGCATCGTTGACGTTGGAGCCCTGCTGTGACCGCGCGGATCGGCGTGCTCGTGTCCGGGTCGGGCACGAACCTCCAGGCCCTCATCGACGCCGTCTCGGCGGACGATGACTTCGGTGGGAGCATCGTCGTGGTCGGCAGCGACAAGCCCGACGCCCACGGCCTGCAACGCGCCACGGACGCCGGGATCGCGACGTTCGCGACGGCGATCTCCGAACACCCGGACCGGGTCATGTGGGAGCAGGCCATCGTCGACGGTCTCCTCGCCCACGATGTCGACCTCGTCGTCCTCGCCGGCTTCATGAAGCTCGTCACGGGCAAGTTCCTCGCGAACTGGCCGGACCGCGTCGTGAACACCCATCCCTCGCTGCTGCCCTCCTTCCGCGGGGCGCATGCGGTCGAGGACGCGCTCGAGCACGGCGTCAAGGTCACCGGCCTCACCGTTCACCTCGTCGACGAGCAGGTCGACCACGGCCCGATCATCGCCCAGCGCGCGGTCGAGGTCCTTCCGGACGACACCGCCGACGACCTCCACGAGCGCATCAAGGTGCACGAGCACCGGCTCTTCCCGGCCTGCGTCCGCGCCCTTGCGCGCGGTGAGGTCGAGGTCCGCGGCCGCACCGTGTTCCTGGCCGCACCGCTTCCCTGACCCCATCAGCTTCCCGCACAGCACGACAAGGTTGACCGCATGAGCCGTACCCCCGTCCGCCGCGCCCTCGTCAGCGTCTTCGACAAGAGCGGCGTCGCCGACTTCGCGAAGTCCTTGGCCGACCTCGGCGTCGACATCGTCTCGACGGGCTCGACCGCGGGCGTCATCGCCGACGCCGGCGTCCCGGTCACGGCGGTCAGCGAGGTCACCGGATTCCCGGAGTGCCTCGACGGACGCGTGAAGACGCTGCACCCGAAGATGCACGCCGGCATCCTCGCGGACCGCTCCAAGCCCGACCACATGCGGCAGCTCGACGAGCTCGACGTCACGCCGATCGACCTCGTGGCGGTGAACCTCTACCCGTTCATGGACACGGTCCGCTCCGGTGCGTCGGACGCGGAGATCGTCGAGATGATCGACATCGGTGGGCCGACGATGGTGCGCTCCGCCGCCAAGAACCACGCGGCCGTGGCAGTGATCGTCTCGCCGGCGGACTACGACGTCGTGATCGAGGAGCTGCGTGAGCACGGTGGGCTCAGCGACGAGACCCGCACCCGCCTCGCCACCGACGCCTTCAAGCACACCGCCGCGTACGACACCGCCGTCGCCGCGTGGTTTCAGCGTGACAGCGACAACCCGGGCCGCTTCCCGGACCAGCTCGGCTTCGCCGTCGAGAAGCGTCAGGTCCTGCGGTACGGCGAGAACCCACACCAGGACGCGGTTTGGTACGGCCACGTGGAGGCCGGGCTCGGGGCCGTGCAGCAGCTGCACGGCAAGGAGCTCTCGTACAACAACCTGATCGACACCGACGCTGCGTGGGGCATGGCGATCGACCACGAGCGTCCGTGCATCGCGATCATCAAGCACACCAACCCCGCCGGCTACGCCTGTGCCGACGACCTCGCGACCGCCTACGACAAGGCGCTCTCCGGCGACCCGGTCTCCGCCTTCGGCGGGATCGTGGCGAGCAACCGGACCATCGACCTCGCGACCGCCGAGCGGATCAGCAAGGTGTTCACCGAGGTCGTGATCGCGCCCGGCTACGACGACGACGCCCTTGCGTTGCTCCAGGCGAAGAAGAACCTCCGGATCCTCCTCATGCCCGACACCGAGATCCGTGGCGGCTGGACCCTGCGGTCCATCTCCGGCGGCCTCCTGGTGCAGACCGAGGACGTCGGTGAGGAGCCGTTCGACGAGTGGCGCGTGGTGACCGACGCCCAGCCCGACGAGCGGATGCTCGCGGATCTCCGCTTCGCGTGGACGGCCGCGAAGCACACGAAGTCCAACGCGATCGTCTTCGCGACGGACGAGCACGTCGTCGGCGTCGGCGCCGGGCAGATGTCGCGGGTCGACTCAGTGCGCCTCGCGGTCGAGAAGTCGGGCGACCGGCATGTCGGGGCGGTGCTCGCCTCTGACGCCTTCTTCCCGTTCCGCGACGGTCCGGACGCCGCTGCGGCAGCCGGGATCGTCGCGATGGTGCAGCCGGGCGGATCGGTCCGTGACGACGAGGTGATCGCTGCCGCGAACGAGCACGGGCTGGTGATGGTGTTCACGGGGCGTCGGCACTTCCGCCACTGAGCGTCAGGCGCTCGCGCGGCATCTCGGAAAGTTCGTCCGCTTTGTCTGAATTTTCGGCACGAGTTCCTACGGAGAGTGACAATCGCTCTCAGTTGCCTCACATCCATCCTGTCCGCTCGTCTCCGGACGTGCGGGCCCCGTCTCCCGCGATCCGTCGAGCGAACACGCACTCGATCTCTTGTCCTGACCTGCCGTAGTCTCTGGGCGTGAGGCCGTGGACGGCCAGCCCCCCGGACCGTCCACGGCCTCGCATCCTTGCCCGGTTACGCTCTCGACGACCTCCAGATCGCCGAGACCCGGATCGCCGCTCATGACCGCCCGAATCCTCGATGGCAAGGCCCTCGCCGCCCGCGTGCGGGACCGCATCGCCGGTGAGGTCGAGACGCTGCTGGCGGACCATGGCGTCCGCCCCGGGCTCGCCGCCGTCCTCGTCGGCTCGGATCCGGCGTCCGAGGTCTACGTCAACATGAAGCACCGGGACTGCGAGTCGGTCGGGATCCTGTCGCGGCAGGTCAAGCTTCCCGCGGAGACGCCACAGGGCGACATCGAGGCGTTGATCGCCGAGCTGAACGCCGACGACGAGATCGACGGCATCCTCGTCCAGCTCCCGCTGCCGGACGGCCTCGACGCCCGGCGCGTCCAGGAGCTCATCGACCCGTCCAAGGATGTTGACGCGCTGCATCCCATCACCGCCGGGCGCCTCGCGATCGGCGACCCGACCTTCCTCAGCTGCACCCCGTACGGGGTGCTCGAGATCCTGGCGGACGCCGGCGTCGAGACGGCCGGGGCGCGCATCGTCGTGATCGGACGCTCCAACCTCGTCGGGCGTCCGCTCTCGGTGATGCTGACGCTCAAGGGCCGCGACGCGACGGTCACGCTCGCGCATTCCCGGACCAAGGACCTCGCCGCCGTCTGCCGCGAGGCCGACGTGCTCATCGCTGCCGTCGGACGTGAGGCCCTGGTCACCGCGGACATGGTCAAGCCCGGTGCGGTCGTGATCGACGTCGGTACGAACCGCGCGGAGTCCGGCGCGCTCGTCGGTGACGTCGACTTCGCAGCGGTGTCCGAGGTCGCCGGCGCCATCACGCCCGTCCCGGGCGGCGTCGGCCCCATGACGCGAGCGATGCTGCTGCAGAACACGTTGGAGGCGGCGCGCCAGCGCGCGGGCCTCCCGAGGCGCTGATGATGAACGACCCGGCCGACCTCGAGCCGACCGCCGACGACCTGACCTCCCACGAGCCCGCCGACGTCGCGCGGCTGCGTGAACACGTCACGACCGAGCTCCGCGATGCGGCGACGTACCGCGTGCTGGCTGACCAGGTCGTGGGCGAGCCGCGGAGGATCCTGCTCGAGCTCGCCGAGGGCGAGGAGCGTCACGCCCGGCAGTGGGCCGATGTCCTCGAGAGCCTCGGCGAGGAGGTCCCGACCCTCACGCCGGGGCCCCGCCTCCGCGCCCGCGCGCTCGGGTGGATGGTCACGCGTCGCGGGATCGCCGTCGCGGTCCCGTTCCTGGAGCGACAGGAGCTCGCCGAGGAGCGCCGGTATCAGCTCGAGGACTCGGTTCCTCATGGGCTGCTCGGCGATGAGGCGGACCACGCTGCGGCTCTCGACGATCTCGCGCCCAAGTGGCGGACCCGGATCTCCGGCGTCGTTCGCGCCGCGGTGTTCGGCGTGTCCGACGGCGTCGTGTCGAACCTCGCGCTGATCCTCGGCGTCCTCGGTGCGGGGACGGCCCGCGCCGGCGTCGTCATCGCCGGGCTCGCCGGGCTGCTCGCCGGCGCGCTCTCGATGGCTGCGGGCGAGTACGTCTCGGTCGCCAGCCAGCGGGAGCTGCTCGAGGCCGACGGCGAGTCCGCCGACGTCATCGAGGCGGTCGGCAGCGCGGTCGGCGCGGCCGTCACCAGCTTCGGCACGTTCTCCTTCGGTGCCTTCGTCCCGCTCCTGCCGTTCCTCGTCGCCTCCGGCGTCGCGGCGGCGGCCGTGGCGTCGGTGCTGAGCGCCGTGCTGCTTGCCGGGATCGGCGCGACGCTCGCGCTGTTCACCCGGCGGTCGATCTGGAAGTCCGCGCTTCGGCAGGCGGGTCTCGGTCTCGGGGCCGGTGCGCTGACGCTGGTGATCGGCAACCTCGTCGGGATCGGCATCTGACGGAACCGTCTGACGCGTCGCGGCGTCAGACCCTCGAACCCGCTCATCCAGGATCTCGAACATGACCCTCCGCCGACCTTCACGAACCTTCCTCTCGACCGTCGCCGTGCTGTCGCTCGCACTCGCGGCCTGTGGGGGCACCGACGTCGGCGCCGACGGTGGCATCGGTGACGGTGCTGGCCCGCCGAACCTGACCTTCCCGGGGGACCCCGGTGCCCCGATCCCGATCGAGGGTGAGGGTGGCATCGGTGACGGCACGCGGGGCGAGCAGTTCCCGGACCAGTCGACGGCCATGCCTCGTGAGGCCACGGGCAACACCATCGACCCGCGTCCGCGTGAGTGGTCCGAGATCACGTTCAACCAGACGCAGGACTCGCTCACGGTCTACGCCTTCGCCGGCGTCGAGCCGTGTGACGTGGTGGACCGCGTCGATGTCGAGTACACCGATGAGGCCGTCACGGTGACGCTCTTCATGGGGCCGACCGACCGCGACACCGCATGCATCGAGATCGCGCAGTGGATCTCCGTCACGGTCGACATGACCGAGACGCTGGGGCCGCGATCCGTCCTCGACGGCGCGAAGGCCTGATCGGTCACTCGCCAGCGCTGCGCAGCTGGGCGCGGACGGCCTCGTCGATGAGCTGGGGCAGCGCGTCGACGGAACCGGCCGTGTCGAGGATGCTCGCTGCGGGCCAGGAGCTCGACGTCGCGGCCATGTGCGCGTGGACCTCGGGCGTTGCGTCCGACGCGTCGCCGACCCGCGACACGATCCGGGACAACGCGACCTCTTCGGGAGCGCGGCACTCGATCTCGACGAGGTCGCTCACCGTCTCCTCGGCGAGCGCTGCGGCCCTCGCGCGCTGCGCCGGATCCATCCAGGAGGCGTCGAGGACGCACGACTGCCCACCTGCCAGCAGCTGCTTGGCACGGGAGATCATCACCTCGTAGACGCGGTCGACGAGCTCGGGGCGATAGAGCCCTTCGCCCAACGCGCTGCTCGCGTCGCTCGCGTGGCCGATGCCGGCCAGGTCCTTGCGCAGCTCGTCGGATCGGAGGCAGGCCCAGCTGTTGGCGTCCGCCAGCGTGCGTGCCACGGTGGACTTCCCGGTCCCTGGCAGGCCACCCACGACGGCCAGGACGACGCGTCCTGCACGGAGATGCCGGAGCGCGAGACCGTGGAGCGCGCGCGCTTCGTCGGCCGCGGCCGGCTCGCCCTGATCAGCACGCAGACATGCAACCTTGGCCCGGACGCCCGCGCGGTACGCGATGTAGTGGTGGACAAGGCTCGGGGGGTGCTGCTCGCCGGAGAACTCGTGGTACCAGGCCAGGAACCTCGCGGCCGCGGCGGGATGGCCGAGCCGTTCGAGGTCCATCGCGAGGAAGGCCGCGTCGAGCAGAACGTCGCCGAAGCGGTACTGGTCAGCGAACTCGAGGCAGTCCAGGATCCTCGGGCCGTCGTCGAGGCAGAAGATGTCCTGGGCGAGCAGGTCGCCGTGTCCGTCGCGGACGTCGCCCTTCGCGATGCGCGAGGCGAACAGGTCCCCACGCCCCGCGAGGTACCGACGCGTCAAGCGGCTGACCTCGTGATGATCGTCGGCGTCGATCATGCCGTCGGTGTGGGCCGCGATCGTTGCGAGGTTGTCCGCCCAGTTGACGGACACGGCAGCTCTGGTGGCGACCTCGGCGATCTCCGGTCGATCCACGGACGTCGGCGATCGTGCGTGGAGCACGGCGAGCTGACGAGCAACCGAGCGCAGCGCGTCGTCGACGTCCTCGCCCGCGGCGAGCAGGGCCGACAGCCGCCGGTCCGCGGGCAGCCGTCGCATCATGACGAGGTGATCGCAGACCTCGCCCGAGGGGCCAACGACGTCCGCGACGCCGAGGTAGACGTCGGGCGAGAGCCGTCGGTTGAGATCCACTTCGCGGTGACATGCCTCGCGCCGCGCCGCCAGGGTCGTGAAGTCCAGGAACCCGAAGTCGACCGGCTTCTTGACCTTGTAGGCACGGTCACCGACGAAGAACACGGTCCCTGAGTGGGTCTCGACGACCGCAGCCGGTTGGCCGCTGTCGCCGGTCAAGCGTGCGGTGCGAGGCATCCTGCGGGCTCCGGTCGGGGTCCGTGCGGTGACGCGATCACCGCACAGGCCCTGATGACACCAACGATCCTCGTGCGGGAACAGGGCCGTCCGGCCCGGCTCACCCGGGCGTTCGGCTCTGGTCGTCGTGAGGTTCGGTGGCGAACATCGAGGGACGTCGCGTCGCGGCGTCGGCGCCGTGAGGCGCGTCAGATCGTGTGGGTCGGATCGGCCCACAGAGAGGTTGAACATGAGGTTCTCCGACAAGGTTGCCATCGTGACCGGCGCAGGCTCCGGGATCGGTCGGGCCACGGCCGTGCTCCTGGCCGCGGACGGAGCATCCGTGGTCGTCTCCGACGTCGACGACGAGCACGGCAGGGAGACGGTCCGGATGATCGAGGCGGCGGGACACCGCGCGACGTACTGGCACGCGGACGTCTCACAGGAAGACGACGCCATCGCCCTGGTCGCCGCAGCCGAGCAGGCCTACGGCCGTCTCGACATCGCCGTCAACAACGCCGGCATCCTCGGTTCGTTCATGCCTGCGGCCGACATCCCCATCGCGGAGTTCGACCGGATCATGGCGGTCAACGTGCGTGGGGTCTTCCTCGGGATGAAGCACCAGGTCCCCTCGATGCTCGCGAGCGGCGGGGGAGCGATCGTGAACGTCGCCTCCGCCGCGAGCTTCCAGGCGCAGCCGTTCGCGGCCGCCTACACCGCCAGCAAGCACGCGGTCGCCGGTCTGACCAAGGGCTTCGCGATCGACCACGCTGCGTCCGGGGTCCGGATCAACGCGGTCTGTCCCGGTGGCGTGGAGACCAACATCGCCGCGCATCTGGACCTGGCCGCGATGGGTGCCGACTCTGCCCCGGACCCGCATCCTCTGGGTCGTTCGGCGCAGGCGGAAGAGATCGCGACGGCGATCGCCTGGCTCGCCAGCGATCAGGCCTCGTTCGCGGTCGGCAGCCTCATGGTCGTCGACGGCGGGTTGACGCTGCGTCTCGGTTGACGACCCGATCGCCGGGCGACGCTGCGTCGCCCGGTGTTCGGGCCGGGGCGTGGCTACCTTCGGCAACCGCTCCATCCACTCCCCGCAACAAGGAACGTCACATGACGACCCCCGTGCGCGTCGCCGTCACCGGTGCCGCCGGCCAGATCGGCTACGCCCTCCTCACCCGCATCGCTGCCGGGGCGATGCTTGGCCCTGACACGCCGGTCATCATCCAGATGGTCGAGATCCCGCAGGCCCTCGGGGCGTGTGAGGGCGTCGCGATGGAGCTGCAGGACTGCGCGTTCCCGCTCCTCGCCGGCATCGAGATGGCGTCGGACCCGAACGAGGGGTTCAAGGACGCCAACGTGATCCTGCTGGTCGGCGCGAAGCCGCGCGGCCCGGGCATGGAGCGCGGCGACCTGCTCAAGGACAACGGCAAGATCTTCATCGGACAGGGTGCCGCGATCGCGAAGTCCGCGGCCAGCGACGTCAAGATCGCCGTCGTCGGCAACCCGGCGAACACGAACGCCCTGATCGCCGGAGCGAACGCTGACGGCGTCCCGAACGACCGCTTCACCGCGATGGTCCGGCTCGACGAGAACCGCGCCAAGAGCCAGCTCGCGGCGAAGGCCGGTGTCGGTGTCGCCGAGGTCACGAACCTCGCCGTGTGGGGCAACCACTCGCCGACGATGTTCCCGGACTTCGAGCACGCCAAGATCGGTGGCAAGCCGGCGCTCGACGTCATCGGGGACCGCTCGTGGTTCGAGGACGAGTTCCTCGGCAAGGTCCAGCAGCGCGGCAAGGCCATCATCGACGCACGTGGCGCCTCCTCGGCGACCTCCGCGGCGAACGCGCTGATCGACCACGTCCACAACTGGGCCGGCGGCGGCGCGACGGCCGAGGGCGACTGGGTCTCCATGGCCGTCCCGTCCGACGGCTCCTACGGCATCCCCGAGGGCCTGATCAGCGGCTTCCCGGTCTCCACCGACGGCGCCGGGACGTACTCGATCGTTCAGGGCCTCGACCTCTCGGACTACGCGCGGGCCAAGATCGCGACGTCGGTCGACGAGCTCAGCTCCGAGCGTGAGACGGTCAAGGAGATGCTCGGCTGAGCCGAGCCCCGTACGGCAACAACGCACAGCGCGCCCCGACCTCTCGGTCGGGGCGCGCTTCGTGTCTGGGGGCGGGTCAGCCCTCGACGGCCACGAACTCGATGCGACGGTTCTGCGCGCGGCCCTCGGCGGTGCCGTTGTCCGCGATCGGCTCGGCCTCCCCGACGCCGACGACGCCGGTGATCCGCTCGGAGGCAACGCCGGCGTCGGTCAGGTAGTCGCTGACCGCCTGAGCGCGGGCCTCGCTGAGCTGCTGGTTGGAGCCCGCGCTGCCCTGGTCATCGGTGTGGCCACGGATCTCGACCGTGAGGGCGACGTCGCTGCGAAGCAGGCGTGCTGCCTCGTCGAGGACCTCGGTCGACTCTGGGGTGAGCTCGGCGCTGCCGGAGGCGAAGTTGACGCCGCCATCGGCGAACAAGGTGTTGAGCTGCTCGAGCGTCGACGGTCCGGCCGCGACGGTGAGCTGGTTGTCGAAGCTCAGGCCGAGGTCGGCGGCGACGGAGCGCGCGCGGTCCGCGATGTCGGTGCGTGAAGCGTCGGAGGCAGCCTCACCGGTCAGCACGATGGTGCCGCCGTCGAGGGCGACGTTCGTCTCGACGACGAACTGCTCGAGGACCGTGAGGTCCGGGCTCAGCGCGGTCTGGAAGGCGCGAGCGATCGCTGCAGCGTCGACCGGGCTGCCGACGGATCCCGACAGGACCATCTGGTCGCTGACGAGCTCACCGCTGAGGGCGGCCGCGTCAGCGGTCGGCTCGGGGGCCTCGGTCTCGACCGGCACGACCGGCTGAGCCGCCGGCTCGGTGACGTCGGGCGTCACGGCCACGATGGGATCCGAGGCGGTTCCGGCCACGCTGCCGTCGGTTGTTGCGTCGGCGGTGATCACCAGAGTCAGGATGCCGCCGAGCAGGATGAGCAGCAACACCACCATGCCGACGATGCCGATGGCGAAGGAGAGCATCCGCTCGTCTTCGTTGCGTTCGTCCATGACCGAGACCCTCGTGCGTGGCGGAAGGCCCGTGCGGCCCCGCGGATGAGGGCCGCACGGTACGTCATGAGGCTCGGCCGCCCAGCACGCCGGCGAGGCTGTCCCGCGCGTCGATCTCGGTGATCGGCGACGGCATCGGGATCTCGGAGTCGCGCAGGCCCGCCCCGATGGCCCGGACTGCTCGGTTCTGGACATCCCGAACGGTCGGCTGATCGGACTCGGTCCAGTAGCGCACGTCGAGGTTGGTGGTCGAGTCGGCGAAGTGGGTGAAGTAGACCTGCGGCTCCGGATCGGAGAGCACACCGTCGACGGATCGCAGGGCGCCGAGGATGACCTCGGTCGCGCGGTCGAAGTCCTCCCAGTCGTCCAGACCGATCGAGAGGTCGGTGCGCTTCGGGCCGTAGGCGGTCTGGACCCGGAGGACGCTCTGGTAGACCTCGGCGTTCGGGACGACGATCTTCTGGCCGTCGAAGGTCTTGAGCTGGGTCTCGCGGATCGTGATGGCCTGGACGACGCCGCTGCGACCGCTGACCTCGATGACGTCGCCCTCCTCGAACGGCTGACGGATCAGCAGGAGGATGCCGGCGAGCAGGTTCGAGAGGATGTCCTGGAAGGCGAACCCGATGGCGATCGAGAAGATCCCGAGCCCGGACAGCAGGTCGACGGGTGCGACGCTGGGGAACACGATGGTGACGGCGAGGAGCAGCCCCACCGTCATGATCAGCCCGTGCGCGAGCTTCGAGAAGACCCGCGCGTAGCTCTCGGAATGGTAGGTGGCCAGCCGTTTGCGGAGCATCCGGCGCACGAGCAGCGCGACCCCGATGGTGAGGGCGATCACGATCAGGGCGATCCCGATCCGAGGAAGCGACTCGAGCAGGCCTTCCACGAGGTTCTTCGACGACTCGGTCACGTTGCCCCCGACGTCGGTGGGAGCGGGCTCTGCGGCGGCGAGTCGGAGCATGTCGTGGCCTGTGAGGTGTCGATGCGTCACCTCGGGATGCCCAGCGTGAGGCGTCGTCAACCCTGCGACCGGGCCGCTCCATCACGCTGCGTCGAGCCCCGCCTGCGCACCGTCAGATCCTGACGTTTCGCCGCGCGCCACCCGCCCGAGTACGGCTGATCGGGGTCCTGGGGGTCGCCAAGGGACACATCCAAAGATTGACTCGTGTTGTGCCACCGAGTGTGGTTGTTCAACCTCCGAGAAGGATCTGCCCGAATGCAACAGGACCAATCGTCCGTCGCCGCTTCTCTCGGAGGAGCGTTGATGCGCGCTCCGGCCGCCGACGTCGGTCGTGACCGTGAGCGCATCCGCATGCGTCGGCTCGGCCGGCTCGGTCTGGTCCTTGCGATCCCCGGGAGCTTCCTCTGGTACCGGCTGCTCACCGACCAGCCGTTCAACATCTTCGCGCTGCCGCCGATGCCGCAGGACCCGATCCTGTGGGTGCTGCCGGTCATCCTGGTCCTCGCCATCGGCTCGATGCTGATCATGCCCCTGCTGAGCGGTCGGTCTCCTCACGTGCTCTACCGGCCGGAGCAGATCAAGGTCACGCTCGACGACGTCAAGGGCCTCGACTCGATCGTCGACGAGGTCGTCAAGACGCTCAACACCTTTCTGGGCTACGCGAAGTTCCGTGATCAGCTCGGAGGCTCGCCGCGTCGTGGACTCCTCTTCGAGGGCGCGCCAGGTACCGGCAAGACCCACCTCGCGAAGGCCATGGCCCACGAGGCCGGGGTCCCGTTCCTGTTCGCGTCCGCCACGAGCTTCCAGTCGATGTTCTACGGCGCCACGTCGCGCAAGATCCGCTCGTACTTCAAGGAGCTCCGCAAGGCCGCTCGCAAGGAGGGCGGCGCGATCGGCTTCCTCGAGGAGATCGACGCCATCGCCACCGCCCGCGGCGGCATGAACATGACCCCGCTCGGCCGGGGCGCGGACACCCGGATGAGCCACTCGTGCGCCAGCCCGATGGTCGACAGCTCCGGAGCGGCCGGCGGAACGATCGTGGCGGACTTCGGGACCTCCGAGGGCACCGGCGGCATCGTCAACGAGCTGCTCATCCAGATGCAGTCCTTCGACGAGCCGCCGCTCGGAGACCGCTTCCACAACTGGTGGGTGAACAAGCTCAACATGTTTCTCCCGGCGCACCGTCACGTCCAGCTGCGCCCGGAGTCCTACAACAACATCCTGCTGATCGCGGCGACCAACCGCGCGGACCGGCTCGACCCGGCGCTGCTCCGTCCCGGTCGGTTCGACCGCAAGCTCTCCTTCGAGCTGCCGGCCAAGGACGCCCGTCGTGAGCTGATCGACTTCTTCCTGGAGAGCAAGTCGCATGACGAGGAGCTCGACGCCGAGGACCTGCGCGAGCAGCTCGCAGCACAGACGCTCGGCTACACCCCGGTCATGATCGAGCACCTCATGGACGAGTCGCTCCTCGTGGCGCTGCGAGGCGGCCATGACAAGTTCACGTGGAAGGACCTGCAGTCCGCGCGGTTGACCAACGAGATCGGGATCAAGAACCCGGTGCCGTACACCAAGGCCGAGCGCTTGCGCGTCGCCACCCACGAGGCCGGGCACGCGACGATGGCGTATCTCGCTGGGACGCGGAAGCTTGAGGTGCTCTCGATCGTGAAGCGTCACGGGTCGCTGGGCCTGCTGGCCCACGGCGACCTCGAGGAGACCTACACCCGGTCGCGTGAGGAGATGTTCTCGCTGATCGACATCTCCATGGGCGGCATGGCGGCCGAGGAGATCTACTTCGGCGAGGCCGGGACCGGCCCCGCCGGCGACCTCAGCTCGGCGACGCAGGTTGCCGCGGAGATCGTCGGCTCGAGCGGCATGGCGGGCTCGCTCGTCAGCTTCAACGCCGTGCAGCAGGGCGCGTTCAACGGCGCGAACCTCGTCGGCCGGGTCCTCGGCGACTCCGTGGCCCGACCGCGCGTCGACCGGATCCTCACCACGTCGAAGGTCAAGGCGCTTGCCTACCTGAAGGCCAACACACACCTTCTGGAGGCGCTGCGCGACGCCCTGCTGGAGCGTGACGAGCTCATCGGGACCGAGATCACCGATGTCCTGCAAGGCGCTGGGCCGATGGTCCTCGAAGGGATCGAGCTCGAGCGTCGCGACACCGAGCGACGCGCGACGGACTGGCTCAACGACGACCCGTCATCGGCCATCGCGGAGACGCGCGTCTGACCCCGTGCGGGGGATCAGCCGATGAGCGACCGGAAGGGGATGGCGTACTCCTGCCACGTCCCTTCCGGCGTCGTCTCGAGCAGATCGCCCCACCCGGCCCCGCGCCACGTCGTCACGACGAGCGTGCCGTCGGCGCCGCTCTCGAGGTCGACCGCGAAGATGCCGGCCTCGGCGTCATCGATGAGGGTCTCGCGGCTGATGAGCTCGTCGGTGAGGGCGTCGAACCGCAGCACCTCGGTGAGCGGGCCGCTCGCGTCGTAGACCTCGCCGGACTCGAGTTCGGCCTGGAGCTGCACGACCACGACCAGGACCGGGGCGGCCGCGGTCCCGGTCAGCGCGATGCCCTGCAGCGTGTGGTTGCCGCCCGCTCCGAGCACGAGGTCGTCCGGCATCGCGACGAGGTGCCCGGACTTGGGGTTCCCGAAGTCGCTGAGGACGACGTACTCCTCGCCCTCGCCCCCGCCGTGCTCAGCCGAGAGGCCGTGGCGGGTGACGACGGACGTGATCCCGTTCTCGTAGAAGACGAGGCCCGGCTCGACGATCGTCGTGCTGCCGTCAGCCGACACGGCCAGGAGATCGGCCTCCTGAGCGGGGAGGTCGTCGAAGGCGTCGGACGGGCGGCGGTCCCCGATCACGAGCGCGACGACCGTGCCGTCCGGCAGCACGCCCTCGCCGACGAGCCGTGCAGTCGCGCCGGCGATCTCCGTGATCGCGCCGTCGGCCTGAACGAGCAGGACCGGTCCGTCGGAGCCGTACACCGAGCTGCCTCCCTGGACGACAACGGCTTCCGGAGAGATGGCCCGGATCCGCCGGATGCCGTCCGGGACCGCGGCCGAGACGTCGACGTCGCCGTCGGCGAACCGGATCGTGGCGCGGTCTGCGTCCACCTCCAGGGAGGCGGTCGGCGTGACGATGACCTCGGGGACGGACGTCTCCGTCGGGGACGTCTCCGTGGCCTGCGGCGTCGGGGAGGCGGTCTCGCTGATCGTGGGGGTCGCGTCGTCGGCGCAGCCCGTCGCCGTCACGGCCAGCAGCGCCCCGACCATCACCGTCGCGACGACCGCCGGTGGACGCCGCTGACCAGACCACCGTGCGCCGGACGATGCGGAGGTCTGCTGAGCATCCATGTCGGGTCCCCTCGGTCCTCGTGACGAGCCGGCGCTCCCGCGGCTCCGCCCACAGCATGAGGCGCCGAGGTGAGGCTGTCTCACGGCAGACCGGGTCGAACGGACAGAATCCCCGCGCGCTGTGGTTGCATGGCGGCTCGCGACAACGCCACGATCAAGGCCGTCCCCGTGACCCGCGTGTTCTCCGGCATCCAGCCCACCGGTGGCTTCCACCTCGGCAACTACCTCGGCGCCGTCGTGCAGTGGGTTCGTATGCAGCACGAGGCGGAGACGATCTTCTGCGTCGTCGACCTGC
>CBDTYW010000042.1:0-18685 GCA_965364735.1 uncultured Nitriliruptoria bacterium
GTCCGAGACCCAGCGGCTCGCGGCGCGGCTCGCAGGCCTCGACGAGAAGCAGCGAGCTGCCGTCGACTCGCTCACCCAGGGGATCATCAACACCCTGCTGCACCAGCCGACGCTGATGCTGCGCGAGCTCGCCGATCGCGGTGGCGCCGAGCACCATGTGAACCTGCTGCGCGAGCTCTTCGACCTCGCCGACGAGGACTGACGTGAGCACCGACGTCACCCGCCCGTCCTGGGCGCCCGACCCGTCCAACCGTGCGCCGTGGCGCATCGCGACCCGTCGCTCGACCCTGGCCACGACGCAGGCCGGCCAGACCGGCGCGGCGCTGTCGGAGAAGTCCGGCCGCCCGTACGTGCTCGTCCCGATGACGACGACGGGCGATGATCACCCGGACCGCGCCATCGAGGCGTTCGACGTCAAGGGCCTGTTCGTCGACTCCGTCCGACAGGCCGTGCTCAACGGTGACTGCGACTTCGTCGTGCACTCCTACAAGGACCTGCCGACCGAGCCGGTCGACGGGCTCACCATCGCTGCGGTCCCGGCCCGCGTCGATCCCCGCGACGTGCTGGTCTCGCGCGACGGCTGGTTCCTCCGGACGATCCCGCGCGGCGGCGCCGGCAAGATGATCGGCACCTCCTCGGCCCGCCGGCGTGCCCAGCTGCTGAAGTGGCGCCGCGACCTCCAGGTCGTCCCGCTGCGCGGCAACCTCGACACCCGGCTGCGCAAGGTCGCCGAGGGCCAGTACGACGCGATCGTCGTCGCCCTCGCCGGCCTGAAGCGCCTCGGCAACGTCGAGTACGACCTCACCGCCGCACCGATCGAGCACGGCGAGATGCTGCACGCCCCGGCGCAGGGCGCGCTCGCGATCGAGTGCCGATCCGACGACCTCTCCACGCTCGCGGCGCTCCAGCTCATCCATGACAAGGACACCGCGATCTGCGTCGCGGCTGAGCGGTCCTTGCTGCGCGAGCTCCAGGGCGGCTGCACCGCGCCGATCGGCGCGCACGCGACGCTGCTCATCGGCGAGGAGGGCCGGCCGCGACCGCTCGAGCTCCTCGGGATGGTGAGCGACATGAACGGCACGGACCTGCTGCGCGCCTCGCACCACGCAACCGAGAAGCAGGCGGAGCTGCTCGGGCAGACCCTCGCCGCCTCGCTGCTGCAGAGCGGCGGCGACCAGATCCTCGAACGCATCCGCGCCAAGCAGTCCTGACGTGCGCAGCGACGATCTCGCAGCAGCGCTCGGCGGGCTCGGCGGGATGCCCGGCGTGCCCGGCACCGTCTACCTCGTCGGCGGCGGCCCCGGAGACCCCGGCTTCATGACCTTGCGCGCGGCGACGCTGCTGGCCTCGGCCGACGTCGTCTGCCACGACCGGCTCTCTCCGATCGAGGGCCTCGACCTCGTCCCCGAGGGCGCCGAGATCGTGATGGTCGGCAAGCGCTACGCCGAGGTCGGGATGACGCGTGCCGCGGTCGACGCGCTCATGGCCGACCGCGCCGCGTCCGGCAAGGTCGTCGTCCGGCTCAAGGGCGGCGACCCGTACGTCTTCGGTCGCGGTGGCGAGGAGGCCGAGTCGCTGCGCCTCGCCGGCATCCCCTTCGAGGTCGTCCACGGGGTCACCTCCGCGATCGCCGCCCCCGGCTCTGCGGGGATCCCCGTGACCCACCGCGGGGTCGCGGCCGGGTTCGCGGTCATCACCGGACACGAGGACCCGAACAAGCCCGCCGGCCACATCGACTACACGACCCTCGGCCGGTTCCCGGGGACGCTGCTGTTCCTGATGGGCGTGAACCACCTGCGCGACATCACCCGCAACCTGCTCGATCACGGCAAGGCCCCGGACCTGCCCGTGGCGCTCGTGCGCTGGGGCTCGACGCCCCGTCAGGAGGTCCTTCGCGGGACGCTCGCGACCATCGCCGACGAGGTCGAGCGCGTCGGGTTCAGCTCGCCGGCCGTGACGGTCGTCGGGGACGTCGCAGGCCTGGGCGACGTGCTCGACTGGCGGTCACGTCGACCGCTTGAGGGCGTATCGGTGCTGGTGCCGCGCACCCGCCAGCAGGCGTCTGCGCTGTCGATGCGGATCCGAACCCTCGGCGGGGCGCCCGTCGAGGCGCCGACCATCACCGTCGAGGACGGCGACGTCGCCGGGCTGCGTCGCCGGCTGCGCAACATGGCGCTCGGGGCCTATCAAGGTGTCTGCCTGACCTCGCCGAACGGTGCTCGTGCCGTTGCTGCGGCGCTGGACGCCGAAGGCCTCGACGCGCGGGCGTTCGCGCCCTCCGGGATCATCGCGTGCGTCGGCCCGGGCACCGAGGCTGCGCTCTACGAGGAGCTCCGGATCCGTGCGGACCTGCTGCCGGAGACGTTCACGTCGGAGGGCCTCGCGGCGGTGTTCCCCGCGCCCACGAGCGACGACGACCGCCCCGTCCTGCTGCCGCGCGCCGACATCGCGACGCCCATGCTCGCAGACGGTCTGCTCGCCATGGGCCATCGCATCGACGCCGTCGACGCCTACGTCACGGGTCGGCCGGACGCGCTCGATCCCGACGTCGTCGCCCGGCTCGCCGACGGCGGCATCGACCTGATCGCGTTCGCGTCGTCCTCGACGGTGCGCAACTTCGTCGCGCTGATGGGCGACCGGCCGTGGTCCGGGAAGGTCGTCTCGATCGGCCCCGTCACGTCGGCAACCTGCAGGGAGCTCGGCCTCGAGGTCGCGGTCGAGGCGGACCCCCACGATCTCAACGGGCTGACCGCTGCGCTGATCGCTGCCGCAGGGCGTGACTAGGCTCGCCGCACGACTGCGCGAGGAAGCTGCATGAAGGCCAAGCTGTACGGCAAGCCGTACATCGGCGTCGCCCTGCGGATGCTGGACCGCTACAAGGACGATGCCGCCGACCAGCACGCGGCGGCCATCGGGTTCTTCGGCTTCCTGTCGCTGTTCCCGCTGCTGCTGCTCGCGGTCGCGGCGGCCTCCATGTTCCTCAGCGAGTCGCTGAAGGTCGAGGTCGTTCAGGCGATCATCGACGCGATCCCCGGGTTCGGCGACGCCTTCGCGTCCGGCGACGGCGGGTCGCCGGTCGCCTCGATCATCGACTCGCTCGAGGAGAACGCCGGCGCGGTCGGCCTCGTCGGCGCCGTGTCGCTGCTCGTCACCGGCCTCAAGGTCATCAACTCCGCGAACGTCGCGACGCTCCAGGTCTTCCACGTGGACGTGAAGGCGAAGGGCTTCATGCTCCGCCTCCGTCAGCTGTTCGCGCTGGTCGCGCTCGGCATCCTCGCGATCCTCGGTGTGGCTGCGGCAGGCTTCGTCGGAGCCGCGGCGACCATCGCGTCCGAGGCGGCGGGAGGTCTTGTGGGCGGGGGCGATGCGGCCAACGGGGCGCTGCAGCTCGGTGTGACGGTCGCCGGGTACGCCGGCTCGATCGCCGCGGACCTGTTGTTGTTCCTCTTCTCCTTCAAGCTGCTCAGCTACGGCAAGGGGCCGCGGTTCCGCCAGCTCATCCCGGGCGCGATGCTCGCCGCCGTCGGCTGGACGGCGCTCAAGCTGTTCGGAGCGACGTACGTGACGTCGCAGATCTCGAAGACCAACGCGTCGGTCGGGGCGCTCGGCGGCGTCGTCGGGCTGATGCTGCTGCTCTACCTGGCGGGGCGCGTCTACATGTACGGCGCGGAGCTGACCTCCGTCGTCCGGCGCCCCGGCGCAGACCTCGCCGACCGGTACGACAACGTGACCTACGAGGGCGAGGACCCGGACGTCCTGCCGCAGCGCGGACGTGACCAGTGGCTCGCCAGCCACGAGCTCGTCGTGGAGCCGGTCCGAGGTCGGACGCGGGCACACGCGTTCTACCGCTCCGACGCCCCGACCCTGGAGGCGCCGGGCGCGGGCGCGGACGCGAAGGTCACCGCCGAGTACGTGGCGCAGCAGGTCAGGATCGCCGAGGCCCGCTCGGCCGGCGTCCCGCGCGGCACGGACGTGAAGCAGGCGGCGTCGCTCGCGCTCACCGCCGCAGGCGCAGGGGTGCTCGCCGCGAAGCTCCTCAGCGCGGGGCGTCGGTCGTCCGGTTCTTCGTGACGCGCGATGTTGCTCCCGGGTGGACGCGTGAGGTCCCGCTGGCGCACCGTGGGCTGCACGACGACGAGGTTCCGGAGAACTCGCTCGCGGCGTTCGATGCCGCGGCGGCCGCCGGGTACGGGATCGAGCTCGACGCGCGTCTCACCGTCGACGGGCGCATCGTGGTCGTGCACGACGACGACCTCACCCGCCTGACCGGCTCGGCCGGCTCCGTGGCGCGGATGACGCTGGCGGACGTCTGCGCCCGCACGCTCGGACAGACGGACGAGAGGATCCCGTCGCTCGTCGAGGCGCTCGAGGTCGTCGCGGGGCGTGTGCCGATCATGGTCGAGGTCAAGAAGCAGACCCGTCACGACCGCGGCGTCGAGACGGCGGTCGCCAAGACGCTGCACGGCTTCCCGGACGTCGAGCGCTGCATCGCCTCCTTCAACCCCACCGTCCTCGCCTGGTTCCGCACCCACGTCCCGCACGAGCTCCGGGTCCAGACGATCGCCCCGGTCTCGTCACGGTGGCGTCGGCTCGCGGACAGCCTCATCCTGCGTGCCCTCGACAGCGCCCGGACTCGCCCGGGGGGCCTGTCGATCCCGATCGGCGACGTCGGCGGGAGCATCGTCGCGGACACCATCGCGTCAGGTCGCCCCGTCTGGACGTGGACGGTCCGCACCGACATCGACCTCGCCGCGGCCCACCGTGCAGACGTCGTCCCGATCTTCGAGAACGTCCGTCCCTGATCGGCGCGCGCGCTTCCCGGCTCGACGGCGTCGGTCGATCAGCGTCGGCCGAGGCGGCGTCGCACCGAAGGGCTCGTGACGCGGGTGACGAAGTCGTTGACGGCGCGTTCGTAGGAGCGGCGGTCGACGTTCCAGCCCTGGACGTGGCCGGCGCCGGGGACGCGCAGGTAGGTGACGGTGTCGGGGCGCGCCGAGGCGAGCGCGTCGGAGACCTCGACGGGCACGATGACGTCCGCGTCGCCGTGGATGAGCAGGGTCGGTCGGCTGAACGCCTCGAGGTGGTCGAGGGCGCGCAGCTCCGCGAAACGGAAGCCGGCCCGACGTCCCGCCACGAACATCGCCGACGGGAGCAGCGCCGGCAGCACTGCGCGAGGGAGCCCACGCTCGCGTGCGGCCCGGTCGACGACGAGGCTCCAGTCGAGGACCGGCGCGTCGAGGATGATCCCGATGACCTGGCGCGAGTACGGCGACCGTCGGAGGAACTGGGTGACCAGCGCCCCGCCCATCGACAGCCCGACGAGGAGGATGCGTCGCGCTCCGCGTTGACGTGCGTCGATGACGGCGGCCTCGACGTCCTCCCACTCGGTGGCGCCGAGATGCCCACGTCCGTCGACGGAGGGCAGCCCTTCGTGGTCGTCGCGGTAGGAGATGATCGAGGCGCTGAGCCCCCGGTCGAGCATGGGCTGCACCACGCGGAACGACTCGTGACGTCGCGCGGCCCGACCGTGGACGCAGATCGCCCAGACGTCGCGATGCGACGTTGCCTCGGCCGGCGTGACGATCCACGTCGGCATGGGCCCGAGCGGTGATGCGTAGGTCTCGGCGGAGTACGGGTGGCCGAGCAGCGACGGATCGTGTGGCCACGCGTAGGCATCGACGACGGCGTCGCGCGGCTCCGTGACGTCCAGGGTCCCTGCGAGCACGGTCGCGGGGCGTGTCGCGGGCCCGGCGGTGGCCGCGCGGATGGGTGAGGCGTCGAACGGGGCGTCGTCGGGGTGCCCTTGGCCAGCGAGCTCCTCCAGCGGGGCACCCTCGCCTCGCGGCGAAGGCGGACGGACCTGATCGTCGTCGTCGGGGTCGAGCGGGTCGAGCCGGAGGAAGGCCATGTCCGCCTCGACCTCGAGGCCCCAGGTCCCGTCGAGGTGGCCGCCCGGTCCGTCGAGGACGACCTCGATCTCGTCGCCGACGGTGAACGACGTCGGCTGGTCCTCCTCGCTGCTCACGCTGCGCAGGCGCGCCCCGACGACCATGGCGCGTTCGTGCACGAGCGGATCGCGTGGGGGCACCTTCGCCGGCGGCTGGATCAGCCGGCTCGCGTAGTACCACGCGGCACCACCACCGGCGACGAGGGTCGTGGCCAACGACCCCAGCCCCACGGCGGCGGCGACCCGGCGGACCCGGGAGGCAACGGACATGGACGGCTCGGTCATGCGCGCGAGGCTAGTTCGCGCCTGCCTCGGCTGGGTGTCGTCGCGGTCAGCAGGTGAACGCGACGACACCCGGTCAGGGCGGCCTACCTTCGGAGGCCGAGCCACCTGACGCCCCGAGGCCGCCCGTGTCCACGCAACCTGTCACCCCCCAGCCGACCGCCCGTTCCGAGGCCGCCTTCGCGGACGCTCTCCGGGCGATCCCCGGCGGGGTCAACTCGCCGGTCCGTGCGTTCGGCAGCGTCGGCGGGGTGCCCCGGTTCATGGTCCGCGGCGAGGGCGCGCACATCATCGACGAGGACGGCAACCGCTACATCGACCTCGTCCAGTCGTGGGGGCCGCTGCCGTTGGGCCATGCGCACCCGAAGATCGTCGAGGCCGCCCAGGCTGCGGCCGCCAACGGCTCCACGTTCGGGGCGCCGACCCGCGCCGAGGTGACGTTGGCCGAGAAGATCATCGAGGCCGTGCCGTCCGTCGAGCAGGTCCGCCTCGTCAACTCCGGGACGGAGGCGTCGATGACCGCGGTCCGGCTGGCGCGCGGCTTCACCGGGCGCAACAAGATCCTGAAGTTCGTCGGCCACTACCACGGCCATGTCGACTCGCTGCTCGTCGCCGCGGGCTCCGGCGTGGCGACGCTGGGAATCCCCGGCACGCCCGGCGTCACGCCGGGAACCGTCGCCGACACGATCCTCGCGCCGTGGAACGACATCGCCGCGCTCGACGCCGTCATCGCGGCCCACGGCGACGATCTCGCCGCGATCCTCTGCGAGCCGATCCCGGCGAACATGAACCTGGTTCCTGCCGTCGAGGGCTTCCTCGCCGTGCTGCGTGACCGCGCCACGAAGTGCGGGGCGCTGCTGGTGTTCGACGAGGTGATCTCCGGATTCCGGGTCTCGCTCGGCGGAGCACAGGCGTCCTACGCCGTCACCCCGGACCTGACCGTCATGGGCAAGGTCATCGGTGGCGGCTACCCGCTCGCGGCGTTCGGCGGTCGCCGCGACGTGATGCAGCACCTCGCCCCGGTCGGTCCCGTCTACCAGGCAGGGACCCTCAGCGGGAACCCCGTCGCCGTCGCCGCGGGCACCGCGCAGCTCGACCTGCTCACCCCCGCGGTCTACAGCCAGCTCGGCCACGTCGCGAAGCGGCTCGTCGACGGCTTCGCGAAGGCGCTGACGGAAGCCGGCCACGACGTCATCGTCCGTCGGGTCCTCACCCTCTCCGGCATCGCCTTCGCCAAGGAGCCCGCGTCGGACTTCGCCGAGATGCAGCAGGCTGACCACGAGACGTACTCGCGGTTCTTCCACGCGATGCTCGAGCGGGGTGTGTACATGGCCCCTTCCGGCTACGAGGTCATCTTCGCCGCGACCGTGCACACCGACGCGGTCATCGACGAGGTGATCGAGAAGGCCCACGACGCCGCGCTCGCCATCGCCTGATTCGGCGGCGGTCCTTGCGGGTCAGAACATCGCGGTCTGGGTCGCTGCGGGACCGTCCGTGAGCTGGGCGATCCTGGCGGTGACGGGGCCGAGCACGTCGCGTTGCAGCGCGGTGCGGAGGATCCCGACGAGCCTGGCGCGGCTCAGGTCCGGCTCGTGGGCGACATCATCGGGATCGTCCACGACGTCGAGATCGTTGAGGTCGTCGGAGTCATCGAGATCGGACTCCCACCAGCCGATCGATGAGTCGTCGTCGTCCACCTCGGCCTCGCGCAGGGCGGCTTCGAGATCGACCCGTGCGGGGGCGACGCGCGGCGCGCGGTCCGCCACCGTGATGCGGTCCATCGGCATGACCCGGACCGCCCCGACGGTCTGACCGGAGTCGGTGTGCCGACGCAGCATCCCGCTGAAGGTCGCCAGGCCGAGCCAGGTCGATGACGGCATGCCGAACAGGCCCGAGAACAACGCGGCGTCCGACGTCACGCGGAACGTCAGCTGCGTGCCGGCGTTGTCCAGCAGCGCGTCGCGCGTCGTCGACTCGAGCTGAGACAGGTGCTGATGCGCGACGACCAACGAGATCCCGAACTTGCGGCCCTCCGTCGCCACCATCTGGATGCGCGAGTCCGGCAGGCGCTGGGCCTCGTCGATGACGATGACCGTCGGTCGGCCGTCCTGCGCTGTCTGGATCGCCTGCACGATCAGGTCCATGACGAGGTGCGCCATCACGCCGGAGGTCGCGGGGGGAACATCGACCGGGCTCGACATGACCAGCAGGTCGTGGTCGGCGACGAGCTCCTCTGCGCGGATCCCCGCGCCGACGGCGGCGAACGGCGTCGGCAGCCCTTCGGGCCCCAGCACCTCGAACTTGCTCATCAGCCAGCCGACCACCTCGGACGGGTCACGCAGCGCCCGCCGCATCGCGCTCGCGGACACCGTCACGCGCCGGTCGTCGACGACGTCCATCGCGACGGAGAGCAGCTCGTCGTTGGCGACCTCGCGCGCCTGCTGGAAGGGGTGGACACCCGGGGCTGCGCTGAGGATCGTGAGCGCGTGCTGTGCGAGCTCACGCCACCGCACCCCGGTCCACGACGGGTTCCACATCGACACCACCGACGAGATGATTCGCTGGATGTCACGCGAGGCACGGTCGGCGTCGTCGTGCAGCGAGCCGAGCACCTGGAGGCTCACGTCGGCTCCGAGCTCGGCGGATCGCAGCCCGGCGTCGAGCGCGCGGCGGTGGCAGCGCCGCGAGACGTCGTCGTGCCCGTCCAGGACGAGCACGCGGGCGCCGGAATGGAGGGCCTGCATGACGATCTGCTCGATCGTGACGGACTTCCCGGTCCCGGACGCCCCGACGACGTGGAGGTGACGGGGCGGGTCGAAGAGGTCGATCACGACCGGCCGCAGCGAGTCCGGGTGGGTGCCGAGGACGACGGTTCCTCGCGCCCCGACGGTCGGTGAGGGCGCCTCGGGCTGCACGCCCGCACCCAGCGAAGGAATCCCCGGCAGCGGCGCGCCCGCGGGGACCGGTGGCCGCAGCACGAGCGCCGCTTCGGTGAGGGTCACCTTGTCGCCGAGCGTCGTGGCACGTCGGGTCCCGACGCCGGGCAGCCCCGTCGCGAAGAGCACGGCCGTCTCGGCCGGGTCCACGGTCTCGAGCTCGACCCCGCCGACGTAGCGCGGCCGGGCCGCGACGGTCGAGGTCGCCATGTCTGCCCGCTCGGACAGGTGGACGACGTCGACCTCCGCGGTGATCGCGCAGGCGATCGTCCTCGCCACGGTCGCGGGGATGGTGTGGTCGGACGCGACGACGACGTGGGCGAGGAACACCGGCGAGCGCATCGACTCGGACAGGTCGATGAGCGTCGCGGCCACACGCCGGGCGCGCTGCCCGATCGTCCCGTCCGGGTGCAGCTCGGCGATCTCCATCGCGGTGCGGAACTGCAGGTCGAGGTCGGCCTCGTCCTCTCCGCCGATGGTCGTCGGCATCAACGCGACCGCGAGGGTGATGGGGCGTCCCTGCTCGTCGGCGTGGAGGAGCGCGTCGACGACGGAGGACCAGTCGTCGGCGGACTGTTCCCATCGCGACACGCAGCTCGCCGAGCGGCCGCCCGCGTCGACGACCTCGATGCGTCGCTGGACGATCCGCTGCGCGAACCGCGGGGCGTCGATGAGGTGGACCGCAGGATCGGTGGCGTCGAACCGGAACGCGTGCGGCCGGTCCTGGATCGTCCGCTGCGTGGCGCGATGCAGCGCGTGGACCTCGGCGGTGGCGGCGTCGACGTCGTGCCCGCCCGCAGAGAGCAGCAGCGTGAAGCCGAGCTTCCCGGCCTCGACGGTCATGCGCAGCGACAGCCCGTAGCGGCCGGGGGTCGCCGCGAGCTCCGCCACCCTCGCGAAGCGACGCAGGGCCGCCCGCATCGCGGCGGTGTCGGTGATGGCGCGCGGGTCCGCGCCGACGAGGGTCAGCGCGGTCGTGGCCATCCACGGGGCGGTCGGGTCGGCGGCGGGATGGGTGCAGCGGACGACATGGACCAGCGGGGGCTTGGCGGGAGCCGGCGGGGCGGGGGCGAGGAGCGTGGACAACGTCAGATGACCTTCGGGGCGCGGGCGATCAGTCGTGTGCGAGCACGACGGGACGGACCCGCGACAGCTCGCGGATCGACCCCCGCGCACCCGGGTCCGGCAGTACCCCGGCGGGAGGGGTCAGCCACCAGACACGATCCGACGTTCTCGCGTCAACGGTTCGCTTGCAACGGTGAGCACACGTGAGCATGCGTGCGCACGCGGCGTGCACCAGTGCACGTCCCGGGCCGTCCACACCCTCGCGGTGTCCGACGCGCACGCCTGCCGGACATCTCGCTGGGTCGCGGTGCGGTCGCCGGGCGACCGTCTGCCCACCAAGCCCTCGGTCAGGCCGGTGACGTCGCGCGGATCTCGGCGAAGGTGGCGGCGGGGGAGCGGCCCGCGGCGAGGCGCATCGCGCTCAGCAGCGTCGTGCACTGTGCGGCAGCGACCGTCGCGGCCAGGCCGTTCGCGGGGGCGCCGAGCAGACGACGCTGTTCCGGGTCGAGGCTCGCGAGCGCCCCGAGGAGCAGCGAGGCGTACGGGGCGCGGATGTGGCCCGGCAGCGGCGGCCAGCGGAGGAACTTCAGCGCCTCGCGGGCCTGCTCGCCGACCGCGAGCTCCGGCGCGAACGACTCCAGCACCCGCTCGAGCCCGCGGACGTCGGCGGGGAGGTCGGGAAGCAGCGGGGCGGCGACCATGCCGCGACGGAAGGCGTCCGGGTCCGCGGCGACGGCGTCGAGGTCAGCGCGTGGGTCGAGCAGGGCGTGCATCCGCGACTGCTCGGCGACGAAGCGATCTGCGACCTCGCGGCTCACCGGCGTCGGGGCGAACAGCCGATCCGCCGCCAGCATCGAGGCGGTGAAGGTCACGGAGACCCAGACGAGCAGCCTCGGGTCCTCGGCGGAGTAGGGACGCCCGTCCGGCGCGGTCCCGCGGATCCGCTTGTGGACGGCGCGGACGATCCTGGTCGCCTTCAGCGCCTGCGGCGTCGAGCCGAACGAGACGGTCGTGACGTACTGCGAGGTCCGCGACAGCCGGCCGAGCGGGTCAGCGGCGTAGCCCGACTGCTGGGCGACGCCGGCCATCGCGAGCGGGTGCATCGTCTGCATGAGCAGCGCCCGCAGGCCTCCCGCGATCGCTGCGGGTTCGCCGAGCACCTGCCAAGAGGCCGACCCCACGCCGGCGAGGCCTTCGTCGCCGGGATCCGAGATCACGTCGGTCGTGGGCGCCGACGCCCCGAACAGCCCGAGCAGCACGGAGCGGAGCCCGTCGCGCGCGACCGGCAGCCCGGCGGGCGTCGTGCTCGCCAAGGCGCGCGATGCCTGAGGGAGCCGCGCTGCTGAGCCACGGGCCATCGTGACGAGCGTTCCGATCGGCACCAGCGTTCCTTCGACGATGCGGGGGCAGTGTGGCGAGCATCGGACCAGACCGACGCGCCACCGAGGGTTCGGAGCGGCACACTCGTGCCGACGGGTCCGCTCAGGGCAACGCGACCCGCGACGCGAAGGTGCCCGAGCGCACGTCGCCGGGGCATGGTGGAACGTCACCGCCTCACCTGCCGTTGACCGTGTCGAGCCTGATCTCCCCGAGACGAGGAAGCCGTCGTCGTGCGTCGCATCCCTGCCCTCCTCGCCCTGGCCGCCCTCGCGGTCACCGGGTGCGCGGGCGCGGCCTCCGAGCCCGGCTCGGTGGCGTGTGGCGGCGTCGACGGGGACGTCGTCGTCTCGCGGGAGCCTCTCGCGACCTTGACCTCGGGGCAGCCGCTGCCGTCCGCGGAGCTCGCGGAGCTGCACAGCGGTGCCTGCACGACGCTGCAGGATCTCGTCGGCACCCCGATGGTCGTCAACGTCTGGGCGACGTGGTGCGCCTTCTGCGTCGAGGAGATGCCGGACCTGCAGGCCGCGAGCGAACGGCTCGAGGGCAAGGTCCAGTTCGTGGGCCTGAACCGCGAGGACAACGCCGCGCAGGCGCGTGCGCTCGCCCGCGAGACCGGTGTGGAGTACCTCCTGCTCGAGGATCCGAAGGGCGACTACTTCTTCTCGCTCAAGGCCAGGGCCATGCCCACGACGGTCCTCGTCGACGCGAACGGGGTGATCCAGTACCGCCACGCAGGCTCGCTGACCGAAGATCAGCTGCTCGATCTGGTCGTCGAGCACCTCGGCGTGCGGGTCTGAGCAGCGCCCCGGCACACCGCGCCGGCGGAATGAATGGCCCGTCGTTTGAGACGCGCTTCCGTGCGTCGGTATGATTTCGGGACCCTGACTGACCCCGCATGCGCGCCCCGCGTGCAGCCGCGTCGACCGGGGTGCACTGCCGTCGGCCCTTCCCGGTGTCCTTCGGTCCGCCCGCGCACCGACCACGCGCCGTCGTCAGACGCCGGCCGTGCCACCCACGACGTACCCGGTTGACGCCTTGAAGGGACGAACTCCATGCGTTTGAGCTGGTTCGGCGACTTCTTCTCCGCCATTCCCGACGCGTTGCGTGCCCTCTACGAGCAGGGCGACCCGAGCAACCTGGGCGACGGCTGGTGGGGAGCGGTCATCCTCCTCATCTGGGGCATCTTCTTCGTCGCGATCCCGATCGCGATCGCGAGGCAGGTCCGTGAGGAGCACGAGTGGGTGAGCGCCACGATGGGCGTCATGGCCGGTCTGGCCATCATGTGGTGGGCCTACGGGATCATCCCGTCCGCATGGATCTATTACGTGGACTCCAACAAGGAGATCCTCAAGGACGTCATCATCCCGCAGTCCGCCGGGCTGACGTTCGGTGAGTACCGCGTCGACATCGCGTCGAACCTGTACGAGGTCATCCGCGACATCGTCGTGGTCCTCGAGCACTTCGCCGCCTTCATCCTCACCTTCTGGGGCGCGATCCGCATCCAGAAGATGTTCCCGAAGACCCTCGCAGCCGGCGAGGTCAAGTCCGAGAGCGGCGGCTACAAGTAGGCAGAACCGCCCGCTGAGCAGCATCCGCAGCACGTTTCGTATCATCATCCGACCGACAAGGACCCGACGTGGGGAAGACGGACAAGGGCGAGCATCCCCTGATGTTCGACGACTACACCGTCCAGCAGGTCGATCCGCAGTGGCTTCAGGAGCGTGTGAAGCCCAAGCGTCACATCGGCCTCACCGCTGAGCTGTGCATCCTGTGCCGCGCCTGCGAGGACGTGTGCCCCTGGGAGTGCATCTTCATGATGTCGCCCGACATCATCCAGGACGCCGACAAGAAGAGCGTGCTGTCTCTTGCGGAGCGGTCCCACGCCGTGTTCATCATCGACGACGCCGAGTGCACCCGCTGCGCCATCTGCGTCGAGCGCTGCCCGTCCGACGCCCTGTGGCTCGGCCGCGTCGAAAGCTGACGCACCCCAGACTTCGATCGTCCACCGCGACGATCACCCAGAAGACGCCCTGACCGCCGTCACCTGCTCTGAGCAGGCGGCCGACGAAGGATCCAGAGACCCGTGGCGAAGCTCAAGCTGCCGAAGCCCCCGAACTTCGATGACGTCAAGAAGGACGTCCAGGACAACGTGATCTGGAAGTCGATCTTCCGTCCTGGGTCGATCTACCGCAAGGGCTACCGCGACACGTCGCGTGACCGCGCCCTCGCGGCGATGAACAACGTGCTCTACCACCTGCACCCCGTGAAGGTGAAGCGCCACGGCCTGAAGCTCACCTACACCTACTGCCTCGGTGGTCTGAGCTTCTTCCTCTTCATCGGTCTGACGATCACGGGCATCTTCCTGATGTTCTTCTACCGGCCCACAGCCGGTGCGAACGCGGAGCTCGCCTACCTCGACATCCAGAACCTGTCGGCCCAGGTGACCTTCGGGAACCTGGTGCGCAACATGCACCGATGGTCCGCGCACCTCATGGTGTTCACCGTCTTC
Source organism: uncultured Nitriliruptoria bacterium (assembly GCA_965364735.1). Classification (GTDB taxonomy): domain Bacteria; phylum Actinomycetota; class Nitriliruptoria; order Nitriliruptorales; family Nitriliruptoraceae; genus CBDTYW01. Next base: position 14,120 of record CBDTYW010000042.1, read on the forward strand.
CTGCACATGGCCCGCGTCTTCTACCACGGGGCCTACAAGCCGCCGCGTGAGTTCAACTGGGTCGTCGGCGTCATCCTGCTGACCCTGACCCTGCTCCTCTCCTTCACCGGCTACCTGCTGCCGTGGGACCAGCTGGCGCTCTGGGCCGTCACCGTCGGTACGAACATGATGGGCTTCACGCCCGTCTTCGGGAAACAATCCCAGTTCGTGCTGCTCGGAGGGGTCGAGATCGGCCCGGACACGCTGCTGCGGTGGTATGTCCTCCACGTGTTGTTCTTCCCCTTCATCACGGTCATCTTCCTCGCGGTGCACTTCTGGCGCATCCGCAAGGACGGTGGCATCTCCGGGCCGCTCTGACCTCGGTCAGAAGCCCAGCCCGCAGCATCAACCAGCTGACGCAACGTCCAGCGACACCCCCCAAGGACCAGCGAGATGTCCGAGGAAGTGCAGATTGACCAGGCGACCTACGATCGCCTGATCGCCGCTGGCACCAGCGAGCGCATCGCCCGTGCCAAGGCCAAGGCCGCGACCGTCCGCGCCAGCAAGATGGCGGCGGGCGAGAGCATCGGCGCCATCTCTGCCGAGCAGTGGCAGGAGAAGAAGGCGTCGTTCGTCGCGGCTGGCGGCGGAGCTGCGTCCGGTGGCGGCGGTGCTGCGACGGCCGTCAAGGAGGCCTCGTCGGGTCGCCTGACGCCCGAGGAGCGTGCTGCCCGTGTGGCAGCGTCCCTCGGCGCCCCGAAGCAGGAGTCGATCGGTGTCCCCACGGCGGGCGACCACACGCACCGCCTCCTCGCCCTCGTCCCTCCCGGCGGCATCCAGCAGGTGCAGTCGAAGCAGCAGGACAAGGTCTACACGTTCCCGCACCTGCTCCTCGTCGAGTTCGTCGCGCTGCTCGCCATGACGGCGCTGGTCCTGGTGGCGTCGTTCTTCCTCGACGCCCCGCTCGGTGAGCTCGGCAACCCGAACATCACGCCGAACCCGTCCAAGGCGCCGTGGTACTTCCTCGGTCTGCAGGAGCTGCTCCGGTACTTCCACCCGATGGTCGCCGGTGTGACCATCCCCGGTGTCGGCCTGATCATCCTCGGCGGCACCGCGTACTTCGACAAGAACCCGTCCGCGAAGCCGGAGAACCGCAAGTTCGCCAACATGGCGTTCACGTGGTTCCTGATCATGTGGACGATGTTGACCTTCGCAGGGACGTTCTTCCGCGGCCCCGGTTTCAACTGGGTCTGGCCGTGGGTCGACGGCCTCTTCTTCGAGCTCTGAGGCGAACATCATGAGCAGCATCATCACCAAGCCCGTCGAGCGCCGGACGTTCCTGCGCAACAGCCTCACTGGCGCGGTCGGCGTCGGGCTCGCCGGTTTCGGCGTGAGCTTCGTCGGCATGCTCTACCCGGGCGCCGCGACGGGCTTCGGCTCGCGCATCACCGTCCCCGGCAACGTCGAGGACATCTATGACCAGATCGTGGCCGCGCGGGCGCCCTTCGAGTACAACCCCGCCCGGTCGTACCTGATCGCGTTCGACCCGAGCATCTCCGGCGTGGAGAAGGAGTACCCCTTCGCGCAGGCGATCCTCGACGACAAGCGCGCCATCATGGCGCTGAACTACAAGTGCGTGCACCTGGGCTGCAAGGTCCCGTGGTGCCAGACGTCACAGTGGTTCGAGTGCCCGTGCCACGGTTCCAAGTACAACCGCTGGGGCGAGTGGACCGGCGGGCCGGCCCCGCGTGGTCTCGACCGTTTCCCGACCGAGATCGTCGACGGCTCCATCGTCATCGACACCGGTGTCCTCCAGTCCGGTCCGTCACGTACCGCGAACGTGCTCAAGCAGGACCCCGAGGGTCCGAACTGCATCTGATCCGCCAGCTGACTCACCCGTCGCCCGCACCTGCATGTGGGCCTGACCGGACGAAGCACCCCACATGAACCAACTGCTCCTGGCCACCGCGGCCACCGAACCCCAAGAGGGGGCCGTCGCTGAGGCGTCGGCATCGGGATCCATCATCCTCGTGCTGCTCATCGCAGCGCTCGTCGCCTTCGCCGTCGCGTTCTTCGTGATCGGACCGGGCGCCCGGCGTGGCGAGAAGCGCAAGGGCGACATCCCGCTGGCGATGCGCCCATACCACTCCGACGCGGAGCTGGAGACCGTCGGTCTCGAGCGCGCGATGGCGTGGGGCGTGGCGCTCTCGGTCTTCCTGGCGCTGTTCATCCCGCTGTACTGGCTCGTCGAGCCGGCGCGGATCAACGACGAGCGCGACAACTTCTACGAGAAGGAAGTGGAGATGGGGCGTTCGCTGTACGCGAACTCCTGCGCTTCCTGTCACGGCACGCTCGCCCAGGGCGGCTCCGCCAGCCTCTCCGACCCGGCCGTCACCGCGCCGTGGCCCGCACCGTCGCTGAACAACATCGTCGCTCGCTACGACGGGTCGACGACGATCACCGACATCCGCACCTTCATCTACACCACGATCGACCGTGGTCGTCCGGGCACCCCGATGCCCACGTGGGGCACCGCCTTCGGTGGCTCCATGAACGACCAGGAGATGCAGGCGATCACCGAGTACCTCTTGTCCATCCAGACCGGTGAGGTCGAGGATCTGGACGCTCAGGCATTCGTGGGAAAATCCGGTGAGGAGCTGTTCTCCACGAACTGCGCGCGCTGCCACGGCGTCCGCGCAGAGGGCTACGTCGGGCCCTCGCTCCTCAACGTCTTCGAGCGCTACGGCGCAGACAACGACGGCACGACGGACTCCGAGTCCGACACGGCCGCTCGCGCACTCGTCCGCTACACGCTGAACATCGGCCGCTACGTCCCCACCGGGGCCCTGATGCCGGCGTTCGCGGACACGCTGACCCCGGAGGCGATCGAAGAGATCATCGCCTACCTCCAGTCCATCCAGCAGACCGACGTCACGCTGGCTGGTTCGTCCCCGCAGTACTTCGGTGGTGAGCCGGGCAACATCGGCGCGCTGTACACCGACCAAGAGGCCGCGCAGGCCACCGTGAAGGATGACGAGTGATGCCCATGGTCATCGCGAGCAGCGAATTCATTCCTGCAGGACACATCGCCGCGACGCTGTCGGTGCCGATCGGCATCGTCATCTTCGTCGGCGCCGTGTTCATGCTCCTGTGGTCGAACTACGGCGCCAAGAAGGGTGCGGCGATCTACGCGACCGCGTTCTTCGGGTTCAACCTGATGCTCGGCGTCTTCTGGTGGTTCGGCGCGCCCGGCACCCCGCCGGCGACGGGCCTGCAGATGTTCCCCGGTCAGCCGGTCGACCAGTACGAGCCGTCCTGGTACGCGTTCGAGGCAGGTTCGGAGCGGTCCGAGTTCTACCCGAGCCACCAGACCCCGTCGGACTTCGTCTCACCGGCTGAGTTCCGGGGTGGCCCCGGCGCGGTCGACGAGGACTTCCCGGACTCCGACAAGAAGTTCGCGGCGCTCCGTGGTGACCTCGACGCGGCGTCGCAGGCCATGGTCCAGCAGTTCTTCCCGACTGACGTGGACGGCGGCATCCGCGTCGGCGCCGAGCGTCGGACGGAGTGGCTGCAGAACCTCCCCGAGCCCGAGGAGGGCTGGCAGCAGGCCTCGCCGTTCTTCTCCGTGGTCTCCGAAGGTGTCCAGGTCACCGACGACGGCGGCACGCTCGTCGCGATGGGGACCTACGACGTCGTCGCCAAGTACATCGACGCGACGACCTTCGCGGCGGTCAACACGACCGTCGTCGAGGACGACGCGACGTGGTTCGCCTTCAAGGACCCGGGCAACAAGCAGTTCCCGTCCGTGATCTGGTCGCTGCTCTCGCTGGTCTTCTTCCTCCTCTCGATGGTCTGGCTCGACCGCATCGAGCAGTCCGAGAAGCACGAGCAGACCGACGTCGTCCACGAGCCCGAGAACGTGAAGGTCCCGGTGGCGCAGTGACCCCATCAGCTCCTCCCGGGCCCGCCTCATCGAGGCGGGCCCGTCTCGTCGCCCCGGTCGTTGCGCTCGCCCTGGTCCTCGTCGCCTGCGCAGGCGGCGAGCCGGACGCTGCGTGTCCGCGCGTCGACCTTGCTGCCGTCCCGTCGTCGGTGCGGCTCTGCGCGCCGGAGGACCGGCTCCCGGCTCCCGTCGACGCCTCCTTCCCGCTCGTCGGCGAGGAGGGTTCGCTGGCGCTGGCTGATCTCGGCGACAAGATCATCGTCGTCAACTTCTGGGGTGAGTGGTGCGGCCCGTGCCGCGTCGAGCAGCCTGAGCTCAACTCCGCCCACGAGGCGCGCGCCGGTGATGATGTGGACTTCCTCGGCGTCGCCATCCAGGCCTCCGAGATCAACCAGCAGGCCTTCCGCGACGAGTTCGCGGTGCCCTACCCGTCCCTCTACGACAAGCCGTCGGCCTACGCGGCCCTCTTCGGCCCCGCCGCTCCGCTGACGACGCCGACGACGCTCGTCATCGACCGTGCCGGCAACGTCGCCTTCCGCCTCAGCGGCGGCGTCACCGAGGTCGGCCTGATCCAGCTCATCGACCTGCTCCTCGCCGAGGGCCCCCCGAGCTGACCCCCCCCACCCGCGAGCGATGCCCAAACC
>CBDTYW010000043.1:0-18643 GCA_965364735.1 uncultured Nitriliruptoria bacterium
GTCAACGCCCAGCTCGTCGGCGAGCACATCCGCGAAGGCCTGCTGCTTCTCGGCGCGGGCAGCGCTGCGCTCGGCGAGCTCTTCCGGCGTGCGCTCATGGGCGATGGCTGGGAGCGCGATCGCTCCGAGGGCGAGGGCGCCGGCGCCGACGAGGCCGGCGATGCGGAGGGACGTGTTCATGGGCAGCTCCGAGGGACGGGAGTTCGTGAGCAGAACTGTGGACCGCGGACCTGAGAGCAACCTGAGGAGCCTGAGCTCGCCAGCGAACGCTGCAACAGTCACTAGGGTCCGAGGACCGGCAGAAGGGTGTTCCCGTGGGGACCGACGACAAGCTCACCATCGATGACCTGGCCCAGCGCTCCGGCGTGTCCAGCCGAAACATCCGCTACTACCAGACCCGTGGCCTGCTTCCCCCGCCCCGCGTCAAGGGCCGGACCGGCACCTACGACGCTCGCCACATGGACCGGCTCGCGCTGATCAGCGAGCTCAAGGCCGAGGGGCTCAACCTCCAGGCGATCGGGTTCCTGCTGGGTGGATCGAGCCAGGTCGACACGGGCGAGGTCCGCAGCCTCAAGCGCGCCATCCTCGACAGCTGGATGGTGAAGCCTCCCGAGGAGGTCAGGCTGCAGGACCTCCTGAAGCGTCTCAGGCTCCGCGACGAGGACGCCGGGCTCCTCGAGCGAGCGATCGCGATCGAGCTGATCGAGCTGACCGACGACCCGAACGTCGTACGGATCCTGCTCCCCGACATCCTCGACGCGGGGGACGCATTGCTCGAGATGGGCGTGTCCTTCGTCCGCTCGCTGGACGTGCTGGAAGGCATGCGCGCCCAGGCGCTCCAGGTCGCGAAGCTCTACGTCGATCTCTTCGACGGAGACATCCTGGGCCCGTGGGAGGCCCGTGGCCGCCCTGCGAGCGAATGGAAGCTCATCACCCAGTGGGTCGAGCGCCTCCGCCCCATCGCCGGTGAGGCCCTGCTCGCGGTGTTCAACCAGGTCATCGGCGGGGCGATCACGGACAGCATCGCCGCCAGCGCGCCGGACTGAGCCGCGCGCTCAACGCATGACAACTGACACACTCTTGATTGCAACAGTGATTGCTGTAACACTGAACGCGGTTCCAGCAGTCCACGCAACCAGGAGGCTCACGTGCCTGCCCCCACCCTCTTGTCCTCGCTCGCGAACCTGCTCACAGGTCCCCATGGGGTCAACCGCTACCTCGAGCAGGTCGATCCGACGCTCGCGCGCGACCGTCGGCTCACCACGATTCTCCAGGTCCGCCCGGAGACCCACGACACCGCCACCATCGCCATGCGTGCACCACGCGGCTGGGACGGCCACGTCGCCGGCCAGCACGTCGAGATCGGCATCGAGATCAACGGTGTCCGCCACGTCCGCTGCTTCACGCTGTCGTCCAGCGCCCACCGCGACGACGAGCTGACGATCACCGTCAAGGCCAACCCGGCCGGCACGGTCTCGCAGCACCTCGTCCACGTCGCCCGACCGGGCGACCGGATCGAGCTCTCCCCCGCCGCCGGCGACTTCCGCCTCCCCGCGGGACCTCTCGCGACCGACGTGCTGCTCGTCAGCGGTGGATCCGGCATCACCCCCGCCGCCGCGATGCTCCGCACGATGATCGACGACGGTCGGCTGATCCCCCGGGACACCCCGCGCCCGACGTCGGGACGTGTGGCGATGCTGCACTACGCACGCTCCTCGGAGGACCTGATCCTGCGCCGAGAGCTCGAGGCGTGGGCCGGTGCGTTCACCAACCTCGACATCACCGTCATCCTCACGTCCGAGCACGGACGGTTCACGCCCGAGCACGCGGCCGGGCTCGCGGTCGACCTCGATGCCGCGACGACCTGGGTCTGTGGACCCGAAGCGCTCGTCGACGCCGTCACCGACTGGGCGCCCGCCGAGCGGCTGCACGTCGAGCGGTTCCACCCGCCGACGCCCGCGCCGCTCGACGGTCCGGCCACCGGCGAGATCCGTCTCTCCGCCAGCCAGCAACAGATCGTCAACGACGGTCGGGCGGTCCTCGCCCAGGCCGAGGCCGCCGGGCTCACGCCGGCGTCCGGATGCCGCATGGGCATCTGCCACACCTGCACACGGCAGCTGACCGCCGGAACCGTCCGGGACCTGCGCAGCGGCCACACCACCTGCGGTGACGTCACCGGCGGCACCGAGATCCAGATCTGCGTCTCGGCCCCGGTCGGCGACGTCACCATCGACCTCTGAAGGACCTGCTCATGACCTCCACGAACACCACCCCGACCGACACGCTGACCGTCGCACCCGAGATCGCCCCCACCCGCCACTCGCTGTACTCCATCCCCGAGCTCGCCCACCTCACCGAAGATGACGTCGAAGCGATCGGCGCCGAGCTCGACGCGATCCGCGAGCGCATCATCGGCGAACGCGGCCAGGTCGACGCTGACTACATCCGCCGCCTGGTCCGCGTGCAGCGCGGGCTCGAGGTCGGCGGCCGGGCCTCGCTCTACCTCGGCTTCCTGCCGCCGATGTTCGTCGTGGGCGTCTCCGCGCTGGGGGTTTCCAAGATCCTCGACAACATGGAGATCGGCCACAACGTGATGCACGGCCAGTACGACTTCATGAACGACCCGGCCCTGCACTCGAAGCAGTTCGACTGGGACACGGCGTCACCGGGGAAGAACTGGCAGCACGGGCACAACTACCTGCACCACACGTTCACGAACGTCCGCGGCAAGGACCGTGACATCGGCTACGGGCTCCTCCGGATGGACGAGGAGCAGCGTTGGCGCCCGAGCGACCTCTTCAACCCGTTGAAGGCCGCGGCGTTGATGACCTTCTTCCAGTGGGGCGTCGCGTTGCACGACCTCGAGGTCGAGAACCTCCGGAAGGGCACCACGCGCTGGGAGGACGTCTCGGACTTCGCGAAGGCCATCCGCCACAAGGCGAAGCGTCAGTTCCTCAAGGACTACGTCGCGTTCCCGCTGCTGGCCGGTCCGCTGGCCCCGGTCGTGTTCCTCGGCAACATGAGCGCCAACCTCGTCCGCAACGTGTGGGCCTTCAGCATCATCTTCTGCGGCCACTTCCCCGACGGCGTCGCCCTGTTCGAGGAGACCGACCTCGACCACGAGACCCGCGGTGAGTGGTACGTCCGCCAGATGCTGGGCAGCGCCAACATCGACGGCGGGAAGCTGTTCGACATCATGAGCGGCAACCTCTCCCACCAGGTCGAGCACCACCTGTTCCCCGACCTCCCGGCCCGCCGCTACCGCGAGCTCGGCGCTGAGGTCCGCGAGATCTGCGGCCGCTACGACCTGCCCTACACGTCCGGACCATTCGCTCGTCAGATCGGGCAGGTCTGGCGCCGGATCGCGAAGCTCGCGCTGCCGAACGCTGCCTGACCGAGGTGCCGGACGGGCTCGACCTGGACCCGTTCTCCGAGCGCTACTGCGACGTGCTCGGCATCCCGCTGGTCACCCACGCCGACGTGGACCCACGCGCGCTCGAGATCGCCGCCGAGACGATGCGGATCATGCTCGCTGCGCGGCCGGACGTCGCCGCCGCGATCGCGGCGAGCCCGGTGAGGATCGGCCTGATCGGTCGGGATCAGCAGACCACCGACATGCCGGAGTGGTCCGACCTCAACGAGGCGTTTCCCGACACCGACTGGAACGAGCGAGCCCGCGGACTCGGAGCGACGTTCGAGCGCCCGCTCGCCGGGGGTGCCGAGGAGAACGTCCTCTGCCTGCCCGAGGACCGCTACCTCGGCGAGAACATCTTCGTCCATGAGTTCGCGCACGTCGTCCACCAGTTCGGGATCGGCGTCGCGGATGACACGTTCAACAGCCGGCTGGCCGACGCCTGGGTGGCCGCCGTGGACGACGGGCTGTGGGCCGACACCTACGCGATCGGCAACCCGGACGAGTACTTCGCCGAGGGCGTCCAGTCGTTCTTCGACACCAACCTCGCCGACGACTTCCAGCACAACCACGTCGACACCCGCGAGGAGCTCGCCGAGTACGACCCCGTCCTCCACGCGCTCATCGTCGAGGCGGTCGGCGAGCCCGACTGGCGTTGGTCGTGTCCCTGATCACTCGGCAGGCGTGAACCGCTTCAGCCGCAGGGAGTTCGCGACGACGCTGACCGACGAGAACGCCATCGCGAGGCCGGCGATCGACGGGGACAGCAGGCCAGCTGCCGCGACCGGGATGGCCAGGATGTTGTAGCCGAAGGCCCAGCCGAGGTTCTGGACGATCGTGCGGTACGTGGCGCGGCTGAGATCGATCGCGACCGGGACCTTCTGCAGATCGCCTCGGATCAGCGTGATGTCGCTGGACTCCATCGCGACGTCGGTGCCGGAGCCCATCGCGATGCCGAGGTCGGACTGCACGAGCGCGGGCGCGTCGTTGATCCCGTCGCCGACCATGGCGACCTTGCCGCCCGCTTTCTGGAGCGCGGCGATCTTGGCCTGCTTCTCCTCGGGCCGGACCTGGGCGATGACGTGCTCGGTCGGGATGCCGAGGTCCGCCGCGATCGCGTTCGCCGTGCGACGGTTGTCGCCGGTGATCATGATGACGTCGAGGCCACGCCGCTTCAGCTGCCTGACGACGTCGGGTGCCTGATCCTTCACGGTGTCCGCGACCGCGATGGCCCCCAGCATCTTCGTACCGATCGCAGCGAAGACCACGGTCTCGCCCCGAGCCTCGCGTTCCGCGGCATCGACATGGACGTCGTCGGCGATGGTGACGCCGACCCGCTCCAGCATCGCCCGGGTGCCGACACGGACGGTGTCGCCCTCGACACCTGCGAGGACGCCGGCTCCGGGAACGGCCGTGAACCCGCTCGACGCCGGGAGACGCAGACCGTCCGCCATGGCGGCGTCGACGATGGCCGCGCCGATCGGGTGCTCGCTGCCCTGCTCGACGGCGGCGATCATCCGGAGCACGCGATGCTCGGCTCCCGCGGCCTCAGGCCACGCCGGCAGGATCGCCGTGACGCGCATCCGCCCGTTGGTGAGCGTCCCCGTCTTGTCGAAGGCGACGGCGGTGATCGTCCGAACCCGCTCGAGGGTCTCGACCGAGCGGATCAGGATGCCGAGATCTGCCCCACGCCCCGTCCCGACCATGATCGCGGTCGGGGTGGCGAGACCGAGCGCGCAGGGACAGGCGATGATCAGGACGGACACCGATGCGGCGACCGCCATGGACAGCGTGTCGGTGGCCCACCAGAAGCCGAAGACCGCAGCCGCGATGACCAGGACCGTGGGCACGAAGACGCCGGCGACGCGGTCCGCGAGGCGTTGGAGCCCGGCCTTGCCGGCCTGCGCCGACTCCACGGTGGCGATGATCCGTGCGAGCGTCGTGTCGCGACCGAGCGCGCTGACGCGGACCACGAGGCCGCCGTTGGTGTTCATCGTCCCGCCGACGACGTGGTCGCCGGCCTGCTTGCTGACGGTGAGCGACTCGCCGGTGAGCATGGACTCGTCAACGCGCGAGGCTCCGCTGACGACGTCAGCGTCAACGGGAACCCGCTCCCCCGGTCGGACCCGCACGAGGTCGCCGATGGCGAGCGCATCGGTGCCGACCTCCGTCTCCGTCCCGTCCTGGGCAAGACGACGGGCGGTCGACGGGGCAAGCTCCAGCAGCGACCGCAGCGCCGAGCCCGCCTGCAGCTTGGCGCGTGCCTCGAGGAACCTCCCGAGCACGAGGAAGGTGATGATCAGCGCCGCGGACTCGAAGTAGTGCTCGTGGTTGCCCTGCAGCATCTGCACCACGCTGTACCCATAGGCCGACAGCGTCCCAACCGCGATCAGCGTGTCCATGTTCACCGTGAAGCGGACCGCACGGCGCGCCGCCTCCTTGAGGAACGGGAAGCCCGCGACGAACTCGACGATCGTCGCCAGCACGAACAGGACCGTGGTCCGACGCCCGTCGCTGAACACGTTGCCGATCGGGGTCATCGCGATCAGCAGCACCGCGAGCCCGAGCGGGCCGGCGAGATGGAGCCGTCGACGCCACGCCGTGACCTCGGCGTCCGCGTCCGGCAGGGGGTCGGCGGGCTGCCGCTCACGGAGCCCGTACCCGATCTTGTCGACCGCGGCAGCGAGGTCCGCGACCGGGACGCCGCTGGCCATCCGCACGTGCGCGCGTCCGGTCGCGAAGTTGACCTCGGCGACCTCGACGCCGTCCTGGCGCCCGAGGATCCGCTGGACACGTGCTGCGCAGGCGCCGCACGTCATGCCGTCGACCTCGAGGTCGAGGTCGATCGAGACGCCGTTGGTCGTCGTGGTCGCCATGTCAGCCCGCCGCGACCTCGTAGCCCTGCTCCTCGATCGCGGCCACGATCTGGTCCAGCTGTGCCGGCGCGTCGAAGGTGACCTTCACGCTGGTGCTGGCCAGATCGACGGACACGTCAGCGACGCCGTCCATCGGCCTGAGCGCGCCCTCGATGGACGACACGCAGTGGCCGCAGTGGATCTCGGGAACGGAGATGGTCTCGGTCGTCATGCTGGCCTCATGATCGTGCGTGCGGTTGGCTGGGATCAGACCCGGCGGGGCACATGATGCAACACCACGAGCCGCCGTGTTCCTTCCAGCCAAGAGGAATGTTTGTGTCACCGCACGAGCCCGCAAACTCGATCCGGCCCGCGATTCCCGAGGACGCCCCCGCCATCGTCCGTTTCCAGATCGAGATGGCCCTGGAGTCCGAGGGTCTCAACCTTGATGCAGCAACCGTCGCCGACGGCGTCCGCGCCGTCTTCGACGATCCGTCGAAGGGCTCGTACGTCGTGGCGGAGCGTGGCGACGAGGTGGTCGGCGTGCTGCTGCTCGTGCCCGAGTGGAGCGACTGGCGCAACGGGACGGTCCTGTGGATCCACTCGGTGTTCGTCGCGCCGTGGGCGCGCAGGAGCGGCGTCTACGCCGCGATGTACGCCCATCTTCAGGAACGCGTCGCGGCGGACACCTCCCTCCGCGGCCTTCGCCTGTACGTGGACCGCACCAACCGGTCAGCACGGGCGGTCTACGAGCGACTCGGCATGGACGGCAGCCACTACGACCTGTTCGAGTGGTTGCCCTGAAGCTCACCCGGGCATCATCTCGTCAATCCTCCTCCGGAGCCCTTCCCATGTCCCAGACCGTTTCTCCTGACCCGACGTCCTCACCGATCGACTGGATGTTCCGCAGCCGCGAGACGGGCAAGATCGTCATCGCGCAGCTGCCGAACCTGCCGCTGTGGCTCTTCATCGCGACCCTGCCGTTCGGCTGGTTCACCGAACAGGGCTCGACGATCTCCGACGCCGCCACCCTCGTTGGCGCTGCCGCGCTGCTCTGGTGGGCCGTCCTCGAAATCGTGTCCGGCGTCAACCCCTTCCGACGACTGATGGGCCTCGCCGGGATCGGGTTCGTCGTCGCCAGGATCCTGTCAGTCTTCTGAGCGAGATCAGAAGATGGCGTCGATGCGTGCCATCAGGTCGTCGTCAAGCTGCGCGAGGACGTCGAGCGCCTTCATGTTCTCGGTGACCTGCGACGGCTTCGACGCGCCCGTGATGACGGTCGACACGTTCGGGTTCTTCGCGCACCACGCGAGCGAGAGCTGCGCCAGCGTGCAGCCGAGCTCGTCGGCGATGACCTTCAGGTCGCGGACCTTGGCGTTCGCGTCCTCCTTCGTGAGCATGTCACGGAGCCATTCGTAGCCCTCGAGCGCGCCGCGGGAGTCCTCCGGGACGCCGTCGAGGTACTTGCCCGTCAGCAGCCCCGACGCGAGCGGGGACCAGATCGTGGTGCCGAGGCCGATCTCGTCGTACAGCCGCGCGAACTCCCGCTCGACCTTCTCCCGGGTGAAGAGGTTGTACTGCGGCTGCTCGACGACCGGCTTGTGCAGGTGGTGCGTGTCCGCGATCAGCCAGGCCGCGCGGATCTCGTCAGCTGACCACTCCGAGGTTCCCCAGTACAACGCCTTGCCCTGCGAGACCATGTCCGACATCGCGAACACCGTCTCCTCGATCGGGGTGTTCGGGTCGGGGCGGTGGCAGTACACGAGGTCGACGAAGTCGAGGCCGAGCCGCTCGAGTGACCCGTCGATCGCCTGCATCAGGTACTTGCGGTTCAACGTGTTGTGCATGTTCACGACGTCGCCGTGGATGCCCCAGAACAGCTTGGTCGAGATCACGTAGGTGTGGCGGTCCCAGTCACGCACGACCTCGCCCATGATCGTCTCGGACTTGCCGCCCGCGTAGACCTCGGCGTTGTCGAAGAAGTTCACGCCCGCGTCGTACGCAGCCTGCATGCACTCCTTGGCGACCTCCACGCCCATCTGGGTGTCGAAGGAGACCCAGGACCCGAAGGAGAGCACGCTCACCTTCAGGCCGGACTTCCCGAGGCGGCGGTAGATCATGTCGGTCATCGATGAGCTCCAAGGTCAGGTGTGCAGGCCGCACGATAGATCAGAGGTTGCGGGCCAGCAGGGTGAGGGCGCTCCCTGCCGAGATCGCGAGCAGCGCGGGACGCAACCGACCCCCGTCGACCACGCCCCGGAGGCGACTGGAGACGAGGAAGCCGACGAGCACGGACGGGCACAGGCGCAGCCCGAGCAGCAGCCCCTCGGACCCCATCTCGCCCGACACGAGCAGCAGCGTGATCGACAACATGAGGCCCGCGAGGAAGAACCCGGCGAGGGTCGCGCGCACGACCTCCGGCGCGCCGCGCTGCAGGAGCAGCGCCATCGGTGGGCCACCGACACCGGTCGAGGTCCCCATGAACCCTGCGGCGGTCCCCGCGAGGACGAGCGACGGCGAGGTCACCTGGAAGCGGAGGTTGGTGACGCTGATCATCACCCCTGCAAGCACGACCGACCCGAGCACCAGCGAGAGCGTGCGTGTGGTCCACGTCGTCAGGGCGAGGAAGCCGAGCAGGCTCCCGGGAACCCGGCCGACGAAGGCCCAGCCGATCGACCTCGGCTCGGCGTGCTCCCGCTCGCGCAGGAACATGAGCACCGTCATGAGGATCGCGGCGACCATGAACGGTCCCGGGATGAAGGCGGGGTCGATGATCGCGAGGATCGGCGCGGAGATCATCCCGAGCCCGACGCCGACGACGCCCTGCATGGTGGCCGCGAACGCGACGACGAGCGCCACGACGAGCCAGAGCTCCACGCTCATGGACGGTTCAGCGCTGACCGCGTCGCGTCCGGGATCACCGCGGTCTCGACGAGCCGCAGCGGCGTGATCGCCACGCGGCCGGCCCCGAACGCCGCGACATCGCTGCCCTCGATCCCGTCACCGAGATGCGTCATCTCACCGAACTGGTGCCGGAAGACGTGGTCGCCGTCCGGCTGCTCGCCGTCGGCCATCACGAAGGGCGGGCTGTACCCGGTCCGGGCGACATCGGCGACCACACGCTCGGTGCTCGCGTTCGCGTCGAACGGCAGGTTCACGTTGACGACGTCGGCATGCTCGGCGATGTCGGTCGCGACCATGTCGCGCAGCAGCTCGGTGCACGTCTCGGCCAGCGTCTCCCACGCCGTGCGCGCGTCGGGCTGGCTCACACGACGAACCCAGACTCCGAAGTCCTCCCCGGGCTGACCGGTCGAGAACGCGTAGGCGGGCAGCCCCGAAATCCAGCCCTCGGCCGCCGCGCCGACCGTGCCGGACGACATGACGAACGCCGCACCGTGGTTCATGCCGATGTTGATGCCCGACACGACCATCGCCGGAGGCGTGTCGAACAACGCATGCATGCCGATCTGCGAGGCGTCAGCCGGGAACCCGCTCGACGTGTGGATGGTCACGCCTTCGCGCTCGACCACGCGCATCGTGACCGGCTCGAACCGTGACACGGCCTTGCCGATCCACGAACGCTCGCGGTCGGGCACGACGACGCGGACCTCCATGAGGGCGCCGAGTGCCCGGGCGAAGGGGACGAGCGCCGGCGAGTCGACGCCGTCGTCGTTGGAGAGCAGGATCCAGGACATGTCGGCAGGCTACGTGGGGCGAAGCGCGCACAGGGCATTTCCTCGATGCGGTGTCTCACGCCGCGAACGGGTTTCATTGTGGGGGTCCACTTCCCCGGCCGGACCAGCTCCTGTGACCTTCCCATTGCTCGGCCGCTCGCGGCGCAGCCGGACCCCGGATGCACTCCTCGGCTCGCTGCGTGATCGTGACCTCGGGGAGCTGGACCCGACGTGGACCGGCGCGCAGATGCAGGTCCTCGAGACGCCGGCCGGCCCCGTCCGCGCCCTCGTCGCCGGTCCTGAGGACGGCCCGGTCCACCTGCTGATCCACGGGCTGGGCGCCAGCGCCGCCTCCTGGGTCGATGCCGTCGCCGGGCTGGGACGCCGTGGACACCGGGCCATCGCACCGGACCTGCCGGGCTTCGGCACGACGCCGCCCTTCGGCATGTCGCCCCTCGCGGTCCACGGGGCAACGATCGGACGGCTGACCTCGTTCGTCGTCGACGTCGCGAACTCGCTGGACACCGAGCGCGTCGTCCTGCACGGAAACTCCCTCGGTGGCCTCCTCGCGGTACGGGCACATCCGCACATCACGCCGCGCGTCTGCGCGGTCCTGCTGGCCTCCCCCGCCCTGCCCGTGTCCGCGAACAACGCCTTCCCGATCTCCTGGCCGATGCTGCTCGCCTTCGGGCTGACCGCCGTCCCGCTCGTCGGTGAGGTCGCGATGATGGTCGCCGCACGCAGCGGCGAGCCGTTCGACCAGTCGATGATCGACGCCGCCTTCGTCGACATCGAGCGGCTGACGAGCCCAGCGATGGACGCGTTGTACGCCGACGAGGTCGCGTCGTTCCGCACCGAGGCGTGGCGTCGCCGCGCCATGCTCGGCGCCACCCGATCGATCCTCCCACGCATCGCGCTCGGCCCCTTGGGCTGGAACGAGATCCTCGACGACGAGGCGCCGGTCAGCGTGCTCTGGGGCACGCGCGACGGGCTTCTCCCGCGCGGCATCCTCACCGAGATCCGGGCTCGACGCCCGGACTGGCGGATCCTTGAGCTGCCGGAGGCCGGGCACGCGCCGCAGTTCGACCAGCCGACCCGCTACGTCGACGAGGCGATCGGGCTCGTCTGCCGGGCCGCACACCCCTCGCGATCGCGCCAGCCGGGCTGACTCAGCTGCGCAGGGCGGCGACGAGGCGTGCCACGCCGTCACCCTCGGTCTCGTCGTAGAGCACCAGCGACGTCGTGTCGGCAACGTCTCCGTTGCGCACGTCCAGCTTGACCGCCGCGTCCTCGGGCGTTCCCGAGACGACGATGAGGTCGACCAGCTCGTCGGGGACCAGCGTCACGAGCGCGCCCCAGTCCCCGGCACGTGTGAGCTCGCGGAGCCGAGGCTGGAGCTCCCCGAAGCCGTGCAGGTCGAGCACGTCGCGATAGGCGGGCGTGGAGCCGTAGAAGCCGATCTGGGCGCGCGCCCCCTGCCTGGCCCGGTCGATGGCCTCCTGGTCGTCGCCGATGGCGAGCATCGTCTGCGCGAGCACCTCCACGTCGCTGCGGGTCCGGCCGGACGCCGCGAGCCCGCGGTCGAACGCCGTGAGCGTGATCTCGCGCAGCGAGTCCCGGGAGTGGAACGGGTGAACGATCAGGCCGTCGGAGACCTCGCCGGCGAGGGCGACCATCCGAGGCCCGACCCCGGCGAGCAGGATCGGAGGATCCGGGTGCTCCGTGGGCCCGGGATGGAAGAACGGTGGCAGCAGGGTGTGCGTGAAGAACTCGCCCTCGAACGACGGCTCGGTCCCCGTCGTCCACGCCTCCCAGATCGCGCGCACGGCCCCGACATGTTCGCGCATCCGCTCGACCGGCTTGGACCACGGCATCGAGAACCTTCGCGTGATGTGCGGACGGATCTGGGTGCCGAGCCCGAGCGCGAACCTGCCGTCGGTGATCCGTTGGAGATCCTGCGCGGACTGCGCGGTGATGAACGGGGAGCGTCCGAACGCCACGGCGATCTGCGTCGAGAGCCGGATCGACGACGTCGTTCCCGCAGCCAGGACGACCGGCAGGAACGGGTCGTGCGGCCCGTCGAACGTGAACGTCCCGTCGAGCCCCGCCGCCTCGTGGCGCGCCGCCTCAGCCGGCACCGCCGAGAGATCGTTCGTCGTCAGCCCACGTTCCAGGCGCATGGCAGTCCCCGTCGTCGTTCGTGTCCCTGCATCCAACCAGCCGAGGCGCTCAGAATCCGGTGGGCGGGACCTCGTCCGTCGTGCGAGCGCTCGGCACGACCAGCTTCGCGAACCACTCTGCTCCGCGGTAGACGGCGTAGGTGATCGCGCCGAGCAACGTCGGGGCGGCGACGAACACCGCTGCGTACGACGCGACCAGCCCCGCTCGGTACTGCCGTCCCCACAGGAGCGCGCCGAGGAACGGCATCAGGAAGGCAGCTGCCGCCGCGACGACGTTGCCGTGCAGGATGCCGGCGCCGAGCACGAACGTCCCCACCACGAACGCGATGACCCACGCCCAGATCGCCACCGTCGCCATCCCACCGACCCGCGAACGCGTCCCGAAGGCGACGGCCGCCCACATCGTCACGCGCCGCAGGGGTGGCACGTTCAAGCACTCCAGCGCCTCGAGGAACGCGTGGTCGGCATCCTCGTAGCCGCGCAGCCGAGGCTCGGGCCCTCCGGTGACCCGGTCGAGCAACGCGTCGTGGAGCAGCGCCGCCGGAGTGTGGCGTCCGAACCTGCCCACGAACCACGTCAGCGCCCGTGGCACCGACGTGAGGTCGGTGCGGTTGTGCAGGAGATCGCCGGGCTCGATGTCCACGACCCGGTCGGTGACACGGTCGGAGCCGCGCCGGGCATCGCGGAACCGGAACCCCTCGATCAGCGCGAAGTACTCGTCGGAGATCTGCACCAGCCCGATCATGGCCACGCCGGTGTCCTGCCCCGGCGGGTGGAAGCAGCTGCCGACCCGGTCGTCCCAGACCGAGGTGAGCGTGACCGTCTGGACCGGTGTCGGATCTCCCTGCACTGCTGCCTCCTCGACCTCGGTCGACGTGAGCCACCCTAGACCCGCCTCCGGACCCGACGGCCGAAGGTCGGCATCGAAGGTGCTTGCGTCCGCGCGGACCATGTCGAAGGATGAACAAGGACTCACCGCCAAAGGAGCCACATGAACTCCGCACGTCGAACGATCGCATCCGTCGTCTGCGCCGCGATGCTCTCCGTGAGCGCCGCGGCGTGCGGCGAGGACATCCCGTTCGTCGACGGCGCGTGCGAGGACGCGATCAACCTCTCTCGCGCCGCATCCCGTGCGGCCACGGCGGCGGCCACAGACGACGACGTGGCCATGCGCGCCGCGCTCGATGACATGGTGCGCTTCGGGGAGGATCTCGCCACGGCCACCGGTGGTCAGGCCGTCGACCTCGGGACCGAGGCGGTGGAGATCGGTCGGACCAGCTTCGAGAACGGCGAGTTCACCCGCGACGACCTCATCGAGGCGCTGAGCACGTTGCTCAGCAACGCTGCGGACCTGTGCCGCAACCGCGAGGGCGAGGTGCCGGACGAGCTCGTCGAGCCCTCCGAGCTCACGACCGAGGTCGGCTGACCGACTCCACGGCGCGGTGGACCAGGTCAAGCTTGTCGACGACCTCGCTGGAGAGCACGAACGGGTAGAGGTCCGGCTTGCCGATCGCCCGCGACATCGCGTTCAGCGCGAAGGTGAGCGAGAGCCATCCCTGGACGAGCACCCCGACCTCGGGCGCTGGGTCGGTCGCTGCCAGCGCAGCCCAGGTCGGTGACACGTCGGCGGACAGACCGAACGCTGCCGCGGTGTCGAGCCCGGACCTGATGTGCAGGTAGTGGGCGAACGTCTCCGCCCAGTCCTCCCACGGGTGCATCGTGGCGTAGGCGCTGACGTACTGGTCCTGCCAACCGTCCGGTGGACCCTCGGCGTAGTGACGCTCCACCTCCTCGGCGTAGTCGAGGGTGTCGTCGCCGAAGCGGTCGCGGACTTCCGCGAGAGACAGCGCACCCGGCAGCGACCGTGGACCGCCCGACACCAGCAGCGGCCAGAAGTAGTGGCCGATCTCGTGGCGGAGATGACCGAGGACGGTCCGGTACGGCTCGCCGAGCTGCAGCCGGACCTGCTCACGGTGCACATCGTCGGACTCGGAGAGGTCAAGGGTGATCACGCCGTCCTCGTGCCCGGTCATGACGTTTTCGTCGTTGCTCGCGAGCAGGTCGAACGCCAGGCCCTGCTCGGGATCCTCGTCGCGGCCGACGGTGGTGAGGCCGAGC
Organism: uncultured Nitriliruptoria bacterium; assembly: GCA_965364735.1. Classification (GTDB taxonomy): domain Bacteria; phylum Actinomycetota; class Nitriliruptoria; order Nitriliruptorales; family Nitriliruptoraceae; genus CBDTYW01. Next base: position 14,240 of record CBDTYW010000043.1, read on the forward strand.
GCCCAGATCTGGGCGAGCAGCCTGCGCTTCGCCTGCTCGGCGTCCGCGAACCCGGCCATCCCTGCCGCGTCGTCATCTGCGGGGCGGACACGCGTCAGGCGACACGAAGCGCACAGCTCCTGGCCGTCGTGCACGAACCAGTTGCAGGTCGCGATGACGGAGTTCGCGCATCGGCGTCGGCCTTCTTCGGGCACCACCGAACAGGTGACCACGTCGTAGCCGACCCCCGTGCCGCACTGCAGGCAGGTGGTGTTCTCGAAGAAGAGGGTCTGGGCGCACACGGCGCATCGGAACGGCTGCACGGCGGGCTCGCTTCACGGATGGAGGGGGTGTCGGAGGGCGATGAGATCCACGACGACGGGCGCGACCACGCGGGGGTGGTCGCTCCCGGCACGGGCCGCGGCCTGCTGGAGCAGCTCAGCGGCGGCTGCGTCGGTGACGTCGGGCAGAGCAGATGCCCAGTCGTCGCGTCCGTGAACCCACGTCCCGAGCCACGTTGCCAAGATCTCCCCCACGACGTCCGATGCGCCGCCTTCAACGATCCCGCGCGCCGCGGTGAGGAAGAGCTCGTACGGCGACGCGGCCACCCATCCGCCCTCGGCTGTCGAGACCGCGGGCGCAGCGCTCGCGGGCAGGCGGAGCCCGGTGGTCGCGATCAGCACGAGCGCCTCGACCTCGTCCGCGCGGGGGTGCCGAGGAGCTGGCGGCGCAACCGCGGCGTGCAGGGTGGTGGTGCCGGCATGACCGCGCAGGAGGTGGGCGACCCGCACGGTGCGGTCCGCGACGGTCTCACGCGGTGCGTCCCCGCCGAGCAGGGCGCTGAGGTCGAAGGACGGACCGAGCGCGTCTCGGTCGGACTCGACCTCGACGATGACGTGGAGCAGCAGCTCACCGGACGGACAGACTGCGCCGAGCTGCATGAGCTCGGCGACGTCGGCGGCCACGGAGCGGAGCTCGTCGGAGCCTCGCCCCTGCAGCCCGATGCCGACCGGCATCGCCGCGACGATCTGGCCGACGTCGAGCGCTCGCCCTCCGGTCGCGCCCGCGACCAACCACCGCGCGGCCGACGGCGAGGCCGCAGCCTCCCGCTCCGCCTCGGTGCGCTCACGGTCCCGACGGGCCTCCCCCGCGCTCCCCGCGTTCGCCTGGAGCCGCTGCAGGTGGGCCGCGCGGCGCGCATCACGGCCGGCCTTGGACTTCTTCTTCGCCACCGGGCCCTCGGAGTTCGTGGACTCGACAGGCTACTCGTGCGGCCTCGCGCATGGCCTGCGCGCGCACCATCCCGCCGGGAAGAAATGTCTAGGATCGCCGTGGATCGGCAGATATCGTGGTTTCCATCGGCAGGAACGGAAGGACCGCCAGCCGGTGACAACGCCGAGGTCGGGCGTGTCCGCGACGACGTGAGCAGCTCGCAATGGCTGCCCTGTCAGCGCGCAGGACGCAGAAGATCTCGAACGCGGTCACCAGTCGTGCTGGAGGACCAACGATTCCGTCGAGACGCGATCCGCACGAACACGCGGCGTCCTCGGACGCGACGTGGCGAGCGGACGGCGTGATCAGAGGTTCCCTCGCGAAGGAGCCGACGGTCGAACCACGACGCCGTCAACAATGCCGGGTACGGCAGTACCCCGGATGGAACACACGACGTCATCGACCTCCGTGGACGCGACCACGGGGGTCGAACCCTTTTCCAAGGTCGGCGCCTCGTCTGGTTCGCTGAGGTTCCCGACCATCGGCATCGCGATCGACCCTGTCCCGTTCGACGAGCTCTACACCGATGCCGACGGCGACGCGGCTCAGATCCCGTGGGCACGCCTCGCCCCGCACCCCCTGCTGAAGAGCTGGGCGGGGGCGCTCGACGGCGGGGTCGCGGGCCTGCGGACCCTGGTCGTCGGGGCGGGGCTCGGCGACGACGCCGGCTGGCTCGCCGAGCAGGGCGCGATCGTCACGGCGTTCGACCTGAGCCCGAAGGCCGTGGCCTGGGCGTCGTCGCGGTTCCCGGACATCGCCTTCCACGTCGGCGATCTGCTCCGGCCTGACCCGGCCTGGCGTCAGGCGTTCGAGCTCGTCGTCGAGGTCCGCACCATCCAGTCACTGCGTCCGGCGGTCCGAGCGCCAGCCGCGGCGAACGTCGGCGCGATGGTGAGCCCCGGTGGACTTCTGGTGCTGATCGCCCACATGGCGACGTCCGACGCTGCAGCCGCGAGGATCGAAGGGCCACCGTGGCCTCTCGCCCCGGCCGAGCTGGCGGACGTCCGTGCGACGGGCCTCGACCGGCTGGCCCTGGATCACCCGAGCACGCCCGAGGAGGTCATGGAGATCGTCGCGACGTTCACACGTCCGTCGTGACCGAACGCGGACCGGGTGTCGCCGTCCGCTGCCAGGGCTGCGCCGCCTCGAGCTCGTAGGCGAGCTCCAGCAGGGTGCGTTCGTCGCCGATCCGCCCGCCGACCATGATCCCGATCGGGAGCCCTTCTGCGCTGCGTCCGAGCGGCAGGGTGATCGCCGGCGTCCCTGACAGGTTCTGTGCAGGCGTGAACGGCACCCACTCCTCCACGCGCTCACGGTGGACGTCGAACTCGAGGTCGATGGCGAGGTGGCCGATCGGCGGTGGCGGTGTCCCGTTGGTCGGGCTCATGACGACGTCGTACCCCTCGAGGGAGGCCTCGTACACGCCGGGGACGGCCTTGAGGCGGCGCATCGCACCGGGCACGTGCCGGAGGTTGCGACGGAAGTTCCCGCTGAGACCTCGCGTCCACGGCTCGAGGTGCGACGGCCTGAACCGGCGACCGTTCAGCTCGAAGCCAATCATCGAGACCCCGGCTGCGAGCAGGCCCCAGTAGAGGAGGAAGTCGTCGGCGAGCTCGCGGCCGAACGGCACGGGGATGATGGTGACATCGTGACCGAGGGTCTCGCAGAGGCGGCCAGCGTCGGCGATCGCCGTCGCCACGTCCGGGTGCAACGCACGCCCCGTCGGGGTCTCGACGACCAGCGCGATCCGCAGGCGTCGCTGGGATGGCCCCGTGACCTCACCGATGAGCGGCATGCCGACTGCCGGCTTCACCCGCTCGGCTGCCGCATGGAAGGCTGCTGTGTCGCGGACGGTCGTGGTCACGACGCCCGGCACCGCGACGTCGATGGGGAGCTGATCGGCCCGGTCCAAGGCCACCATGCGGCCACGCGACGGCTTCAGGCCGACAAGGCCGCAGGCCGAGGCGGGGATCCTGATGGAGCCACCGCCGTCGGTCGCGTGCGCGATCGGGACGACGCCGGCGGCGACGAGGGCGGCCGCGCCGCCGCTCGACCCCCCCACGCTGCGCGTCAGGTCCCACGGGTTGCGCGTCGGCAGCGACCCCGCGGGCTCGGTCGTCGCGGTCAGCCCGTACTCGGGCGTGGCCGACTTGCCGAGGCTGACCAGGCCGGTCGCGAGGAACTGCTGCACCGACGGCGAGGTCCGCTCCGACAGGTGCGAGCCGAGTCCGGCCGACCCGAACCCCGTCACCACGCCGGCCACGGCCTCGAGATCCTTGATGTAGGTCGGGACTCCGGCCATCGCCGGACGCGATGAGGTCGGTGCATCGTCGAGGAGCCGTGCCTGGGCCCGCGCCTGGGCGGCCGTGCGGGTGACGACCGCCGCCAGCGCCGGGTCCGCGACTCCGGCTCGGGAGAGCGCTGCCTCGACGACCTCGAGGGCGGTGACGTCTCGGGCGGCGATCCTCGCCGCCGTCTCGGTCGCGTCCCAGTCGTCCATCTGCATCGTCAGTCCTCGTGTGGGAGGGTCAGCAGACCAGCGAGGACCGCCGTTCGGCAAGCACGGGAAACACTTGCATGGGCCATCAGACCGCCGACCTCGAACGCATGGACACCTCTGGCACACATGCGCGGACGCGTGGCCAGGGTCGCACCTCGCTCCGGCGCCGGTTCGCTCTGGTCGGCCTGCTCGTGCTCGGCGCCTTCGCCGCGCTGACGATGCAGATCGCCGACATGGTGCAGGCGCGCAGCACAGCGCAGCTGCACGGCTCCGTCGACAAGATCTCTGGCATGATCCGAGCAGACGCCGTGGCCTCGCTCGACGACGACCTTCACCTGACGCACCTCCTCGGGAGCCTGCGCGCATCGAACGACGTCGTGGACACGGTCCTGCTCGACGGCGACGGCCGCATCCTCGCCGACGGCACCCAGTCGAACCTGCGCCGCGGCATGCCCTTCGAGGCGGGCAACGACGATCTGCTGTCGGAGACCCACGGGCATTCACAGTCGGGCGAGGTCTACGAGTCACGGTGGCCGCTGCTCGTCGATGGCGAGGTCGTCGGAGCGTTCGCGATGTCCGTGGACCTCACCGAGCAGCATGCTGAGCTGGCGCTGATGCGGCTGCAGCTCATGCTGGGTGGCCTCGGCATCGCG
>CBDTYW010000044.1:0-18629 GCA_965364735.1 uncultured Nitriliruptoria bacterium
TGGAGCGCCCCGTCCGCGCGGACATGGGCGACCGTCGTCGTCGTGAGCGGGCGCAGGTCCTCGCCGGCCATGCGCATGGCCTCGAGGCCTGCGGCGTCGTACACCGAGACCGTGTAGGGCAGGGCCCCGTCCTCGGCGACGGCGTCCGCCTCCTGGGATGCGGTGACGAGCCAGGCCGGCGAGCCGTTGATGCTGACCTCGACGGAGAGCACGGGAGTTCCTCGGGAAGGGGGCGGTCGTGGCGAGATCCTAGCCCTGTGCCGCAGCCTCATCGTCGCCACCGTCGACGGTGACGAAGTCGATCAGGCGCTCGACGGACTGGACGAGCTGGCGGTCGAGGTCGGACAGCCCGCTCACCTTGTTGCGCATGGTCCGCCAGAAGGTCGTGGAGTCCTGAGCCCCGGCTGCCTCGCAGATCCCGGTCTTCCAGTCCTGGCCCATCGGGATGCGCGGCCACGCGTCGAGCCCGGCCAGCTTCGGGTTGACGGCGGCCCAGATGTCGACGTGCGGGTGGCCGAGCACCAGGACGTCGGGGTGCCGGACGGTTCCGGCGATCCGGTGCTCCTTGGAGCCGGCGACGAAGTGGTCGACGAGGACGCCGAGGCGACGTTCGGGGCTGGGCTGGAAGGACCGGACGTCCGCGGCGAGGTCGTCGATCCCGCCGATCGGCTCGATCACGACGCCCACCCAGCGCAGGTCCTCGCCCCAGACGTGCTCGATGAGCTCCGCGTCGTGGACGCCCTCGACCCAGATCCGGCTGGCCCGCGCCACGCGGGCCTCGTGCTCGACCACGAGCGACCCGGACCGGCTGATGCGCGGCTCCTCGCGAGGAGCCTCGATGACCGGCACGATCAGCGTCGCCGGCCGTCCTTCGTGACGGAAGCCTGCCGGCGAGAGCCGGAACGTGCGGCGTCGGCCGCGTCCGTCCTCGAGCAGCACGCCGGCCACCGAGAACTGCACGACCGCGCCGGTGAAGCCGGTCCCGGCCACCTCCACGACCACTCCCCTGCGCGCCTCGACCTCGACGACGTCCTGGGCGCGCAGGCGTCCACCGCGGGTGCGCTGGCCTGCAAGGACGTCCTCGCTGTAGCGATCACCCTTCATCGAGGGCATCTCCGGGCTCGTCGATCTCGCCCATCAGGCGCGCGAGGAGCGGGTCGTCGATCGGCTGGATGTCCTCGCGGCGGACACCGGCGCCGCCGCACGCGGGGCAGCTTCGCTCCCACGGGTGCAGCTGTCGGGCGCAGTCGGCGCACGCCAGCTCGTTGAGCTCGAGGTTGAGGCCGCGGTTGCCGCCGCCTCCGCCGCCTCCGCCACCGTCGTCGTCCTGCTTGCCGAGCACGCCCATGGCTGCGTCCTTCTCGTCGTGGTGGTCAGCCTTGGCCGGCGCCGCCGGACAGCAGCTCAGCCCGGATCTCCTTGCACGTCGGACAGACCGGGTAACGCTCGGGATCGCGGCTGGGCACCCAGATCTTCCCGCAGAGCGCCCTGACGGGGGTGCCCTCGACCATCGCCTGGGTGAGGCGGCTCTTGGGGACGTAGTGGGAGAAGCGGTCGTGATCGCCGTCGCCGTCGTTCGGGACGGGACGGGTGTCGACGCGCTCCTCGACGATGGTGCCGGGCAGGGTTGCCATGACCTGTGCCTTGTGCTCGTTTGCGGCCCCGACTCTACCGGGATCGGCGGAGGGCTCGGACGGTCGTCAGGACGGGGGCGCCATACCGCTCTCGGGCGCCCATCCGGTGACGCGCTGGATGCGCTCCCTGCGGATCTGGCCACGGATCGCAGCCTGGGCCATCCGTCGGTGCTCCTCCGGGCTCTCCGGGAGCAGGGGCGGGACCGGGGAGGGGCGGCCGTCATCGCCCAGGGCGACCATCACGAGATAGGCGCTGGTCGTGTGGCGCCGGCGTCCGCCGGTCCATGGCTCGGCCTCGACACGCACGCCCACCTCCAGCGACGTACGACCCACCGCGTTGACGCGTGCGCTGACGATCAGGAGGTCGCCGATCTCCACGGGCTCGAGGAAGCTGAGCTCGTCGATGCTGGCGGTGACGGCGGGTCGTCCGCAGTGCCGTGCGGCGGCCGTCCCGGCGGCCCCGTCCACCTCGCGCATCACGACGCCCCCGTGGACCTTGCCGAGCGCGTTGGCGTCCATCAGCGTCATGACGCGGGTGAACGTGATCTGTGAGGCGCTGACGGGCCGGGGCGTGGTGAGGTCCATCCGCTCATGATGCCAGCACTTCGTGCCGATGAGGTGATGACGGCGCCGAGCGCGCAAGCGAGATCGATCGCTGCCGACGGGGACGAAGCACTTTCACGCCACGATGAGGCACGCCTGATGACCGACATGGCCGTGACGACGAACTTCTCCATGCCCGCGGTGGGCCGCAGGCCGGTCTTCGACCGGTCCCTGCACACCGTGGCGTACGAGCTCGTCTCACCCAACGCACACCGTCGCCCCGGCGACGACAAGATGCTGCTCCAGGCGCTCGCCAGCGGCAGCTTCGGCGATCTGCTCCGGGGCACGCGCCCGCTGGTGCGGGTGTCGGGCGACTACCTGTCCGCTGGCCACCTTGCCACCCTCGCGATCGCCGAGGCGATCGTTGACGTGCACGCGATGGACGTGGACGACTCCGCGATCGAGCAGCTCCAGGGGCTGCGTGAGCGCGGTGTCACGATCGTGCTGACCGAGCCGGGGCCGTTCACCCCGTCCACCGTCCTCGACCTCGCCGACATGGTGCGTCTCGACGTCCGCGCCTCCTCGCTCGTGATCGAACGCCTCCCCGGCCTCCGGGCCCGCGGTGTCGAGCTGATCGCCGACAACGTCGAGAACCACCGGGAGCTCGATCGCTGGCGTGACCAGGGCTTCAGCTGGTTCCAGGGCTGGTTCCTGACCGAGCCTGAGGCCCACCAGACAGGCATCCCGCATGACCGTCTCTCACTTCTCCGGCTCCTCGCGACCGTCGACGACCCCGACCGTGACCTCGACGACATCGAGCGCGCGGTCGAGGCGCAGCCGGCCCTCTCCTACCGGCTGCTCCGCTACGTGAACTCCGCATACGTCGGGCTTCGCCACCGCATGGACTCGATCCGGCAGGCCGTCATGACGGTCGGCCCGACAGCGATGCGCGACCTCATCGCCGTGACCATGCTCGAGGCGGTCTCCGGCAAGCCGCGAGAGCTGCTGCGCACCCTGCTCATCCGGGCCAAGCTCAGCGAGTACCTCGCTCCGCGACTCGACGTCCCCCCCGCCACCGCGTTCATGGCCGGGCTGTTCTCTGGGATGGATGCGGTCGTCGACCGCCCGAAGGAAGAGATCCTCGAGGGGCTCCCGCTCTCGGACGAGGTCGTCGGCGCCGTGCTGCGGCTCGAGGGCGAGATCGGTGCGGTCGTCGCGCTGGCGATCGCCTATGAACAGTGTGACTGGAGCCACGCGCTCTTCCGCGCGCAGGACATCGGCGAGCTCGCCGAGATCTACCTCCGCGCGGTGGGCTGGGTCGAGTCGGCCATGCCATCCCACGGCGACGCCCTCGGCTGAGAAAGAACTCCCGTGCCGTTCACCCACGAGAACGTTCGTCCGTTCACCGACCTGTTCCTCGGTCGCCAGCCGATCCTCGCGAGCAACGGGGCGACGTTCGCGTACGAGATGACCTACCGGCACGACCCACAGCACAACCTTGACGACGTCGCGTGGAGCGTGGTGCGGGCGGTGTCCGCCGACATCGAGAACCTCGGGGCAGGTGCCCAGCAGCTCATGCTGCCCTCGACGCCTCGACTGCTCTGCAACGACGTCTTCGCTGACCTGCCGCCTGCACGCATCCTGATCCGCGTCGACGCCACCGATCTCGACGCGGCGTCGATGGATGCGCTCTCTGACCTCAGCGCACGTGGTGCGGGGATCTGCCTGACCGAGGACCCGTCGAACCCCCGCCCGGAACACCAGCTCGCGCTCGCCTCGATCCTGCGGATCGACGCTCACGACCATCTGCCGAGCGTGGTTGCTCCGCTGGTGGCGCGCCACCACGCTTCTGGGCTCGCGGTGCTTGCATCCAACGTCGCGAGCCACGATCAGCGACGCTCGTTCAGCCTCGTCGGCGTCGACCTGTTCCAGGGCCTGTTCCTGTCCGAGCCCCGCGACCTGACGAGCGGGCTCCCGGACAGCCGGATCGCGACGCTCCAGCTGCTCGTCGCGCTCAGCGATGACGAGTACTCGGTGGATGATCTCGAGCGGGCGGTCAGCCAGAACATCCAGCTCAGCATCCAGGTCCTCCGCTACGTCAACTCAGCGTTCGTCGGCTTGCGCTCCAAGGTCTCGTCGATCCGCCAGGCCCTCGTCCTCCTCGGTCCGTCGGTCGTTCGGCAGATCGCGTCCGTCGCGCTCGTGTCCTCCGGCGGTGGTGCGAACGCGCCGGAGGTGACTCGGCAGACGCTCGTCCGGGCCCGCTTCTGTGACGAGATGGCCCGCCTCGATGGCGAGGCACCCGGTGCGTACTACACGGCGGGGATGTTCTCTGGACTCGAGGCGGTGCTCTGCGTGCCGCTCACCGAGCTGCTCGACGGGCTGCCTCTGACCGACGAGGTCGTCGATGCCGTCATCTCCCAGGCCGGCCCCATCGGCCGGGCGGTCCGCATCGCCGCTGCCTACGAGCGCTCGGACTGGGATGATCCGGTGCTGGCCGAGAGCGACGCCGCCAAGCTGACCGGCGCCTATCTCTCCGCGCTCACGTGGGTCGACCAGATCATGTCCGCGCTCGGCTGAGGCTCCGCACGGCGCGCTCGTCGCGCGCCATCCGGTGTCGTGGAGGAAGCCGGACCTTCTCTGCAGAAGACCGAGTCGTCATTCAACTCCGCTGCACCTTCCGTACATCAGGAATCCACAGATGATCGTGTTCTGGGCCCTCTTCGCCACCGGCTCCACCCTGTTCGTCACGTCAGTGGCCCAGGACTCCGTCCCGCTGGCGGCTGCGGCGATCGTTGCGTTCATCGCGTCCTCACAGGTCCTGCGCTTCGCCGGCCGTGACCAGCGAGAGCCGGACCTCGGCGTCGAGGCCCGCGCGTTCGCCACCGTCGCGTCAGCGTCGGAGCTGGCGGACGGCTCGCCGTCCGCCCCCTCGGAGGTCGCCGAGCCGGAGCTGTTCGTCGCCCCGGTCGTCGATGCCGCCGAGGAGATCGTCGCAGCTGCCGCGGCCGCGGCCCCGGAGCCGCAGCTCGTCGCGGTGCTCGGTCGCATCGACGGACTCGGCGCCGCGCGAGCGAGCCGTCTCGCCGCCCACTTCCTGACGCTCGACACCCTGAAGGCCGCTGACATCGGGGCGCTGACCACGGTCGATGGCATCGGCCCGAAGCTCGCCGCAACCGTCCATGCCGCGGTCGCTCCGGACCCGCGCGACGTCCTCAAGCAGATCCCCGGCGTCGGTCCGGCCACGCGCGAGTCGCTGGCCTCGACCTTCCCGACGGTCGTTCAGCTCCGCACCGCCACCGTCGACGAGCTCACCACGGTCCGGGGCATCGGCCCGGCCATGGCGACGCGCATCCTTGCCGGCCTCGTCGCCTGACCGTCGCTGAGACAACCGTCAGGTGAACGTCAGAGCTCGTCGCGCGAGTAGGCCGTGGACAGCGAGTCCGCGTACTCGTTCCAGCGGTTCCCGGAGTGCGCCTTGATCCACCGCAGCTCGAGCTCCGGGCGGGCGCGGAAGCCTTCGTAGAGCGGTCGGACGAGGTCGAGGTTCTTGACCGGTCCGGTCTTGCGCTTCCACCCGCGCCGGGCCCAGCCGGCGGCCCACGTGGTCACGGTGTCCACGCAGAGCTTGGAGTCGGACCACACGACGGCCGGCGTCCCCAGCGGGACAAGCTCCAGCGCGCCGAGCAGCGCCCGGAGCTCCATGCGGTTGTTCGTCGTGTCCTCCGCCTCGCCGTAGGACTGGGAGATGATCTCCCCGTCGATGACGTGGACGGCGCCCCAGCCACCAGGTCCGGGGTTCGGGTCGCAGGAGCCGTCGGTGAAGACGCCGGTCTCCGGTCCGCCGTGATAGCGGCGCAGCACCTGCGCGAGCGTCAGGTTCTCCTCGACGCTCCGGAATCCGGAAGCCACGTCAGACCTGGTTGAGGCGGAGCTCGTCGGTCAACAGCCGGTCACCGAAGACGTCCTTCGTGTAGCGACGTGGCATGCCTCGGAAGATCATGAACTCGGGCGGGACGGCACCCAGATCGACACCGACGGCCATGCCGCAGTCGTCGCAGAGGTACTTGCCGAAGTCGCCGTCGCTCGCGACGAGCTCCTGCTTGCCGTCGCAACGGGAGCAGGGGCGGGTCGCCGGCAACGCACGGTCGTCGTCGGGTCGGGTTCGCTGAGCGGAGGTTGGAGCCATGGGTACACGGTACCCGCGGGAACGACATCGGTGCGAGCACCATCACCGGCCACGGGGCAGGTGGCGAGACGGACGGTGCTGCTTGCGGCGTCCCGCGTCCCGCGACACGTAGCGTTGCCGCGTCAGACCGTCCACCTTGGTGCGACGGCCACGGCACCACATCGCACCAACCGACCCCTGAAGGGCGACGACATCATGGCAACGAAGAAGAAGGCTCCGGCCAAGAAGACCGCGGCGAAGAAGGCTCCGGCCAAGAAGGCCGCCGCGAAGAAGGCTCCGGCCAAGAAGGCGGCGGTGAAGAAGGTCGCGGCGAAGAAGGCTCCGGCCAAGAAGGCGCCTGCCAAGAAGAAGGTTGCGGCCAAGAAGGCAGCGCCGAAGAAGGTTGCTGCTGCTGCAGCCGCGCCGACCGTCGTCACCGCAAGCAAGGTGCGCGAGGTCATCAAGGGCCAGGGCAAGCGGATGAACGGCGAGTTCATCGAGGCCGTCAACGCTGAGGTGGTCGCGATGGTCACGCGCGCCGTCAAGCGTGCGGACAGCAACAACCGCGGCACCGTTCGCCCCGGTGACCTCTGATCGGTCGAAGTCACCCCGGAGCGGCCGCCGCTCCTGCGTCTCTGAGGCGCAGGGGGACGGCCGCTCCGTCGTGACGCCCTAGGCTGCACGCATGGACATCTTCGATCTGGTTTCCGAGATCCCGCGGGCACGCGCCATGGTGCTCGCGCTGGACGGCTGGACCGACGCGGGTGGCGGTGGAACCGGCGCAGCGACGCTCCTTCGCGAGGCGTGGGATCACCGTCTGCTCGGCTCGTTCGATCCGGACAGCATCTTCGACTACCGCGACCGGCGGCCGATGATGCCGATCCGCCACGGCGTCCTCGGCGAGCCCATCTGGCCGTCCGTCGACGTCTCGGTCCTGACGGCGCCTGACGGCACGGAGCTGCTGCTCGTGACCGGCGGGGAGCCCGACTTCGCCTGGCAGGCCGTCGGGGTCGATCTCGCCGAGATCGCTCAGATCGCCGGCTGCGACACCTACATCGGGCTGGGCTCGGTCCCGGGGCCCGTCCCCCACACCCGCCCCGTGCGCATCATCACGACCTCGAACGATGCGAGCGTCCTGGAGTCACATGGTCGGCCGCGCGAAGAGGTCGTCGTGCCGGCGTCGTTCCAGGTCATGGCTGAGTCGATGCTCGGTGAGTCAGGGCTCAAGACCCTCGGCTTCTGGGCGCGCATCCCGCACTACGTCGCCGGCGACTACCCCGACGCGACGCGCGCCCTGCTCGAGTACTTCTCTCGAGCCGTGGGCCTCGAGGTCGACACGTCCTCGCTTGCTGAGGCGATCGCGGCGAACGCCGACCGGCTCGCGGTCGCGGCGGAGGGCAGCGACGACGTCGCGCAGCACATCCGTCAGCTCGAGGATCTGTACGACCACGAGGACGAGCCGTCCGTCGAGTACGACGGGCCGTTGCCGACGGGCGACCAGATCGCGGAGGAGCTCGAACGGTTCCTCCGCGGCCAGGACAACCTCTGAGGGTCCCGGCCCTCTGACCGCGGCGTCACGCCGTCGCACCCAACCCCAAGGACCTGCCGTGCAGATCGCCGTCACCGGCTCCATCGCCACCGACTACCTCATGACCTATCCGGGCCGGTTCTCCGAGTCGCTGGTCGCCGAGCAGATCGCCGAGGTGTCGCTGTCCTTCCTCGTTGACGACCTGGACGTCCGCCGTGGCGGCATCGCCCCGAACATCTGCTTCGGGCTCGCACAGCTCGGGCTGCGCCCACTGCTCATCGGAGCGGTCGGCGAGGACTTCACGACCGACTACCAGGCCTGGCTCGAGCGCAACGGCGTCGATTGTCGGGGCGTGCACGTCTCTGAGACCCTGCACACGGCTCGCTTCCACTGCATGACCGACCTCGATCACAACCAGATCGCGTCGTTCTACACCGGGGCGATGGCCGAGGCCCGCGACATCGAGCTCGCGCCGCTGGTCAAGCTCGTCGGGGCGATCGACCTGGTCTGCATCTCGCCGGATGACCCCACCGCGATGGGCCGACACACCAAGGCCGCGCGCACGCTCGGGATCCCGTTCGTTGCAGACCCGTCGCAGCAGCTCGCGCGGATCAGCGACCGCGATGAGGTCCGCAACCTGATCGACGGTGCTGCCTACCTCGTGGTCAACAGCTATGAGCGTGGGCTGCTCGAGTCCAAGGCCGAGTGGACGTCCGAAGAGGTCATGTCTCGCGTCGGCATCCGTCTGACGACGCTCGGAAAGAACGGCGTCCGCATCGAGGACGGCAAGGGCCTCGACGTCACCGTGCCGGTCCCTGCCGAGGAGGCCCGCGTCGACCCGACCGGCGTCGGCGACGGCTTCCGCGCTGGCTTCCTGACCGGTCTCAGCTGGGGGCTCGGGCTCGAGGAGTCCGCGCAGGTCGGCCAGATGATCGCGACGATGGTGCTCGAGACCAAGGGCACGCAGGAGTACACGGTCTCCCCGAGCCGGTTCACGGCGCGTCTCGCTGCTGCGTACGGTCAGGACCTGGCGGACAAGGTCGGGAAGCTCCTCGTCTGAGGTCTCCGCGACCGCCCGATCAGGCGACCAGCGCCCCGACGACGTGGTCGACGCACGCCGTGTAGGCGGTGATGTCGGCGGGATCGATCGCGGGGAACATCGCGACGCGCAGCTGGTTGCGGCCGAGCTTGCGGTACGCGAAGGTGTCGAGGATCCCGTTGGCGGCGAGCGCCGCGTTGACGTCCTCGGCGTCGACGGCGTCGTCGAGGTCGATCGTGGCAACCACCAGGCTGCGCGATCCGGCGTCGACGAACGGTGATGCGAACTCGCGGTCCTCGGCCCAGCCGTAGATCGTGTCGGCCTTCTGCTGACCGCGCGCGACCATGCCGTCGAGCCCTCCGTTGGCGTTCATCCAGTCGACCTGCTCGGCGGCGAGGAAGACCGTGCTGATCGACGGGGTGTTGTAGGTCTGACGCTTGCGGCTGTTGTCCAGCGCCGTCGTCAGGTCGAAGAAGGCCGGGATGTAGCGGTCGGTCGCAGAGATCCTGCTGATGCGCTCGGCGGCGGCCGGCGACAGGATCGCGACGACGAGTCCACCCTCGGAGGCGAAGCCCTTCTGCAGCGAGAAGTAGTAGGCGTCGGTCTGGGTGATGTCGATGGGCAGCCCGCCTGCACCGGAGGTCGCGTCGACGAGGACGAGCGCGTCGCCCGCGGGACGGACGATGTCCATCATCGCTCCGGTCGAGGTCTCGTTGTGGGTGAGCCCGATCACGTCGACCGAGTCGTCCGCGGTTGCGGTCGGGGCGGAGCCGACCGGCGTGTCGACCACGACCGGGGCGTCGAGCCACGGCGCCGCTGCGGTGGCCTTCGCGAACTTGCCGGAGAACTCGCCGAAGACCTCGTGGCGGGAGCGCTGCTCGACGATGCCGAACGCGGCCATCTCCCAGAACGCGGTGGCGCCGCCGGACGCGAGGAGCACGTCGTGGTCCTCGGGCACGGAGAACAGGTCACGCAGGCCGTCCTGGAGTCGTCCGACCTGAGCGCGAACGGGCTCCTGACGGTGGGAGGTCCCGAGGAGGCTCGAGCCGGTGGCGGCGAGCGCCTGGAGAGCGTCGAGGCGGACCTTGGACGGGCCGGCACCGAAACGACCGTCTGCCGGGAGCAGCTCGGCCGGGATGCGGATGTCGGCGGGGGTGGCGGCCACGGGAGGCACCTGTGTGTCGAGCGGAGCGGGAGCGGAGCCGAGTGAACCACGCGCGCGGAGCGGCCCGGCAACGGCGACGGCGCTCGGATGTGGACGCGGGGCGCCCGCGTCGTCATCATGTCGACCGACGTCTCCGTCCCTCGCCCTCAGGCACCTGCACATGAGCTCCCTCTCCCGCCGCGTCGCGGACATCCCCACCTCCCCCACCCTCGCGGTCTCCGCGAAGGCCAAGGCGATGAAGGCGGCCGGCAAGCCGGTCATCGGCTTCGGTGCAGGTGAGCCGGACTTCCCGACGCCGGCGCACATCGTCGAGGCGGCCCGGGCCGCGGCGCTGCTCCCGGTCAACCACAAGTACGGGCCTGCCGCTGGCACCCCGGCGCTCAAGGAGGCCATCGCCGCGGCGACGAAGTCGCACACGGGCCTCGACGTCGACCCGGCTCTGGTCACGGTCAGCAACGGCGGCAAGCACGCCCTCTACAACGTCTTCATGGCGATCGTCGATCCGGGCGACGAGGTCATCATCCCGGCGCCGTACTGGGTGAGCTACCCCGAGCAGGTCAAGCTCGCAGGGGGCGTTCCCGTCGCGGTCTCCACCGGAGCCGACACCGGCTTCCGCGCGACCGTCGCCCAGCTCGAGGCCGCGCGCACCCCCCGCACCAAGGCCCTGGTCTTCGTCTCGCCGTCGAACCCGACCGGCGCGGTCTACTCCCCCGACGAGGTCGCGGCGGTGGGCCGCTGGGCAGCCGAACACGGCATCTGGGTGATCGCCGACGAGATCTACGAGCACCTCGTCTACGGCGACGCCACGTTCTCATCGCTCCCCGTCGTGGCGCCCGAGGCTGCCGCGAAGACCATCGTGGTCAACGGCGTCGCGAAGACCTACGCGATGACCGGCTGGCGGGTCGGCTGGAGCATCGCGCCGGCGGAGATCGCTGCGGGGATCAACCGCCTGCAGAGCCAAGTGACGTCCAACGTCTCGGGAGTCGCCCAGGCTGCGGCCATCGCCGCGCTGAACGGTCCGATGGACGCGGTCCACGAGATGAAGGTCGCCTTCGACCGTCGCCGTCGTCTCGCCGTCGACGGGCTGAACGCGCTTCGTGGCGTGGACTGCGTCGAGCCCGACGGAGCCTTCTACGTCTTCCCGAGCTTCGAGGGCGTCCTCGGTCAGAGCTTCCACGGCCGCATGATCCGCACGACGCTGGATCTCGCCGACGCCCTGCTCGACGTCGCCGAGGTCGCCGTCGTCCCGGGCGAGGCCTTCGGCGCCCCCGGCTTCGTCCGCCTCAGCTACGCCCTCGGTGACGAGGACCTCGTCACCGGCATCGAGCGCATCGGCACGTTCCTCGCCGGTTGAGCAAGCCGGCTGAGCCAGCCAGCTGCGCCGACGTCGCCCAGGCGGCGGCGGCGCTGCGCGGTGACCGCACCCGTCGAGGCCTTCGGAACCAGACGGCGATGGTGAACGACTCCTTGAGCGACACCAACGCCGACGCCGCCTCGTCCTGCTGGATCGCGGGCGCATGATCTCGGAGCTCTTCCCGATGACCACCCCTTCCCGCTTCTTCCACCGTCCCTCGCCGAAGCTGGCAGCCGCGACGCTCGCTGCTTCGCTCGCCCTTGCCGCATGCGGCGGCACCGGCGACGTTGCGGTGGACGAACCCACCTCCAGCGATCAGCCCACCGAGTCGATGTCGCCATCGGAGATGTCGTCGGACGGCGAGATGGATGACGACATGCACGCCGATGACATGCACGACCACATGGGCACCGTCGAGACGTCGGGGATGTCCGTCGCCCTTGATGTCACCGCGGACGCCAAGGCTGGCTGGAACGTGCACCTCGTGCCGACCGGTCTCACCTGGGCGCCGGAGCACGCGAGCTCGGACCCGGTCGACGGTGAGGGCCACGCGCACGTCTACGTCGATGGGGAGAAGGTCGCGCGCGTCTACACCGAGTGGTTCCACCTCAACACGATGCTGACCCCCGGCGAGCACGTGGTCAGCGTGTCGCTGAACGCCAACAACCACAGCGGCTACGCCGTGGACGGCGAAGCGGTCGTCGCGGAGCAGACGATCGTCGTGCCCGACGTCGGGGCGATGACGCACATGCACGGCGACCCGTTGGAGACGGATGCAGACCTGGGCGTCACGCTCGACGTCGTCGCCGACCCCAAGGCCGGCTGGAACGTGCACCTCATGCCGACCGGATTCACCTGGACGCCGGAGCACGCGAGCTCGGACCCGGTCGACGGTGAGGGCCACGCGCACCTCTACGTCGATGGCGAGAAGGTGGGACGGGTCTACGGCGAGTGGTTCCACCTCAACGAGGACCTCGAGCCCGGCGATCACGTCTTCCGCGTGACCCTCAACGCCAATGATCACAGCGACTACGCAATCGATGGCGAGCTCGTCGAGGCGGAGGTCACCATCACCGTCGAGGCCTGACAGCGCGTCTGGTCGCGGCGCTCAGCCGCGACCAGGCCCGGTCACGCGATCTCGTGCATCGGGTCGGTGTGCATCACCCGCCGGCGACGTGCTCTCGGTCGTCAGGCTCAGCTGCGACCCTGTGCATGCAGCTCCGCGACGACCGCCGCTGACCGCTGGACGTCCTCGCTGGTCGTCCGATGGTTCGAGACGCTGATCCGCATCACGGGGCCACCTCCCCACACGGACGGGGTCGGGTAACAGGTGCCCTCGTCCCGGACGGCCTGCGTGAGCCACTGGGTGTGCGCGGCGTCGTCGTCCCCAGCCGGGTCAGCGAAGCGAACGGTGATCTGGTTCAGGACGACGTCGTGCAGCACCTCGCAGCCGTCGACCTCTCGCAGCAGATCGGCGAACTCGCGCGCCCGCTCACGCAGGCCGTCCACGAGGTCCGCCATGCCCTCGGAGCCCAGCTGTCGCAGGGCCGCCCAGACCGTGACACCGCGGGCTCGTCGGCTCATCTCGGGCACGTACGCGATCGAGTCGTGCGCCACCTCAGAGTCGGGGATGTACTCCGCGTGGATGTTCATCGCTCCTTCGTGCGACTCCGGATGGGCGGTCATGGCGATCCCGCAGTCGTAGGGCGTGTTGAGCCACTTGTGGCCGTCGGTGGACCACGAGTCGGCCCGCTCGATTCCGTCCAGCCGCGCCAGCAGCTCAGGATCGCGCGACGCCCGGCCCCAGAGGCCGATGGCCCCGTCGACGTGTATCCAGGCCCGACCGCGGTTGTCCGCGCAGCGCCGCTCGACGACGGACGCGATCTCACCGATGGGGTCGATGTCTCCGGTGTGGATCGAACCGCTGGCCGTGATGACGAGCACCGGGCCCTCGACCTCGGCCAGCGCTTCGTCGACCGCGGACGGGATCATCCGGTCCTGCGCGTCCACCGCGGTCAGGATCACCTGATCGGACCCGATGCCGAGGTAGCGCAGGGCGGTCCCGATGGTCGAGTGGCGCGCCTCGCCAGCGATGACCGTGAGGGGCGGTGCGCCCTGGAGGCCGACCGCGTCCAGATCCACCCCGACCGCGTCGTAGACGCGCCTCCGTCCAGCGGCGAGGCAGGCGAAGTTGGCCATCTGCCCACCCGTGACGAACCCGACCGACGCGTGTCGTGGCAGGTCGAGCAGCTCCTTGATCCACTGGCCCGCCGTCCACTCCAACCCGACGGTGACCGGCGTCACCGAGAGCATCGCGGTGTTCTGGTCCCACGCCGAGACCATCCAGTCCGCCGCTTGGGCCGCCGGGAGCACCCCACCGATCACCCAGCCGAAGAACCTCGGCGACCCCATGGCGGTCAGCCCGCCGTCCGCGATGGCGCGCAGCTCCTCGACCACCTCGAGAGGGGTGGTCCCGGCTCCGGGCAGCTCGGACGGGATGCGCGCGAGGACGTCCTCCGGGGAGACGTCTGGTCGGACGGGACGCTCGTCGAGGCCCGTCAACCACGGCAGCACGGCGTCACCGACCGCCGCGAACAACGTCTCGTGATCGTGGTGGTCGCGCGTCATCGTCTCACCTCGGGGTCTGGTGCGGTCTCGGATTCCAGGGCTCGGCTCACGGCCCTGCGGGCGCGGTCGATGACCGCCGGATCATCGTGCAGGATGAAGGCCGTGTTCGCGGACACGACGAGGGCGTTGAGCGCGAAGACCAGGAGCTCGACGTCCGTCTCGGGGCGCAGCTGTCCGAGCGTGATCGCCTCCGCCGCAGCGGCGGTCAGCAGTGCGATCCAGTCGTGCTGGTTGACCGCGACGAGCTCGCGGACGGGGCCGGGGCGGCCTCCGAGCTCTGCCGCTGCCGCAGCGAAGAAGCAGCCGCCCGGCAGGGTGCGCTCTTCGACGTAGGACAGGAACGACGCGCACAGCTGGCGGAGTCGGTCGATCCCACGCCTGCTGAGCGCCGGTGTGACGACCACGTCGATGAAGAGCGCTCGTGCGGTCTCGACGGTGGCGAGCTGGAGCTCCTCCTTCGAGCCGAAGTGCGCGTAGATCCCGCTCTTGGACGTCCCCGTGGCTTCGGCCAGCTTGCCGATGCTGAGGCCGTCGAGTCCCTCGATGGTTGCCAGCGACACCGCGGACTCGAGGATCCGGCGCTTGGTCCGCTCGCCGTCGGATCGCGTGCGTCGGGTGGGGCGGGGGGTGGCGTCCATGATTGACAAGATAGCACGACCGGTCGTACTTTCTGTGCCACGATCGATCGTTCGCTCTCCAAGGAATCGGCATGGCCAGCACGGACACCGAAGTTCGTGACGCCGAGTGGCAGGTTGCCGGCCGTGGCTGGGGGGCCCGGGCCCTGGAGTGGGCCTACCTCTTCGAGCCGTACGCCAGACCAGCGAACGAGGTGGTCCTCGACCGGCTGGGCGTGGCTGCCGGGACACGGTTCTGCGATGTCGCCTGTGGAGCGGGTCTCGCCGCCCACACGGCGCACCGACGCGGCGCGTCGGTGTCGGGCCTGGACGCCTCGCACGCGCTCGTTGACATCGCCACGGCACGCACCCCGGAGGGCAGCTTCCACGTCGGCGACATGAACGCGCTCCCGTTCGCGGACGACAGCTTCGACGTGGTGACGAGCTTCAACGGGATCTGGAAGGGCTGCGAGGCCGCGCTCGGGGAGGTGCACCGGGTGCTCGCCGACCACGGCTCGTTCGGGATGACGTTCTGGGGCGCCCCGGAGCGGATGGGGCTCCTCCCCTACTTCGTCAAGATCTACGAGCTCTCGCCGCCCAGCCACCAGGCTGCGACGACGGAGCTCGGCGACACCCGACGCGTCGCCGAGGAGATGCTGCGCTCGACAGGGTTCGTCGTCCACGACCACGGGACGGTCGAGGTGGTGAACGAGTGGCCCGACGTCGCGACGGCGGTCCGTGCCCTCGCGGCAGCAGGACCGGCCGTGCCCGTGATCGAGGCAGTCGGCTACGAGAGCTTCTGCCAGGAGCTGCGGGAGGTGATCGCCCCGCTGTCGACGACATCCGGCGGTGTCCGCATCACCTCCGAGCTCGGATGGGTCACGGCCAACGCCGCCTGAATCTGCTCAGCGAACGCGCAGGTGAGGGTTGTTGCGGGGCTCGGTGCGGTTCTTGGCATCGGTGATCTGTCGGATCAGGTCGTTGCGCACCTCGACGAGGGCGGCGTCAAGATCCGGGAGCTCTGAGGTGGCGACCATGGTCGGGCGCCCCGCGACGTGGGCCTCGATGACCGTGCGCTGACTGACGCTGTCACGCTCCTTGACCCCGACGAGCAGCTTCACCGCGTCCTCGCGGAACGAGCGCAAGCGCTCGTCCAGACGTCCGAGCAGCTCGACGACGCGGTCGAACTCCGATGCGTGGAACCCGTGGGTCAGCTGCAGGCTGGTGGCGACGCTTGCCGTGGTCATGGAGTCGTTCCTTGATGGGATGGAAGCTCGACCCTACGAACCTGGCGCTGCGATCGGCAGGGCCGAAGGTCACACGAACTGGTGACGTCCGGCGCGCCGAGCTGACGATCGGCCCCTCGTCCGGCCCGGGCTGGGCTGGGACGTTCGTCACATGTTTCCAGTCCTTCGCCCCTACCTGCCGGGACGCGCACGCGTGACGATGGCACTCCTCTCCGGAAGGCACCGTGTCGTGAGCTCGGATCGAATGAACCCTCTGGATGTGTGGTTCCTGCACCTCGAGGATGACAGCGACCAGCTGCACATCGGGTCCGTCGGTGTCTTCGAGGGACCGACCCCACCATTCGCGGAGATGCTCGATCTGGTCGAACGCAAGCTCCCGAAGGTCCCGCGCTACCGACAGCGCGTGCAGCGCGTGCCGATGGATCTGGCCCGACCGATCTGGGTCGACGACCCCGACTTCGCGCTGAGCTACCACGTCCGCCACACAGCTCTCCCGGCACCCGGAGGTGACGCGGAGCTGCAGGCTCTGGTCGGCAGGCTGATGTCTCAGCCGCTGGACCACCGTCGCCCGATGTGGGAGATGTGGCAGATCGATGGGCTGTCTGACGGCCGGTGGGCAGTCGTGTCGAAGGTCCACCACTGCCTCGTTGACGGGATCGCCGGGACGGACCTCGTCGCGACGATCCTGAACCTGACGCCGGACGAGGAGCCGGGCGCATGGCAGCCGTGGACGCCGGTGCCGGGGCCGAGCACGGCAGCGCTCGTGCGCGATGCAGCCGGGGAACGCCTGGAGGAGATCGGTGGGCTCGTGCGTGGATTCGGCTCGGCGCTGCGACGCCCTGGCCGCTCGCTGGACACCGCCACCTCCTACGCCCGTGGTGCGGCCGAGCTGCTGCGGCTGGGCCGTTTCCCGTCGCGGACGAGCCTGAACGGCCCGATCGGCCCTCACCGCCGGTGGATGTGGGCGTCGACGACCCACGACGACGTCCGGCAGGTGCAGGCAGCGTTCGGCGTGAAGCACAACGACGTCGTCCTGGCGGCGATCGCCCGAGGGTTCCGGGACCTGCTCCGTGAACGTCACGAGCTCGGCGAGGTGTCGGAGCTGCGGACGATCGTGCCGGTGTCCCTGCGCGGGACCGGCGATGGGCAGATGGACAACAAGGTGTCCGCCATGTTCACGAGCCTGCCGGTCGGAGAGGGTGACGCGGTCGCGCGTCTGACGGCGGTGTCCTCGGAGATGGTCCGGCTGAAGGGGTCCGGGGAGGCCGACGCGACGGCGCTGCTGGTGGCAAGCACCAGTCTGGCTCCACCGTGGGTCATGCGCCTCGGCCTCGGCGCTTTGACGCGGATCGTCCAGCGGACCGGTCAACGGGCGGTCAACACGGTCACCACCAACGTTCCAGGCCCGCCGGTACCGCTGTACCTGCTGGGGCGCCGCCTCATGGAGATCCACCCCTACGTACCGATCGCGGAGGGGCTGCGCGTCGGCATCGCCATCTACACCTACGACGGCAACATCTCGTTCGGCCTGACGGGCGACACCGCCACGACGGAGGACCTCGGCGTCCTCGCCCGAGGCATCGAGGACGGCGTGCGTGAGCTCGTCCTCGCGTCCACGCGACGCCCGACGCACCGCGAGGTCGTCTGATGCGCCGACGCATGTCCCCCGCGGACGCCGTCTGGTATCTGGGTGAGAGCCCGGCGAACCCGATGATGATCTCCTCGATCCTCTGGTTCGACCGACCCCCGGATCTCGACCGCTTCCGCACGTTGCTCATGGATCGCCTGGTCGCGCGCCACCCGGTCTTCCGGGAACGCATCGTTCCGTCGGGGATCCCGGTCCTGCTGCCGACGTGGGAGGACCACCCCGGGTTCGATCTCGACGAACACGTCGAGGTGCACGAGCTCGAGGCTCCCGGAGACCACGCGGCCCTGGAACGGATCTGCGGGCAGCAACGCAGCCAGCCGTTGGACCGGGCCCGGCCGCTCTGGAAGATCGACGTGATGACGGGCTACCGGAGCACCGGCTGCGCGATGCACGTCCGAATCCACCACAGCGTGGGCGACGGCCTCGCGATGATGGCCCTGTTGCTGGGCCTGTCGGACGAGTTCGAGACCGGTGCCATCCCCGTGGCCGACGATCCGGACCATCTCCCTCTGGGTCGTGAGATCCTCCATCGGACCGAGCAGGGGCTCGTCGCTGCAGCGCGGGCGGCGTTGCATCCCGGTCAGGTCGCATCGACCCTGGGGCGCACGGCGCGTGACGTTGCATGGGGTGCCCGTCTGCTGGTGCCTGCGATGGCCCCGCGGAGCGGCTTGATCGGCCGTCCCAGCGGGACGAAGCGGATGGCCTGGGATGCCGCCGGCCTGCCGCTCGACGCGGTGAAGGCCACGGGACGCCAGATGGGCGCGACGGTCAACGACGTCCTGCTCACGTTGCTCACCGGAGCGCTGCACCACTACCTCGACGAGCGCGACGACCTGGTCGACGAGGTGCTCGTCATGGTGCCGGTCAACCTGCGGTCCCCCGGGCAACCGCTGCCCCGACACCTGGGCAACCAGATCGGCCTGCTGCCGGTCCGGCTCCCGGTGGGGCTCGGGTCGGCGCCGGAACGTCTGGCGGCCGTCCAGGAACGACTGCTGACGCTGAAGGACTCTCCGGCTCCCGCGGTCTCTCGCGCCTTGCTCGCGGGGACGTCGTTGCTGACC
>CBDTYW010000045.1:0-18180 GCA_965364735.1 uncultured Nitriliruptoria bacterium
TCGCGGTCGACGTCGTCGTGGGCTCGGGGGTGGCTGCGCGCGGGTCGGCGCATGCTGCCAGCACGACGGCGAGCGCCGCCGCGGTGAGCGATCGGGCGCGGCTCATGGGCGTCGCTCCAGCTGCGCTGCTGTCCATCCGTCACGGTTGCGCTGAGAGACTCGGACCAACCCGTGGGCCTCCAGCGCGTCCAGCGGTTCGTCCGCCCGGTGGCTGGCGATGCCTGAGACGATGATCGTGCCGCCGGGCGCGACCAGCGCGGCGAGGTCGTCTGCAAGCTGGATGAGGGTGTCGGTGACGAGGTTCGCGAGGACCAGCGGGACCGGTCCGTCGGTCAGGAGCTCGGCGGCGCTGCCCGTGAAGGTGCGGACGTCGACGCCGTTCGCGACGCAGTTCTCGCGGGCGACGTCGACCGCTTCGGCATCGATGTCGACGGCGGTGACCGGTGCGGCGCCCAGCAGCGCCGCACCGATGGCGAGGACTCCGGTGCCGCAGCCGACATCGACCGTCGCGACCCCGGTGAGCGGTTCGGCGCGCTCGGAGAGCAGCTCCATGCACATGACGGTCGTTGCGTGGTGTCCGCTGCCGAACGCCTGGCCGGGGTCCTGGATGATGCGGATCATCCCGTCTGGGGTGGTCACGTCGTCGAGCCACGAGGGCACGAGGTGGAACCCTCCGGCGTCGAGCGGGCCGATCGAGGCCTTCCACTCGGCCTGCCAGTCACGCTGTTCTTCTTGTGTCCAGCGAAACGTGGGTGTGTCGAGGGCCACGGTGGAAGCTGCGTTGACCAGCGCGGCGCCGGTCTGAGGCTGGTCCTCGATGTCCATGTCGGTGAACCAGACGACCGTCGCCTCAGTGCCACGATCCCAGACGCCGCTCGCGCCGAGCGCCCATGCCATCGTTGCGACGTGCTCCATCGCGGCCTCGTCAGGCAGGTCGGCGGACAGCTCGCAACGCCAGGTCGCGGACACGGCGGAGCCAGGCCGGCCGGCGGGAGCGGCAGCGTGGTCGGTGGCGTGGTCGGTGGACATGTGGTCAGCGTGCCACAGATGTCCGGACGCCTCGGGGCAGACCCCGGCCGGTCAGCCGACCAGGCGCGCGAGCGAGATCCCGACCAGTGCCCCGACGACGGGCCCGAGGCTGCGCCGTAGGACCTCGCGACCGTCGAGCGGCGCTGCCACGTCGGCGATCTCGACCATCCAGGTGGAGAAGGTCGTCAGCCCACCCAGCAGCCCGGCGCCGACCACGATGAGCACGTCGCCTTCTGCCAGGACCGTCAGGGCACCGAGCAACGATGCCCCGACGACGTTGACCAGCGCCGTTGCGCGGGGGGCGTCCCATCCGTGCAGGCGCCCGTAGGACGCGACCTCGCCCCGCACGATCGCCCCGAGTCCACCCGCGGTGGCGGCAAGTGCGAGGACGGGTGCGGAGAGACCGCTCATGGCGCCACCGGCCGGCCGCGGAGCGTCTCGCCGATGCGCGCACCGGCCATCGCGACCGGGACCCCTGCCGCGATGCTGCCGACGAGCAGCAGCGTGCCGGTCGCCGCGGGGCGGTCGACCGTCGCGACCATCAGGGCCGAGAACGTCGTGAACGAGCCGAGCAGCCCCGTGCAGACCCCGGCGCGGACGACGTCCGCTCGGTCCGCGAGCGCCGTGACGGCGATGCCGAGAACCAGGGCGCCCAGCAGGTTCGCGACGACCATCCCGGCCGGGACCGGGGTCTCCGGCAGGATCTCGCCGAGCAGGATGCGCAGCGCGGTGCCGACGACGGCGCCGACGAACGTTGCCGCGCGGATCTGTCCCGTCACGTGGTGATCACCGTGGGAGCGGATCGGCGTACGGGTCCTTCGGGCGGTCGCGCTCCGGCTTCGCGGCGCGTCCGGGGCCACCGGAGGGGCTCGGGGAACGCGTGAAGCGGTGGTCCACCTCATGGTGCACTTCGTAGCGCTCGCCGTACGCAGAGACCAGCGCGGCGACGATGGCTGCGGCCGGCAGCGCAAGCAGCGCCCCGACGGCACCCAGCAGGGCCGCGCCGCCCAGGACGGCCACGAACGCGATCGCCGGGTGCAGCTCCATCGTGGCGGCCGTGATCCGTGGGGCCACGACGTAGTTCTCGAGCTGCTGGTACGCCGCGATCGCGAGCACCACCCACAGGGCGAGCAGCGGGCGTTCCGCGATCGCGACGACGAGCGGCAGGGCGCCGGCGATGTAGGTGCCGACGACGGGGATGAGGCTGGAGACGAGCCCGACGAAGATCCCCAGCGCGAGCGGGTACTCCAGCCCGATGACGGTGAAGACCACGACGTGGAAGATCGCCGACGTCACGGCGGTCAACACGCGGGAGTAGACGTATCCACCGGTCTTCGAGATCGCCAGCTCCCAGATGTCGAGGAACTCCTCCTGCCTCCGGGGGGGCAGGCGTGAGGAGAGCGCTCGCCGCAGCTTCGGCCCGTCGGCGACGAGGTAGAAGGTGACCAGGAGGACGGTCAGGGCCTGGATGAGACCACCGAGGATGGAGGTTCCGAGCCCGAGGGCGGTGGAGCCGATCTGGCCGGCGAACCCGGGGATCTTGTCCGGCAGCGTGGCCTTCTGGTTCTCGATGAACGTCGACACGCTCTCGCCGAGGTCGCCGGGGAGCTTCGTGGCCTGGTCCGCGAGGTTCTGCGCGAGCTGCGGGCCGTTGTCGACGAGGTTCGTGACCTGTGACGCGATCAGCGGGACCATCGCCGCGATGAACCCGGACAGCACGACGAAGATCAGCAGGAAGAGCAGCCCCGTCGCGAACCCGCGGCGCATGTTGCGCTTCGACGCCCACTGCACGGCGGGCTCCATCGCGAACGAGAGGAACAGGCTGATGACCAGGGTCACCAGAAGTCCTTGGAGCCGCGAGATCACCGTGCCGACCGCGTCGGCGAACTTCAGGCCCAGACCGACGCCGACGACGATCGTGAGCGCGAGCTGCAGGTCGACCCGACGTGGGGTGCGCTCGTCGACGTCGACGTCGACCTCGAAGGCGGTCGAGGTCTCGTCGGTGGCGGGGGTGGGATCGCGGGACATGCCGCGCAGCCTAATGCTCGGGACGGACACAACCGTGGCAAGGACCGGGTCGGACGGCGGGGGCTTCAAGGGCCACCTCCGTCCCGCTGCGGGACACGAGCAGGTTGGTGTTGCGCGCGTCTTCGCGCGGTCGCACACGCTCCGCGCACATTGGCCG
This sequence comes from uncultured Nitriliruptoria bacterium, assembly GCA_965364735.1. GTDB lineage: Bacteria > Actinomycetota > Nitriliruptoria > Nitriliruptorales > Nitriliruptoraceae > CBDTYW01. Next base: position 3,215 of record CBDTYW010000045.1, read on the forward strand.
TGCTTCAACGGCCTCGTGTCGTGTCCTGACCCGTACGCTGCCGGACGATGGCCGACACGGGATGCGCCCTGACCCTCGGACACGCAGTGCGCGCGCCCCGGTTCCGTCGTGTGTCCTGCCCCGATTTGTTCAGGAGTGGTCTCGTGACCTCCAACCACCGCGTCCTCGCACTGCGTCGCGTCGCCGCCGCCGCAGCGCTCGCGACGCTCGCCGCATCGTGCGGCCCCCGATTCGACCGTGACTCGGTCGTTGTCGCCAACGGCGGCATCGTCGCCCAGCAGCCGGTCGACAACGGCCAGCCCGTCGACTCCGGCACCGCCCCGGACCCCGGGACCACCGACGCCCCCGACGACGGTGGCGTGATCGGCGACCCGTCCACGACCTCCGAGCCGGACCCCTCCACGACCTCCGGACCGGCCCCGTCCGGCACCACGGCTCCGAGCAGCTCTGCGACGACGTCGCCGACCACCGCTCCTTCGTCGAGCGGCACGACCGCTCCGTCGGCCTCGCCGAGCGCGACGGCGCAGCCCACGGCGCAGCCGACCCAGACCCAGGCTCCGGCAACCGACCCCGGTCCGGCGCCGGGAGTGACCTCCACGAAGTGCGGCGGCGACAACGTCAACGACAAGCTGGGCTGCATCAAGGTCGGCGTGCTCGTGCCGCTGACCGGCGCGGCGCCGGTCCCGTCCGACTTCGAGTCCGGCGTGTCCCTCTACTGGTGGGAGAAGGCAGCCAAGGGCGGCACCCATGGCCGTCAGGTCGAGCTCGTGGTCCGGGACACCGAGTCGAAGACCGCGACCGCTCGTCAGCAGGCCCAGAAGCTGATCCAGGAGGGCGTCTTCACCATCGTCTCCTTGGACCGCCTCGAGGTCCAGGAGGCCATCGGCGTGTTCATGGAGCAGGCCAAGGTGCCGCACATCATGGTCCAGGCGCCGACGCCGTACCCCACCAACTGGACCCACACGTTCACGATCTCGATCGACCACACGGTGCAGGGCACCTCGGTCGCGCGGTACTGGGCCGGCGATCTCGGCGCGGCGAACAAGGCCAAGAAGGTGGCGTTCGTCCGTGAGCAGACCACCGCGCTGAAGCCCGGCACCGACGCCTTCGAGGTGGAGGCCGCCAAGCAGAACCTCGACGTCGTCGCGAAGCTCACGATCGACCCGACGCAGACCTCCTTCACCAACACGGTGCTCCAGCTGCAGCAGTCCGGAGCGGAGATCGTCTGGCTCTACATGGCCCCGACGCCCGCGCTCACGATCATGCAGCAGGCGGGCAGCTATCAGCCGATCTGGTTCGCGAACTCGATCTCGTGGAACCTCGACCTCGCGCAGACCAACCCGCAGGCACCTGCGCAGTCCCGGGCCTTCTCGCCGTGGGTCTCGCTCCAGCACCCGCGCGCCAAGGCGTACCGCGACGCCTACCAGAAGTACAACGGCGCAGCCGCTGACGACCTCGGCCTCGCGTCGTGGGGCCTCAGCGAGGTCCTGGACTCGGTGCTCGAGCGCGTCGGTCCGGGCCTCGGCCGCACCTCGTTCCACCAGGCGCTGAAGTCCCACAACGTGACGGGCCTGCAGACGTGGTCCGACATCAACTTCTCCGGTGGCCCGCCCTACGTCGGCACCAAGCAGGTGGCGGTCTACGACGATGCGGGAACGACCTGGTCCATGGTCGGGAACTTCAGGTCCTTCTGATGCTGGCTGCGATCATCCAGGGAATCGGCCAGGGCGGCATGCTCGCCCTTGTCGCCGTCGGGCTCGTGCTCGTCTACAAGGGCTCCGGGGTCCTCAACCTCGCGCAGGGCGAGATCGGGGCCGTCGCGGTCTTCCTCTCCTACGCGATCTTCGGCAAGCAGAACGCCAACGGCATCGTCCTGATGCTCGGCGCGGTCGTCATCGCGGCGGGCATGGGTGTCGCAACGGAGCGCTTCATCATGCGTCCGCTCGTCGAGCGGCCACCGCTGCAGGGCACGATCGCGACGCTGGGCCTCACGATCGTGTTGATCCAGCTCACCGTGCTCAACGGCCGAGAGGGGTTCCTCGGGTTCCTGCCGGAGGGCCAGCGCGGCTACCCGGTGACGAACATCCCGAAGGTCATCTCGGACTCGCGGATCACCCTCTTCGAGGGCTCGGCGAACCAGTTCCAGGTCGAGTGGGAGCGCGTCGTTGCGCTGGTGCTGACCTTGGTCGCCGGTGCCGCGCTCGCGACGTTCTTCACGAAGACCAAGTTCGGTCGGGGCGTCGTCGCGGCCACCGCGGACAACACGGTGGCCCGGCTGCTCGGCATCCCGGTCAAGCGCGTCTACCTCTTCACGTGGGCGGTCGGCGGGGCGCTCAGCGGTCTCGGCGCCGTCCTGTACTCGTCGATCACGCAGTTCAACCCGGGGACGATGACCATCTTCCTGCTGTCCGCGTTGGTTGCGGCGGTCATCGGCGGCCTCGACTCCATCCCCGGCGCGATCGTCGGCGGTCTGCTGGTCGGCGTCATCCGTGGGGTGATCGAGTACCAGTTCGACTCCGGCATCGCGGACCTCGCGATGCTCGCACTCGTGGTCGTGACGCTCCTCGTCCGTCCGCGCGGGATCCTCGGGGGCATCAATGCAGCTTCGTGACCTGACGACGGCCACGGCCGACGAGGCGCTCGGCTCGACGCGGCGCAAGGCGCTCGCCGGGGTGGGCGTGGTCATGCTCGCCCTCGGCGTGCCCGGCATGATGGGCGGATCCCAGGTCGCAGGACTGACCGAGGTCCTGACCATCGCGATGGCGCTGCTCAGCCTGAACGTGCTGCTGGGCTACACGGGCCAGATCTCCCTCGGCCAGGCCGCCTTCGTGTCGGCCGGCGGCTACCTGGGCCTCAACATCGCGGCACGCCTCTCGACCGAGGGGGGCGGGGCGATCTTCGGGTTCGGCGTCGTGCTGCTGACGGTCTTCGGTGCCGCGCTCGGCGTTGCGGCGATCACCACCCTCGTCGGGCTGCCATCTCTGCGGATCCGGGGTCTCCAGGTCGCCATCGGCACGCTCGCGTTCGCCGTCGCTGCCGAGAACTGGCTGTTCAAGTCCGGGTGGTTCTCGGGTGAGTCCGCGGGACTGTTCATCAACCAGCCCTTCGGACGCGGTCCGCAGTACCGCTTCTACGTGTTCGGGCTCGCGATGCTCGCGCTGGTCATCTTCCTCGACACGCGCCTGCTCAGGTCCCGGCTCGGTCGTGGGTTCGTCACGGTGCGCGACGCTGAGGAACGCGCCGTCGCCTTCGGGGTCGACCCCGGGCCGTCGAAGCTCGCCGCCTACGCGCTGTCGGGCTTCATGGCAGGGCTCGCCGGCGCGGTGTCGCTGGTCGCCGTCGGACCGGTGGACGCGGTCGGCCTCGTGCTCTTGTCGATCACCTACCTGGCCTACGTCGTCCTCGGCGGCATCGGTTCCCGTGCGGGTGTCCTCGCCGTCGCCTTCCTGCTCCTCGCGCCGCAGAAGGTCGGGCTGTTCGAGTCCATCCCCGTCATCCGCAACGCGTTCGACCCGTCGTTCATCACGCTCGTCTCGGGGCTGCTGCTCATCGGCATCGTGATCTTCCTCCCGTCCGGATACGGCGGCCTGCTCACCAAGCAGCGCCAGCAGTGGCGCGGCGTCCCCGTCGCGGCCCGAGCCGGGCTGACGCTGGCCGGCGGCATTGCGCTCATCGTCCTGATGTTCCTCGAGCACAGCCGGCGGACCGGAGAGGTCCAGAGCCTCGTCCCCGACGCGAGCGCCCCGCTCTACCCGCTGCTCTTCGCGCTGTTGGCGATCGTGGTTGCTGTCGGCGTCTACCTGGTGCTGCTGTTCTCGGACCCCGGAGATCCACCGGCCATCGAGGTCGAGGGCGCGCTCGCCACCGGCGAGGCTGCGATCGAGCAGGCCAAGACCTCTGCGGCCGCTGCCCGCGAGCTGCGCGACGTCGGCCGCGACATGTCCATCCGCATGCCGACGCGCGCCCTGTTCGAAGCCACGGACGTCTCCATCCGCTTCGGCGGCGTCCAGGCGCTCAAGAGCATCACGATGGAGGTCCGCGAAGGCGAGATCGTCGGGCTCATCGGGGCCAACGGCGCGGGCAAGTCGACCTTCTACAACTGCGTGTCCGGCTTCGTGACGCCGCAGGAGGGTTCGATCAAGTACCGCGGACAGGAGCTGCTGTCCGCATCGCCGACCGTGCGGACCCGCATGGGCGTCGGCCGGACGTTCCAGCACATGGGCCTCCTGCGACCTGAGACGGTCGAGGACAACGTCCTGCTCGCTCAGCACTGGCTCGCCGACTACAACGGCTTCGCCGGCATCACCGGCTTCGGCGGCGTCAAGAAGACCGAGATCGAGCTGCGCCGTCGTGCGGAGCTCGCGCTGCAGATCTTCGGGCTCGACCACCTCCGCCACGTGAAGCTCGGTTCGCTGCCCTACGGGACCATGCGCATGGTCGAGCTGGCGGCGCAGGTCTCCACGGGAGCCGACCTCCTCTTCTTCGACGAGGCGTCGGCCGGCCTCGGGCCGGACGAGGCCCACGCGCTCGGCGACCGCTACCTCGCGCTGCGCGACCAGCTCGGTCTCTCGCTCGTGGTCATCGAGCACCACGTGCCGCTGATCGCCCGCTCCTGCGACTACGTCTACTGCCTGGCCTCCGGCGAGCAGCTCGCGGAGGGCCGTCCGGCCGACGTGCAGACCGACCCCCGCGTCATCGCCGAGTTCCTCGGTCGCGCCCAGATCAGCGGTGAGGGCGGCGTCAGCTTCGGCGACGCGAAGGCCGACGAGGAAGTGGTGCCCGCATGAGCCAGACCACCGCATCGGCGAACCCGACGACTGCAGCGTCCACCGGCTCGCTCCTGAGCATCGAGCGCGTGACGTCCGGCTACGGCGATCTCCGGGTGCTCCACGGCATCACGCTCGACGTGCGGCCCGGTGAGATCGTCGCCCTGATGGGCTCGAACGGCGCTGGCAAGTCGACGACGCTGAAGACGATCGTCGGGCTGCTCCGCGCGACCGGCGGCAAGATCACGTTCGACGGTGAGGACATCACCAAGTCCGGGCCCGAGGACCTCGTCCCCAAGGGGATGGTCCTGTGTCCGGAAGGCCGCGGGATGCTGAAGGACCTGAGCGTCCGCCAGAACCTCGAGCTCGGGGCGTACGTCGTCGACGACGACCGCACGATCAACGAGCGGCTCGAGGAGTCCTTCGAGGCCTACCCCATCCTTCGCGAGCGCGAGAAGCAGCTCGCCGGGACCCTGTCCGGCGGTCAGCAGCAGATGCTCGCGATCGTCCGGGCGATGATGAGCGGACCCCGTCTGCTCCTCATCGACGAGGCCTCGCTGGGCCTGTCGCCGATCATGGCCGAGGACACCTTCGACCTCATCGCGCGGACGAACCAGCGCAACGGCACGGCTGTGCTGATCGTCGAGCAGAACGTGCTGGCCCTCGACCTCGCCGACCGCGCCTTCGTCCTGGAGAAGGGCGAGATCACGCAGTCCGCCGAGGGCGCTGAGCTCAACGACCTCAAGGCGAACCTCCGCGAGATCTACCTGGGGTCGGGCGACTGATGACCTTCCCACGCCGAGCACTGCAGCCCATGGCCCTCGTGGTCATGATGGTGGCGATGCTGCTCGCGCTGACCGCGGGGTCGGCGTCGGCGCAGGTGCCGATCCCGACCGAGGTGCCGACCGAGATCCCGACGGGCAGCCCGTCGCCGACGCCGAGCCCGACGCCCACCGAGACGCCGACCGAGGACCCCTGCGCCACCCCGTCGCCGACGGAGTCGCCCACCGCGTCCGAGTCGCCGACGCCGACCGAGTCGCCGTCGTCCACGACCTCCCCGTGCCCCACCGAGTCGCCGTCCGAGACCGCGTCTCCGACCCCGACGCCCACGCAGTCCTCCGCCGAGCCGACCTTCTCGCCTGCCCCGGCCCCGACGGGTGATCCGTTCGTGAGCCCGACGACCGGGACAGCCGTGCCCCCGGCCACCAACGACGGCGGTTCGCAGCCCGTCGTGGCTGAGCCGACGGTCGCAGAGCCCGACGCTCCGCCCCCTGCGCCCACGGAGCAGGCAACGTCCGGCCCCGTCACGGACGCTGTGGTGTTCGTCGCGGCGCACTTCTTCGAGGACTCGCTCCCCGGGTTCTTCATCTTCGGGCTGCTCACCGCCCTGCTCGGCGTCGCCACCGGCGCAACCACCCTCACGCTCACCCGCCGCGGTCTGCTGACCCGGCGCTCCTCCGATGGAGAGATCGACATGGACATGACGCGACGCTGGCGCATGAGCGCTGGGGCAGGACTCCTCGGAGTCGCCGCCGTCATCGGCATCATCGGCTATCAGAAGATCTCGCTGGAGACCTTGGTCCCGGCGCAGATCGTCTACTTGGCCAGCGCCGGCTTCGCGATGGTGCTCTTCGCCGTTGCCGGCGGGGCGCTGATCATCAGCGAGCAGCTGCGCGCTGACGAACGACGGGTTCAGGAGCTCGAGAAGGCCGTCGTGTCGCTCGCGGGCCACCTGTCCGCGTCCGTCCAGGACGCACCCCGTCTCCTGATGCGAGATGAGCACGGCCGCGCGGTCGACACGCCCCTTCCCGGCGCTGCGAGCGGCCAGAGCGCCGACGAGGCGATGATCGCGGCGACCGTCGAAGCGACCCTCGCGGCCGTCGGCATGGCCCCGCGTCGCACGCTCGCGAAGAGCAAGGGTGCAGCACCGGTCGTCACGACGCCCGTCGCCGAGCCGACCGTCACCCCGAAGACGCGAGCCGTCGCGAAGGCCCCCGCGAAGAGGGCCGCAGCCAAGAAGGCTCCGGCGAAGAAGGCCGCAGCCAAGAAGGCGCCTGCGAAGAAGGCCGCAGCCAAGAAGGCGACCGCCAAGCGCGTCGTCAAGAAGGCCCCGGCCAAGAAGACGGCCAAGAAGACGGCCAAGAAGCGCTGACCAGACCTCCACCCACCTCGCCGAGCGATGGATTTCCCTGCGTGGTGCAGGTTTGGACGTCGCTCGCGGGAGTGCCCGGTTCGGCGAGCGATGGATTTCCCTGCGTGGTGCAGGTTTGGACGTCGCTCGCGGGAGGGTGGTGGGTGGTCGATGCGGGTCGGGGGATAGGTTGCGCCGGTGAACACTCCTGCCGCATCCGCCGGGCCCGCGATCCAGATGAGCGGGCTCGTCAAGCGCTACGGCGAACTCGTGGCGGTGGATCATCTCGACCTGACCGTCGAGCGGGGCGAGACCTTCGCGTTGCTCGGTCCCAACGGCGCCGGCAAGACGTCGACGATCGAGATCTGCGAGGGCTTCCGGCATCCCGACGGGGGCAGCGTCCGCGTCCTCGGGCTCGACCCGCACCGTGACGCCACGAAGCTGAAGCGCCGCGTCGGCATGATGCTGCAGGCGGGCGGCGTCTACCCGCTGGCGACGCCGGCGGAGATGGTGAAGCTGTTCGCGTCGTTCCACCACGACTCCGAGGACCCCGACGAGCTCATCGAGCGCGTCGGGCTCGGGGAACACCGCAAGGCCCGCTTCCGCAACATGAGCGGCGGCCAGCAGCAGCGGCTGAAGCTGGCGCTCGCACTGGTCGGCAAGCCCGAGATCGTGTTCCTCGACGAGCCGAGCGCCGGGCTCGACCCCGCTGCCCGCCGGCTCACCTGGGACCTCGTCCGCGGACTTCGTGACCGTGGCGTCACCGTGGTCCTGACCACCCACCTCCTCGACGAGGCCGAGCTGCTCGCGGACCGCGTCGGCATCATCGATGCAGGCAAGCTCGTCGCGCTCGGCACGCCGCAGGCGCTGACACACGGCGATCACGCCGAGGTCCTGTTCACCGCCCGCGCCGGCCTCGACCTCGCCGGGATCCGGACGGCCGTCGGGGCGCCGACCCACGAGGACCAGCCCGGCCGCTACCGGATCGAGGCGATCAACTCGCCACAGCTCGTCTCCGCGCTCGCCGGCTGGCTCGCGGACCACGACGTCCATCTCGGGGTGCTCGAGGCGGGCAAGCGCAGCCTCGAGGACGTGTTCCTGAGGCTCACCGGCCCGCCGGAGGCCGCCGCGACCCCGGAACCCTCGTTGGAGCGCGCCCCATGACGGCCACCGGAACCGCCCGGACCATGAACGACGAGCGTGGCTTCCCCATGCGCGGCCTCGCCCTGCAGGCAGCGCTCGAGTTCCGGCTGCTGCTGCGCTCGCCGGAGTCGTTCCTGATCACGCTCGGGCTGCCGGTGGGGCTGCTCGCCTTCCTCGGCACCGTCGACATCTTCCCGACCGGTGACGGCGACCCCGTCGAGTTCCTCGTGCCCGGCGTCATCGCGGTCTCCGTGATGGCGACCGGCCTCGTCGCATCGTCGATCCAGACCGCCTTCGAGCGGCAGTACGGGGTGCTCAAGCTGCTCGGCGCGACCCCGCTGCCCCGCGGGGGCTACATCGCAGCCAAGGGCGTCGCCGCGTTCGGTCTGCTCTGCATCCAGCTGGTGCTCGTCCTGATCGTCGCGGTGGGACTGCTCGGCTGGACGCCGTCTGCTGGCGTGGTGCCGCTGACCATCGGGGTGCTGGTCGGGGCGGTTGCGTTCACCGCGATCGGGCAGCTGCTCGCAGGTGCGTTGCCAGCGATGCTGTGCCTTGCATTCGCCAACGCGCTGTTCGCGGTGCTGACCGCCCTCGGTGGGCTCGTGCTGTCGCTCGACGCCTTCCCCGCAGCGGTCGCCTCGGCCGCGGAGCTTCTCCCGTCCGGCGCCCTCGGACAGGTGCTGCGCGCGGCGATGGATCCGGAGCCGTCGCTTGCGGTCGGATCGCTGCTCGTCGTGGCCGGGTGGGGACTGGTGGCGGTGGTCGCAGCGTCGCGAACCTTCCGCTGGGAGCCGGAAGGCTGAGACGAACACCCGAGCGGCCCAAACAATTCCGAAGCGCCTCGAGCGCGCGCTACGCTCAGAGCGCCTGCGAGACCCGACATCACGTCAGTCGTCGGGGTCCCGCACGCACCGGCTGTGAGGTGGATCCGTCCGCCTCCCATCCGATGCAGGCACCATGATCGAAAGCCCACAGAATCGTCAGCTGTACCCACCTGCGGTGCAGTTCACGGCTTCCTGAGCTGGCAGCCACTGCCGGTCAGGAGCGGGAATCCGCGCCCATCCGGCGTCGGCCCCTCCCCGCGCGAACGAGGAGACACCGTTGTCGAGCACCGAGGCTCCGCGCCCCCAGCACGACGATCTCGCCCCCGCCCGCCCGACGCGTGCCCGCCGAATGGGTCGCTTGGCGGGTGTCGGCGCGATCGCGCTGCTGCTCAGCGCCTGTGAGGGCGCGCAGAGCGCCCTCGACCCGCAGGGGCCGTGGGCGCAGAAGGAAGACGACCTCTTCCGCATCGTCTTCGCCATCGCGGTCGTGGTGTTCGTCCTGGTTCAGGGCCTGGTCATCTACGCGAGCGTCCGCTTCCGCGAGAAGGACGGCGACAGCTCGATGCCCGTCCAGGTCCACGGCAGCACCAAGCTCGAGGTCACCTGGACCGTCATCCCGGCCGTCATCCTCGCCGCGATCTCCGTCCCCACGGTCGCCCTGATCTTCGATCTCGAGACCGACGACCCGGACGCGGTCGTCATCGAGGTCATCGGCCACCGCTGGTGGTGGGAGTACCGCTATCCGGCCGGCGAGGAGTTCGGGGACGGCTTCACCACCGCCAACGAGCTGGTCATCCCGACCGACACGAACGTCCGTCTCGAGATGTGGTCCGAGGAGGCCGGCGGCCCCGGCAACGCGGTCATCCACTCCTACTGGGTCCCGAAGCTCAACGGGAAGAAGGACGTCGTTCCCGGACGCGTCAACACCCTCAAGCTCGTCGCCGTCAGCGCCGACACGTACCTCGGCCAGTGCGCCGAGTACTGCGGTCTGTCGCACGCCAACATGCGCCAGCGGGTCGTGTCCAAGACCCCGGCGGACTTCGACGCCTGGGTCGCCGCGCAGCTCGCCGTTCCCGAGATCCCCGCCGAGGGCAGCGCGGAACGCGCCGGCTACGACCTCTTCACGACCAACGCCTGCATCGGGTGTCACGCCGTCGCCGGCACGCCTGCTCAGGGCGTCGTGGGGCCGGACCTGACGCACTTGTTCTCGCGGTCGACGTTCGCCGGCTCGATCTTCGACCTGAACAGCGAGACCCTGTTCGACTGGGTCAAGGACGCGCCGTCGATGAAGGCGATGCACCCGAACGCCACCCCGTCCATCGGGATGCCGTCCTTCAAGGACTCGCTCTCCGACGCGGAGATCCAGGCGATCGTGACGTACCTCGAATCGCTGAAGTGACCCGCACCTCCAGCTGAGCAGCACCCACACACCCTCACCTGAGGAGTCGAGATGGCAGCGACCACGACCGTCGCACCCCGCACAGGGATCTTCTCCCGCCCCACCGCCGAGACCGGCGTGGGCTCGTGGTTCACCACCGTGGACCACAAGAAGATCGGGATCATGTACGCCGCCACGGCGATCGTGTTCTTCGTCATCGGTGGCCTCGAGGCCACGTTGATCCGGACGCAGCTGTTCAACGCTGAGGGCAACTTCCTGACGGAAGAGGTCTACAACCAGATGTTCACCATGCATGGCATCACCATGGTGTTCCTGGTGGGCATGCCGCTCGCAGCGGCCTTCTTCAACTACCTGATCCCGCTCCAGATCGGCGCGCGCGACGTCGCGTTCCCGCGTCTGAACGCCTTCTCCTACTGGGTCTACTTCTTCGGTGGCCTGTTCATCTACAGCTCGTTCTTCCTCGGTGGCGCCCCGAACGGCGGCTGGTTCGGCTACGCCCCGCTGTCGACGTCGACGCCGGGCAACAACATGGCGTTCTACGCCATCGGCCTGCAGATCCTCGGCGTCGGCTCGCTCGCCTCGGCCGTCAACTTCATCGTCACGATCCTCAACATGCGCGCACCGGGCATGACCCTGATGCGCATGCCGATCTTCATCTGGACCGCGCTGGTCACCAGCTTCCTGATGCTCTTCGCGATGCCCATCATCGCGGTCGCGCTCTTCGAGCTGCAGTTCGACGTGATCTTCGGCACCCAGTTCTTCCAGGCGGCCACCGGCGGTGACCCGATCCTCTGGCAGCACCTCTTCTGGCTCTTCGGTCACCCTGAGGTCTACATCCTGATCCTGCCTGGAATGGGCGTCGTCAGCGAGGTCCTGCCGACCTTCTCCCGCAAGCCGCTCTTCGGCTACTCCGCGATGGCCTTCGCCACCGCCGCCATCGGCTTCATGGGCTTCGGCGTCTGGGCCCACCACATGTTCACCGCGGGCCTCGGCCCCGTCGCGAACTCCGCGTTCTCGCTCTCGACGATGTTCATCGCGGTCCCGACCGGCGTGAAGATCTTCAACTGGGTGTTCACGATGTGGGGCGGCAAGATCGTCCTCAACACCGCGATGCTCTTCTCCGTCGCCTTCATCGCGATGTTCACCATCGGCGGTCTCTCCGGTGTGACCCACGCGATCGTTCCGCACGACACGCAGCAGACCGACACCTACTACGTCGTGGCGCACTTCCACTACGTGCTCTTCGGTGGCCTGCTGTTCGGCCTGATGTCCGGCTTCTACTACTACTGGCCCAAGGTCTTCGGGAAGCTCCTCGACGAGAAGCTCGGCAAGATCCACTTCTGGCTCTGGCTCATCGGCTTCAACCTCGCGTTTGGCCCCATGCACCTCTCCGGCCTCCTCGGACAGCCGCGTCGCACCGCAGTCCTGCCGGCGGAGCTCGGCGACTCGGTCCTGCTGTGGAACCGCCTGTCGACCGTCGGCACGTACTTCATCATCGCCTCGATGCTCGTCTTCTTCGTCAACATCGCCAAGACGAAGGCGTCCAAGGAGAAGGCGCCGCTCGACCCGTGGGACGCTCGCACCATCGAGTGGATGACCGACTCCCCGCCCAAGCCGCACAACTTCGACGTCATCCCGACGATCACGAGCCGCGACGAGTTCTGGCACCGCAAGTACGCCGAGGACGCCGAAGGTCGCGCGATCCCGATCCCGGCTGGCGGTTCCGCTGACGCCGGGATCCACCCGGCCTCCGTCGACGGTGGCGACCACGACGGTGGCGACCACGGCGGCGATGACCATGGGCACGACGAGATCCACATGCCCGACCCGTCGTACTGGCCGCTCGTCATGACGGCTGGCATGCCGATCGCCGGCTACGGCCTGGTCTACAAGGCGGCCCCCGTCGTCGCGTTCGGCATCATCTGGATGATCCTCGGCACCATCGCCTGGATCAACGAGCCGGACGCCGAGGGCGACCACTGAGCCGTTTCGGCACCACGACCCACACACAATGACGCGGCGGCTCCGGCCGCACGATCAGAGGAAGCACGATGTCCGTCCCGATCGAGGAGACCACCCTCGGCATCGACAACCGCAAGTTCGGTATGTGGGTGTTCCTGGGCTCCGAGTTCTTGTTCTTCGGGGCGTTCATCGCCACGTACCTGCTGTACTTCGAGCGGACCGACGGATTCGTCGGCGTCGAGCTCTTCGACATCCCGTTCACGTCGGTCAGCTCGTTCATCCTGCTGATGAGCTCGCTCACGATGGTGCTCGGGCACAACGCCCACGTGAAGGGCGACATGCGTCGCATGCGCCTGTGGATCCTCGCGACGGCCTTCCAGGGGATGCTGTTCGTCGGCGGCCAGGTCTACGAGTTCTACACGTTCAACATCGAGGGCCTCGGTCTCACGACGAGCCCGTTCTCCTCGTCCTTCTTTGTGCTGACGGGCTTCCACGGGGCGCACGTCACCGTCGGGATCCTGATCCTGCTCGCCACCTACGCGATGACCAAGACCGGCCGGATCGGTCCGGACGATGCGATCAAGACGGAGATCGCCGGCCTCTACTGGCACTTCGTCGACATCATCTGGGTCATCATCTTCACCGTCGTCTACCTCATCCCGGTCGGCTGACCCAGCCTCCCGAGACCGTTCCGCAACGCCAGGAGCTGACCGTGGCCACTGCGACCGAAGCAGCCGTCGAGCACGACGCGCACGACGATCACCACCCGACCAACGCGTTCTACGTGCAGGTCGCGCTGACGCTCGGGGTGCTCACCGCACTCGAGATCTCGACGTACTTCGTGGAGTTCGGCCGTGCCACCGTTCCGCTGCTGATCATCCTCATGGCGATCAAGTTCGCGATGGTCGGGGGATACTTCATGCACCTGAAGTACGACCCGAAGGTCTACACGCGGTTCATGGGTCTGGGTCTGGGCCTCGCGCTGGTGCTCTACACGGCGGTGCTCGCCACCTTCCTCAACGTCGTCAACCCCTGACCGCGCCATGGAAACCGCCCCGTCCCCGCTCAACCTGACGGTCGCCGACTCGTCGGTCGCCTGGCAGGTGCACCTGCACCCCGACGTCCTCGTGACCGTCGCAGCGCTGCTCGTCGGCTACTTCTTCCTCATCCGCCGCTATGGCGCGGAGAAGGTCGGGCACCCCGAGGTGCCGATCGTCACCCGAGCCCAGCAGCTCAGCTTCGTGGGCGGCGTCTTCTTCCTGTGGGTGTCCTCCGGGTCGCCGCTGCACGACATCGGCGAGAACTACCTGTTCTCTGCCCACATGCTGCAGCACCTCATCCAGGGCTTCGTCGTCGCCCCGCTGCTCATCCTCGGCGTCCCGCGCTGGATGTTCCTGATGCTCCTGTCGAAGCCGCCGATCCGTCGGGCCGTCCGGGTCATCGCGAAGCCGCTCGTCGCGGGCCTCCTCTTCAACTTCGTGCTCATGTTCATCCACTGGCCGAACATGGTCGACCTGATGCTGACCAGCGAGCCGGTGCACTTCTCGCTGCACTTCGCCTTCCTCGTCTCCGGCATCTTCATGTGGCTGCCCATCTACAGCCCGGCCCCCGAGGTCGTGCACAAGATCACCCGCCCCGCAGCGATGGCGTACCTGTTCCTCATGACGTTCCTGCCCACGGTCCCGGCCTCGTGGCTGACCTTCGGCGACAGCCTGCTCTACCCGCGCTACGGCACGTTCGAGCGTCTGTGGAACATCAGCGCGATCGACGACATGCGTGCGGCCGGCCTGCTCATGAAGACCGGCGCCGGCTTCTTCCTCTGGGGGATCATCACCGTGATGTTCTTCCGCTGGGCGAGCTCCGAGGAGGGCCGCGACGGACCTCTCCGCGAGCTCGGGCGCAATGACCACCGCATCCCGCAGGACGTGACCAGCGGCGACTGACATCGCTTCGCTCCACGCACCTCACCCTCGCTCTCACCGCACCGACGGACACGACATGACTGACCTGAAGGAACGCAACGACTTCCAGGAGCGTGCGGCCACGCCCGTGCTCATGGGTCTCGGGCTGCTCGCCGTCATCGCGGTGACCATCCTGCTGACGGCGTTCGTCCTCCTGAACGTCACGCGCGAGATCGCGCTGGTCTTCGCGAGCGTGCTTGCGGCCGGGATCCTCGGCTCGATCGCGTTGTACGCGTCGAAGGATGAGCTCACCAGCAGCCAGCGGGCCGTTGCATCGCTGCCCGCCGTCCTGCCTCTGCTCATCGGGGTCGCCGTCGCTGGCGGCCTCGGGGGGCTGGCCGACGCGGACCTGAACATCAACCGGCTGCCCATCGAGGTCGGCATTCCGTTCCCGGCCGACAACTCCGTCACGGTCGTTGCCTCCGACTCGATCGACTTCGAGACCGAGTCGCTGACCTTCCCCTCCGGTGAGGAGGCCGTGGGCATCCTGTTCCAGAACAACGAGGCCGGCGTCGCCCACAACGTCTGGATCGCGACGCAGAAGGGCTCGATCGGCGAGAGCCGCGCCCTCCCGAACGGTGAGCTCATCCTCGATGGCGGCGATGCCGTCACCGGCGTCTCCGAGATCGAGTACGCCTTCACGACGGCGGGCATCTCTGGTGACTTCGTCTTCTGGTGCACCGTTCACCCCAACATGGAGGGCCCGGTCACGATCGGCGAGGACCTCGAGCTCTCCGCGACCTGATCACACGACACCACGGAACGGCGGGCCCCGTGGCC
>CBDTYW010000046.1:0-18139 GCA_965364735.1 uncultured Nitriliruptoria bacterium
CGATGAACGACCCGAGCCAGTCCGTCAACACCATGAACCAGGCGTTCGCCGACGGCTTCTCCGCCGCCCTCGACCGCCTCGAGTCCGAGATCGACGACGTCACCGGCGTCGTCGTCACCTCCGGGAAGTCCACCTTCTTCGCGGGCGGCGACCTCCGCCTGATCATCCAGGCGACGCCCGACGACGCGCAGTCCGTCTTCGACGAGTCCCAGAAGCTCAAGGCGATGCTGCGTCGCCTCGAGTCCTGCGGCAAGCCCGTCGCGGCGGCGCTCAACGGCGCTGCGCTCGGTGGCGGCCTCGAGATCGCGCTGGCCTGTCACCGTCGGTTCGCGACCGACGCGAAGGGCGCGAAGTTCGGCCTCCCCGAGGTCTCGCTCGGCCTGCTCCCCGGCGCTGGCGGCGTCGTGCGGATCACCCGCATGCTGGGCGTGATGGACGGGATGCTCAATGTCCTGGGACAGGGCCAGCAGCACCCGGCCGTCACGGCGCTCGAGGTCGGCATCATCGACGAGATCGTCGCCGCCGATGACCTCGTCGCGACCGCGACCCAGTGGGTGCGCGACAACCCCGAGCACACCACGCAGCCGTGGCAGGCCCAGGGCTTCCGCGTCCCCGGCGGCACCGTCAACGCGGGCGGCCTGAAGCAGATGCTCCCGGCGTTGCCGGCCAGCCTGCGCAAGCAGCTGAAGGGCACGAACATGCCCGCCCCGATCGCGATCCTCTCGGTTGCCGTCGAGGGGCTGAACACGGACCTGAACACCGCGTACACGATCGAGTCGCGCTACTTCGCGGAGCTGGCCACCGGACAGATCTCCAAGAACATGTCCAAGGCCTTCTTCTTCGATCTCCAGCACATCAACGGTGGCGGCTCGCGTCCTGACGGCCACGAAGCCTGGCGTCCGACGAAGGTCGCCGTCCTCGGCGCCGGGATGATGGGAGCCGGCATCGCGTACGTGCTCGCGAAGTCCGGCGTCGAGGTCGTCCTCAAGGACGTCAGCATCGAGAACGCGAACCGGGGCAAGGCGTACTCGGAGACGATCGTCGAGAAGGGCGTGTCGCGGGGCAAGACGACGCAGGAGAAGGGCGACGCGCTGCTCGCGCTGATCACCCCGACCGATGACTACGCGGACTGCGCGGGCGCGGACTGTGTCATCGAGGCCGTCTTCGAGTCCGTCGAGCTCAAGCACACCGTCTTCGGCGACATCCAGAAGGTCGTCGCGCCGGACGCGCTGCTCTGCTCGAACACCTCGTCGCTGCCGATCACGCAGCTCGCCGAGGGCGTCGACCGCCCGGCGGACTTCGTCGGCCTGCACTTCTTCTCGCCGGTCGACAAGATGCCGCTGGTCGAGATCATCCGCGGCGAGAAGACCTCCGACGCCGCGCTCGCCAAGGCCTACGACGTCGTGCAGGTCCTGCGCAAGACGCCGATCGTCGTCAACGACTCCCGCGGGTTCTTCACCTCGCGCGTCATCGGGACGTTCCTCAACGAGGCCCTCGAGATGCTGCACGAGGGCGTGAGCCCCGTGACGATCGACCGCGCTGCGACGCTCGCCGGCTACCCCGTCGGGCCGCTCCAGCTGCTCGACGAGCTGACGTTGACGCTGCCGCAGAAGCTCCGCAAGGAGTCGCAGGCTGCCGCCGAGGCCGCCGGTGAGGAGTGGGTCGTGACGCCCGCGCAGGTCATCGGTGACCGGATGGTCGACGAGTTCAACCGCCCCGGCAAGTTCGCCGGCGGCGCCTTCTACGACTACGACGAGAACGGCAAGCGCACCGGCCTGTGGCCCGGGCTGTTCGAGCACTTCGCCAAGGAAGGCGTTGACGTCTCGCTCGACGACGTGAAGGAGCGGATGCTCTTCGCCGAGGCGCTCGAGACCGTGAAGACGTTCGACGAGGGCGTCATCACGTCCGTGCCGGACGCCAACATCGGGTCAATCTTCGGCATCGGCTTCCCGGCCTGGACCGGCGGCGTGGCGCAGTACATCGATCAGTACCCCGGCGGCGTGACGGGCTTCGTCGCCCGCGCCAAGGAGCTGGCTGACCGCTACGGCGACCGCTTCGACCCGCCGGCCTCCCTCAAGCAGAAGGCCGAGAACGGCGAGCTGTTCTCCGGCAACTGGCTCGCCGAGCTCTGATGGCCCCCGCACACCCGACTGACGCCGGCCCTCGTGGCCGGCGTCCGCCGTTGGGTGGGAGTCAGAACACGACGAATGGCCCGGCAGCGGTGCGGCCGGGCTGTTGGGGCGTCAGGTTCGTGGCGGGGCAGCGGTGGCGCCGATCCATGCGCCGTCGGGGCGACGCACGACCAGTCCGCCCTTGGCGGTGAGCGTCAGGTCGAGGGCCAAGTCATGGACGCGGGTGTGGTGGTGTCGACAGAGCAGCAGCAGGTTCGACAGGTCGGTGGCGCCGCCGTCGGCCCAGTGCTGGACGTGGTGGACGTCGGTCCACTGGTGGCGCGTCGTGCAGCCGGGGTAGCGGCAGTGGCGGTCGCGGAGCACGAGCGCGCGGCGCTGTGAGCCGGACGGCAGGCGTCGGGCCCGTCCGAGGTCGAGGACCGTCCCGTCGGTGTCGAGCACCGCGGGGATGATCCGTGCGTCGCAGGCGAAGCGGCGGATGACGTCGGCCGGCAGCAGCGCGCCGTGGTGGTCGAGCACCTCGCCGGGGCCGAGCGCGGCCGTGAGCCGGTCGAGGTCGATGTTGATCGTGATCTCGGCCGGTGCCGCGGAGACCGTTGTGGTCGCTGCCGGGGCGGTCCGTGTCCGGCGTGCTGCGTCGGTGAGCGCGTCGGCGCGGCGCTGCGAGGCGGTCCGCTCGTCGCCGGCATCGACCGGGGTCGCGTCGAGCAGCAGCTGCCGGACGGCGATCGCGGACTCGACGTCGAGGTCGGCGGTCAGGTGGATACCGCCGTCGATGCGGTCCTGGAGGTGGACGCTGCGCAGCGCTCGGTCGAGCGCGGCGTCCTGCGCGAGCTGGTCGGGGTCGTTCGCTGCGGCCCAGCGCCAGACCCAGCCGGAGACCTCAGCTTCCCAGCCCAGCGCCCGCGACGTAGCGACCTGGCGGTCGAGCTCGGCGTGGTCGGCCTTGGGGGTGCGGTTCGCGACGCGGGCGGCGGCGACCGCGGCGGTCATCCCGAGCCGTCCGGCACGGACCGCGGCGATCGTGTCGTGCAGGTCGGAACAATGGCGGGCGACCGCCACGAGACCGCCAGCCGCGACCTTGGCACGCGCGGTTCGGTGAGCGACCCAGTCCCGGGTCGCCTTGGCGCCGTCCCGGCCCGGCAGCCCGCGCGCCTCGGCTCGCGCAACGAGGTCAGCAAGGTGCAGCTCGAGGCGGTCCGACACCTTGGCTGCCTGCGTGAGCTCATCTGTGAGCCCGTCGGCCCGTTCGGTGATCGCGACGAGCAGCAGGTCGAGCGCCTCACCGACCCGGTCGGGCTCGGCGGGGCCGTGTGCCTCGGGCGCGGCAGGCATCCCGACGCCGACACCGGACAGGCTGCCGGCCTGTGCGGGGTGGTGGTGGTCGGAGTGCTTCATGACCTCATCGAAGCAGAGGGGTGTGACACGCGAGGTCGTGTTCACACGTTCTCCACAGCGTTGTCGCGCGTTGGCCGCTCCGGCTCGAGGTGAAGTGTGCGATCCGTCGCAGTGCGTCATGGCCGACGGGCTGTTCCTGAACCGCGGTCGCTCTACGCTCACGGCTCGACCTCGAGAGCGGTGATGATGCGGCGCACGGTGAGCCTGCTGCTGGCGGGCGTGATGTTGGCTGGTTGCGCCGGTGCGGAGCCATCGGGCACTGCGACCGAACTCCGGACGCCTGCGAAGACGGCCGCGGGCGCGCCGAACGCGGAGGCTTCCGTCACCGCGACGCCGACGGAACCGGTGCCCGCGACGCCCGAGCCGCCGGTCGAGGTGGTCGAGGTCGTGCTCGGGGGTCCGTGGCCCGGTGTGCGCGAGACCATCGAGGTCGACGCCAGGCAGCTGGCCAAGCAGATCTTTGCGATCGAGACGGCGCTGCGCGACCCGGCGACGGAGGCCGGTCCGTTCGAGCGCGCGGCCCAGCAGCAGCAGTTCGCCTACCGCCGCCTCGCCGACGACCCGACGCTGTGGGGCGAGGTCGCGCCGCTCATCGACGAGGCCTTCCGCCACGATGCCCAGCTGCAGGTGTCGGCGCGGCTCCAGTTCAACGGGATGCACACGCGACCGATCGAGACGCTGCCGGCGTGGTCGATCGAGGATCCCACACCAGCCGACGACCTGCTGCAGCACACCATGGATGCCGCCGCGAACTCGGACGTGCCCTGGCAGTACCTCGCCGCGGTGAACCTCGTCGAGACCGGCATGGGCAGGATCCGGGGGCTCTCCACCGCCGGGGCACAGGGGCCGATGCAGTTCCTCCCGACGACGTGGCCGGGGTTCTCCGAGCCGGGCGAGGACATCGAGGACCCGCGCGATGCCCTGTTCGCCGCAGGTCGGTTCCTGCGCAGTCACGGCATGGCTGAGGGCCGGATCTCCGCATCGCTGTTCCGCTACAACAACTCCAACCGGTACGTCCGCGCGGTCGAGGCCTACGCCGAGCTCATGCTCAGCCACCCCCGTGCCTACGAGGCGTTCCACGCGTGGCAGATCGCGTACCGGACGAACACGGAGCACGGCGACCTCGTGCTGCCGGTCGGCTACCTCGAGCCGGAGCGCATCGCGATCGCCGATTGGCTCGGCAAGGGATGAGCCGCTGTCGTGGGGGTCGGGCGCAGCACCTCGCGGAGATACCAGAGCCCGGCCATCAGGAACATCGCACGTTGGGCCAGCCCGGCATGCGACGGGACCTGGAAGATCAGCACGGACAGCCAGGTCGCGAGGAACGCCGCGGCGCCGGAGATCGCCGCCGATCGCCGATCGCCGAGCCGCAGCTCGGCGCCAGCAGCCAGCATCATGGCAAGCACGAACGCGAACCCCATGACCGTGGCAGCGACGGAATGCAGGAAGTCCTCGACGTCATCGGTCGGGACCGCCGGATCCCAGTGCGAAGCCGACCAGACGGCAACGAGGACGAAGCACGCGCCGAACGTCACATGGGCAGCGGTCGTGACGCGACCCCATGCCGTTGACCGCGCCCTGACCACTGCCCCGACGCCAAGGCCGCTGAGGAGGAAGGCCGTGCGGGTGGCCCATGCACCGTCGGCCCCCTGCGCTCCAGCCTGGCTCGTGCTGTGCTCCACCCAGCGGTAGCTGTCGTCGAGCAGCGACGGTGCCAGCGCGTGGAGCAACGCGGCCCCCGCGAGCGCAGCGATACCCACGGCGGGCCACCTTCGTTCCCGATGTGCCGTGGCCATGGCGGAGTCCAAGCGTCGACGCCATCGTGGCGCCTGCGCACCACGACGGTCAGGGAAGAAGGTCCCTGCTCCGCGGGCCGATCGCCCCGGGCGCTCGACAGCCCTACGATCATTCAGGCCAACGCGGGAACGGAGCACGTGAGTGGGCAGCAGCTGGACGAACTGGACCGGAGATCAGACGTGTGCGCCTGCGCGGATCGCGCATCCCGCGGATGCGCGAGCGGTGGCGGAGGAGATCGTGCGTGCGCGCGAGGCCGGACAGACGGTCAAGGTCGTCGGTGCCGGCCACTCGTTCACCGCGACGGCGTTGACCGACGGCGTCATGATGGACGTGTCGAAGCTGCAGGGGGTCATCGAGGCCGACCGGGCGTCCGGGCTCGTCAAGGTCGGTGCGGGTTCGTTTCTCTACGACCTCAACCAGGACCTGTACGACCTCGGGCTCGCCATGCCGAACCTCGGCGACATCGACCATCAGACGATCGCCGGGGCCATCTCCACGGCCACCCACGGCACGGGAATCGGGTTGCAGAACATCTCGGCGGCGATCGTCGGGGTGGAGATCGTCGACGGTGAGGGCGTGCTGCGCGAGATCACGACCGACGGTGACGACCTGCGGGCCGCCCGCGTCAACGTGGGCGCGCTCGGGGCGTTGACCTCGCTGACCCTGCAGACGGTCCCGGCCTTCAAGCTGCATCGGCAGGACGTGCCGATGCCACTGGACGAGGTGCTCGACGGCCTCGCCACCCAGCTGGCCGCCAACGACCACTTCGAGTTCTTCGTCTTCCCGTACACGTCCACCGCGCTGACGGTGCTGCGCAACCGGACCGACGGGCCGACGAACCCGCGCAGCGCGTTCGACGAGAAGTTCAACGAGGACTTCATCCAGAACACGCTCGGCGACCTCTTGCTGAAGCTCGCCCGCAAGCAGCCGAAGATCATCCCCACGGTCGCGAAGATGGCCACGAGGCTGCTCAGCGAAGGCGAATACACCGACTGGAGCCACAAGGTCTTCGCGTCGAGCCGTGACATCCGGTTCACCGAGATGGAGTACGCGGTGCCGCTCGAGCACGGCCCGGCGTTCTGCCGGCGAGTGCTCGCGCTGATCGAGGAGCAGAACCTGCCGATCGCCATGCCGATCGAGTGCCGCATGGTGGCCGGCGACGACGCGCTGCTGAGCCCGGTGCACGGGCGCGACAGCTTCTACCTCGCCGTGCACATGTACACCGGGATGGACTGGCGTCCGTACTTCCGGGCCGTCGAAGCCATCGCTGGCGAGTACGACGGCCGACCCCACTGGGGCAAGCGCCACGAGCTCGACGCAGCGACGCTTCGCGAGCGCTACCCACGCTTCGACGACTTCCTGGCCATCCGCGACGCCTTCGACCCTGACCGTCGCTTCGCCAACGACTACACCCGCAGCGTCTTCGGCGAGTGACTCAGAGGACGACTCACAGGAACGTCTGGCCCTCACCGCGGTAGGTCGGGACCTCGTCGACGATCTCGTCGCCGCTGATCAGGTGGACGCTCGCGAAGCGTTCGCTGAGCTCGCCGGCCTTGCAGTGACGCAGGAACACGGTGTCGCCGACGGCAAGGTCGTCCGCCGCATCGCCGAGCAGCGGGGTCTGGACCTCGCCGGCACCTTCGAGGCCGTCGAGCTTGAGACCGGCAGGCAGCCAGGGGATCGGGAGCCGGGTGGCGTCGCCGACGCCGGACGCGAGGTAGCCACCGCCGAGAGCCGTGGCGACACCGGGGCCGGGGCGACGCACGATCGGGAGCGCGAAGGACGCGGACGGGGTCAGGGTGAAGTGTCCGTAGTGGTCGAACAGGTGCGGGGCGAAGAAGCCGGAGCCTGCGGCGAGCTCGGTGACGGAGGGGTCGCCGCTCGTCATCTCGAGCGACCCGGTCCCGCCGCCGTTCACGAACCGCAGCTCCGTGACCTCACGGACCGCCGCGACGATCGAACCCCGTCGGGCGATGAGCTCGGCGGAGGAGACCTTCTGCATGGCGCGGATCGCCGGGCCCATGACGTTGCGGACGAGCACGTTGCCACCGGGCTCGTCTCCGACGCCGGCGATGTGTCCCTCGTAGCCCATGACCGCGACGAGCTCGATCCCGGGCCGATCGACGATGGCACGGGCGAGCACGACCGCGTCCTCGACGGAGTGGACCGGGGAGCGCTTCGGGCCGATCTTGACGTTGCCGCCGACGGCGTGCAGGCCGGCGTCGATGTCGATGCAGACCTCGACCGGGCCGTCGCGGCCGTCGAGCGCGTGCGTGATCAGGTCAAGGTGGGCCACGTCGTCGACCATGATGACGGGCGTGGTCGCGCCGTCAGCCGCGAGGTCAGCGAGCGCCCGCAGCGCGCCGCGGTCCGCCGTCGGGTAGCCGACGAGAAGGTCGGTCCAGCCGAGCGAAGCGAGCCACAGGGCCTCCGGGAGCGTGAAGCAGAGCAACCCCTGGAACCGCGCGTCGCGTGCAGCGATCTGGTCCAGCACCGACCTGACCCGCAGCGACTTCGACGCCACGCGGATCGGCTTGTCACCACCAGCACGTCGGAGCAGGTCGTCGGCGTTGCGCCACATCGCGTCGACGTCCACGACGGCGAACGGGGCGTCGAGCCCGGCGGTGGCGGCGCGAAGACGGGCCAGCCGGGTGTCGTCGGCGTTGCTCACGGGGACTCCTCAGGCTCGATGCAGGTACGAGCATGCCGCCTCGTCCGCCCCGACACGACACACTGGCGACGCAACGACTGAGGGAGAGCACCCGGATGGCCGGTGGACTGATCGGACTGCTGGACGACGTCGCGTCGCTGGCCAAGCTCGCAGCGGCCTCGCTCGACGACATCGGTGCTGCCGCCGGCAAGGCGTCCGCGAAGGCTGCCGGCGTCGTCATCGATGATGCCGCCGTCACCCCGCAGTACGTGGCGGGCCTCGCCGCGAACCGCGAGATCCCGATCATCAAGAGCATCGCGAAGGGCTCGTTCCGCAACAAGCTCGTCTTCATCCTCCCTGTCGCCCTCCTGCTCAGCGAGGTCCTGCCGGGCCTGCTGACCCCGATCCTGATGCTCGGTGGCGGGTACCTCGCGTACGAGGCCGTCCACAAGATCTGGGGCGCCCTCAGCGGCCACGACCACGACAGCTCGGAGAGCGCGGAGAAGAAGACCGAGGCCGAGGTCATCGCCGGGGCGGTCCGCACGGACCTGATCCTCTCTGCCGAGATCATGGTCATCGCCCTGAACGAGGTGGCTGCCGAAACGCTCGTCTCACGCGCGCTCATCCTCGCGGTCGTCGCGGTCCTGATCACCATCGTCGTCTACGGCTCGGTCGCCGTCATCGTCAAGATGGACGATCTCGGCCTCCGGCTCGCCAGCCAGGCGCAGGGGACCATCGCCTCCGTCGGTCGGGCGTTGGTCACCGGCATGCCGAAGGTGCTCGTGGTGCTCTCCGTGGTCGGGACCGCTGCCATGCTCTGGGTCGGCGGCCACATCGAGCTCATCGGGCTGGACGAGCTCGGATGGCACGCGCCCTACGACCTCGTCCATGGCCTCGAGGGGACGATCTCCGAGGCGATCGGCTTCGCCGAGGGCTTCGTCGCATGGGTCGTCAACACCATCGGGTCTGCGATCCTCGGACTCATCGTCGGCGTGCCGCTGGTCGCTGCACAGGTCGCCTACGCGTCGCGCAGCGGCAACGAGGTGTCAGCTCACTGACGATCCGCGGCGTGCACGGGAAGCCTCGACGCCCCGCGGGCGTTGACACCCCTGTCCAACCTCAGGAGCCGCTCATGCCGCGCGCCATCTTCAACGACACCGTCATCGCCGAGTCCGACCAGACGGTCGTCGTCGAGGGCAACCACTACTTCCCGCCGTCCTCGATCAAGCGCGAGTACTTCGAGGACGTCTCCACGACCACGGTCTGCCCGTGGAAGGGGACCGCGAGCTACTACGACGTGGTGGTCGACGGCAAGCGCGACGGCGGAGCGGCGTGGTACTACCCCGCCCCGAAGGACGCCGCGAAGGAGATCGTCGACCACGTCGCGTTCTGGAAGAACGTGCGCGTCGAGGACTGAGGACGCGCAGCCCGGACGTCGCTGGGGCACGCTGGTGCTCCTGTCGTCCGGAGAAGCCGCGTGCATGTTCGCTCCGTCGCCTGCGCGTGCCTGCTCGCGCTGGTCGTCGTGCTGGTCCCATCGGTCGCGTCCGGCCACGGGGCGGCGCTCGACTTCGAGATCCGCGTCGACGCCGTCACGCCCGCGATCGCGGGCGTCACGGTCCGGGCTGACCAGGTCGCCAGCGGGGCGCTGACGCTGATCAACGACGGCCCCTCCACCGTCGAGGTCCTCGACGAGGACGGCCGTCCGTTCCTGCGGATCGCGCCGGACCGCGTCGAGGGCGATCTCGCGCGCGCTGCTTGGTACGCGAGCGTTGACAGCGACGGAGCGTTCGTCTCCCGGACCGAGGCCGGACCCGTGGGGCCGACGGTCCCGCCCCGATGGGAGGTCGTCGCGCGCGCGAACCGCTGGACGTGGTTCGACCATCGACCCCACCCCCGTGACCTCGTGGTCGCGACCCAGGTCCTCGCGTCGCTCGTCCCCGCCGACGTCGCGCGCTGGCGGGTCCCGCTGCGCGTGGACGACGTCGACGTCGAGGTGTCCGGTCGGCTCGTGTTCGTCCCGATCGTGGGGGAGTACGTCGCGCGGCTCGACCGAGAGGTCGACGGCGTCGAGCAGCTCGCGGTCCTGCCCGGCATCGTGCCCGGGCTCTTCCTGAACGCTGGCGACGCAGACGTCGAGGTCGCAGGAGCCGACGGCGAGCCGTTCCTGGTGTTCGGTGACGGCAAGGTCATGGCCAACATCCGCAGCCCCTCGTGGTTCCGCCACGCGCTGTCGTCTTCCGCGACCGACCTCCCGGCCATCGCCGCCGACGCTGCTGCGGCACCGGTCTTCGAGCAGGTTGCCTCGAGCCCCGCGTTCGGGTGGCTCGAGGGCCGGCTTGAGGCCGGGACGCTCGCGTCACCGGAGAACCCGCTGACGCGCCAGAAGGTGCGTGACTGGACGATCCCGATGACCATCGACGGCGCAGAGACCTCTGCGGCCGGCTCGACGTCATGGGTGCCGTTCGGGAGCGAGGAGCCGGGCGAGGAGAACCCGATGATCGGCTGGGGTCTCGCGCTCGCGACCCTCGGCATCGCGGCGTTCGCTGCGCGACGTCAGCGGCGGGCGGATCCGGAAGCCTGAGGCTCAGGCGGAGCCCGCGACCTCGCGATCGCCCATCACCCACTTCGCGAAGTCGACGGCGTCGAACGCGAGCGAGACGCTGTTCGTCGCGGCGATCAACGCCGCGTAGAACTTCTCCCGCGTCGCGGCGTCCTGCGACCGCAGCCGCTCGACCGCGACCTTGACGGTCCACGGGTAGAGCAGCAGGTGCGCGCCGGACAGCGACGAGCTGAGCCCACGCTCCTTGACCAAGATCGCGACGTTGACCGGGCCCCAGCCGGCCATCGCCATCGCCGTCGTGCGGCCGGTCGGGGTGTCGAGCTCCCGGACGGCATGGGCGTTGATCGCGACGAGCCACGCGACCCAGACCTGCACCCAGGTGTCGAGGGCGCGGAACGACCTCCACACGTCGGTGGCGAGCTTCGCGAGGTCGGACATGCTGGCTCCGTGGGGGCGGTTGGCTGGGCAGTCTGCCGGGTCGCCTACGCTCACGCATCGTCGCACCGATCCGGGAAGCACCAGCCATGGCCAAGAAGAACGAGCACGGCGTCACGCCCATGAGCGAGGACGTGAGCGCTTGGTACAACGAGGTGATCGCCAAGGCGAACCTCGCCACCAACGGGCCGGCACGCGGGTCGATGATCATCAAGCCGTACGGCTTCGCGATCTGGGAGCTGATCCAGTCCCAGCTCGACCAGCGCTTCAAGGACACCGGCCACGTCAACGCGTACTTCCCGTTGTTCATCCCGAAGTCCTACCTCGAGCGCGAGGCCGAGCACGTCGAGGGCTTCGCGCCCGAGCTCGCCGTCGTCACGCACGGCGGGGGCAAGGAGCTCGAGGAGCCGCTCGTCGTGCGGCCAACCTCCGAGACCGTCATCGGCGAGGCGTACGCGAACTGGATCTCCAGCTACCGCGACCTGCCGCTGCTGATCAACCAGTGGGCCAACGTCGTCCGCTGGGAGCTGCGTCCGCGGATGTTCCTGCGCACCACCGAGTTCCTCTGGCAGGAGGGTCACACCGCCCACGCCACCAAGGAAGAGGCCGTCGAAGAGACCCTCAAGATGTGGGGCGTCTACGCGGAGTTCGCCGAGAACGTCGTCGCGATCCCGATGATCAAGGGTGAGAAGACGGCCGGCGAGCGCTTCGCCGGCGCCGAGCAGACCTACACGATCGAAGGGATGATGCGCGACGGCAAGGCCCTCCAGTCCGGCACGTCGCACTACCTCGGGACGAACTTCTCGAAGGCCTTCGACATCACCTACACGAGCCGCGAGAACACCGTCGAGCTCGCCCACACGACGTCGTGGGGCATGTCCACGCGCATGGTCGGTGCGATGATCCTCGCCCACGGCGACGACGACGGCCTCGTGATTCCGCCGCGGCTCGCGCCTGTGCAGGTCATCATCATCCCGATCGGTCGCAAGGCCGACGGCGAGGCGACCGCCGCCAAGGCCCACGAGCTCGCCGCCCAGCTGAAGGCGCAGGGGATCCGCGTCGAGGTCGACGACCGCGATCAGGGTCCCGGGTTCCGCATCAAGGACGCGGAGCTGCGCGGCATCCCCTTCAAGGCAGAGCTGGGGCCACGAGACCTCGAGGCCGGCCACGTCCTGCTGAGCGCCCGCATCGGGGAGCGCGACGAAAAGGGCTGGCCCGTCAAGACCGAGCTCGCCTTCGCCGAGTTCGCCACCTCGATGCCGGACCGCCTGGACGCCTACCACCACGTCCTGCTCGAGCGTGCTCGCACCTTCCGGGACGAGCACACGTCGTCGGTGGACAGCTGGGAGGCGTTCGCGGAGCAGACCTCGATCGGGTTCGCCATCGCCCTTCACTGTGGACGCCCCGAGTGCGAGGACGACATCAAGGCCGTCACGAAGGCGACGCCCCGCTGCATCCCCGAGATCGCGGACGCCGAGGAGGGCTCCTGCATCCGCTGTGGCCAGCCGTCGGCCTACGGTCAGCGCGTGATCTTCTCCCGCGCCTACTGACGTCAGCCGATCGTCTCGGTCTCGTTGCCCTCCTGGTCGCGGATGACCGACGGGACGACGCGGATCGTGATGTCGCCGAGCTCCGGATGCGTCGTCTCGCCGCGCACGGGCTCGATGGCGGCGATCGCTGCGACCGCTGCGTCGCTCAAGGACACGACGCAGAGCTCGAGGTCGCCGTCGTTGCGGATCTCGAAGGCGGTCTCGCCCGGCTGGAACGAGATGAAGTGCGTCGGTGACTCGATGACGAACCCTCGGCCGTGCGGAAGCCGGCCAGCGAAGGCGCGTCCCACCGCGCGGATCGCCAGCGCCCCGATCTCGATCACGAGTCCCGCGTCGGTGCGCTCCCACGTCAGGTGACCGATGGCCGTGCCGGACTGCGACGAGCCCTCGCGTGCCGCGCCGGCCGCAGCAGAGGCCGCGAAGTCGGGGTCAGCGAGTGCTGAAGCACGACCGAGGTCCGTGACGAGCAACGGGTGCTTGCGCTCGAGCAGCTGGAGGAACCGGGCCGTGTCCCAGCTCTGCGCGAGCTCCAGCTCGTCGGTCGTGATCCCGACGATCTGCAGGAACTCGACCGCGCCGTTCGGCGTGTCGAGGGCCTCCAGCTGCGCGTCGTTGGCGAACGCGATCGCGTGCAGGGCCGTCTCCTCCTCGGTGGCGATGGGACCGTTCGCGGAGAGGTGGTGTCCTTCACCGAAGACCATGCCGCTCGTGAACACGTAGCGCGCGAGGTTCTGCATGAGGTTCGCGGGCCAGACCGGCGCGTCGCCGGTGGCGGCCGGGTCGCGGCGCAGCCGCATCGTCATCTCGAAGCCCCAACCGCTGATGCCGGGGTTGTCGGAGACCTTGTCGTAGAGCTCGCTGAACCCGTAGCTCACGTAGTGCCAGTGGGGGACCGGCGCGTCGACCTCGTAGATGCTGATCCCGTCGAGCGGGTCCGGCCCGCCCATCGAGGCCTTGACCATCGTGGCGAGGTGCACGGGAGTTTGGTTGCCGTGCAGCGACGTCATCGCCGCCTCGATCGCGTCCCACCCGCTCGTGGGGGCCTGGATCTCGTCGGTCATGGTCGTCCCGGTCGTGTCGTCGGTGAGGCGGCCAGTCCATCACATCGACGTGCAACCTCCCGAACGGTCCGGTCGGAGCACGCCGTACGCCACGATGGTCGACATCCAGCGGGCCGGCGACGGTTAGAGTCGCCGGCCCGTCCAGCAGCCCAGGAGACGACGTGCCGACGATCCTCTTGATCCGACACGCGAGGACCGCGACGACCGGCACGGTCCTCTACGGCCGCTCGCCGGGCGTCGACCTCTCGGATGAGGGCCGCGGGCAGGCCGCCGGGACCGCGGAGTGGCTCTCGGGACGAAGGCTGGCCGCCGTGTACGCATCGCCCATGGAGCGCGCGCAGCAGACCGCCGCCCCGATCGCGGCGAACGCGAAGCGCGAGATCCAGGTCGTCGACGGGATCAACGAGGTCGACTTCGGCGACTGGACCAACCGCAAGCTCGCGGCGCTGCGCAAGCGCAAGGACTGGGCGCAGGTCCAGACGACACCATCGCGCTGGCGCTTCCCGGGAGGCGAGTCTTTCGCGGAGTCGCAGGTCCGCATGGTCAGCGCGATCGAGGAGATCGCGGCGAGCCACACGGCCAAGCAGACGGTTGCGGTCGTCAGCCACGCGGACACGATCAAGGCGGCGGTCGCGTGGTTCCTCGGGACTCCGCTGGATACGTTCCAACGCATCCATGTCTCGCCGGCCTCGGTGACCGAGGTCGTCCTCCGCAAGGGCCACGCACCCTTCATCGTCCGGGTCAACCATGTCCCGACGCCGCACGCCCCGATCTCCCTCGACGACCGAGAGCCCGCCTCGTGACCACCTACTCGTTCGACCGTCCCGAGCACGTCACCGCGGACTTCGTCGGGGTGCCCGGCAGCCGGACGTTCCTCGTCCAGGTCGAGGACGATGAACAGCGCCTCGCCGTGGTGCTCGAGAAGCAGCAGGTCGCCGCCATCGCTGAGGCGGTGACGGAGATGCTGGACCGGCTCGACCTCGTTCCCGCCATCCACTGGGACGAGGCGTCGATGAAGCTCCGTGAGCCGCTCGAGGAGCGCTTCCGTGCGGGCGGGCTGTCGATCGGGCTCGACGCGGAGGCGCGGACGATGGCGCTGACGTTCGAGGAGATCCTCGCCGACGACGAGGACGGTGCGCCCGACGAGCTCGTCATCACGATCGATGCAGAGCAGGCGCGGCGCCTTGCGGCTCACGCTGCCGAGATCATCGGCAAGGGGCTGCCGAAGGTCGATCCGTCGACCAACGGACACGGCCCGGCGGTGCGCTGAGCCGGTGACCGCCCCAACCGACGCCGAGATCGCTGATCGCCTGCGGTCAGCGGAGCTGACGATCCTCGGGCAGTTCAACACCGCGTCGAACGCGACGCTCCTGATGCGGCTTGGCGAGCCGGAGGATGACGACGGTCCGCAGCCAGCGAGCCGGACGCTGGATCAGGTCGGCCCGCCAGAGGATCTCGCGGTCTACAAGCCTCGCGATGGCGAGGCCCCGCTGTGGGACTTCCCGTCGAACACGCTCTACCGCCGCGAGGTGGCCGCGTACGAGGTGTCGCGGCTGCTCGGCTGGGATCTGGTCCCGGTCACGGTCGTCCGTGATGACGCGCCCTACGGCGTCGGGTCGCTGCAGCGCTTCATCCGCTTCGACCCCGATGAGCACTACTTCGCGCTGGTCGACCTCGACGACGACGCCATCACCGATCAGCTGCGTTGCATGTGTGTCTACGACATGGTCATCAACAACGCCGACCGCAAGGGAGGGCACGTCCTGAAGGACGACGGGGGCTCGATCTGGGGCGTCGACCACGGTGTCGCCTTCCACGAGGACGACAAGCTCCGAACGGTGATCTGGCACTTCATCGGTGAGCCGATCCCCGCCGACCTGCGGGCAGACGTCGCACGCTTCGCCGACCTCCTCGAGTCGCAGGACGACGACGCAGCGCTGCTCCGAGCTCTTCTGAGCCCGTCCGAGCTCGGGGCGCTGATCCTCCGCGCCGACGTCGTGTCGGGGCTGTTGGAGTTCCCCCAGCCGACGAGCAACCGTCCGTACCCGTGGCCCATGGTCTGACCTCCTGCACGCGAGCACGCCCCGACGCTGACCGTCCACACACCTGCTGCCGAGGCGATCGTCGTGGCCGGTAGCGTTCCTGCATGGCCAACTACCGCGAGCAGGGCATCGTCCTGCGCACCTACAAGCTCGGTGAGACCGACCGGATCCTGCACCTGCTCACGCAGGGGCGCGGGAAGGTGCGCGCCGTCGCGAAGGGCATCCGGCGGCCCGGCTCGAAGTTCGGCGGACGGCTCGAGCCGTTCACGCACGTCGAGGTCGAGATGTACCAGGGCCGCAACCTCGACATCGTCCAGCAGGTCGAGACGATCACGACGTTCACGCGGGTCCGCGAAGACTTCACGCTCTCCGCATGCGCGTCGACGATGGCGGAGCTCGTCGACGGCACCGCGCAGGAGGGACAGCGTGACAACGCGATGTTCCTGCTCCTGCGCGCGGGCCTGCAGGCGCTCGACGCCCAGCCGCCGTATCCCGCGATCTTCCTCGACGCCTTCCTGCTGCGGATGGCCGGCGTGCTCGGAGCGGCGCCGTTCACCGAGACCTGCGCCGTCTGCCGCGCCCCCGGGCCGCATGTGAACATGTCGATCGTGGCCGGCGGGATGCTGTGCCCGCTCCACGCCTTGCCGTCGACGCAGTCGCTCGCACCCGAGACCATCGCGATGATCGCGCTGCTCAACCGGCGTGGAGACTGGACGTCGCTCCCGGCCGCGGCGGATGACGAGGCCTCGCGCGTGCGTGCGGCATCGTTCGTCCGGGCCTGGGTCGAGCACCATCTCGACCGACACCTCCGATCATGGGAGCACGTGCCGCGATGACCGACGACGGAATCGACGAGGGAATCGACTACGGCGGGGGCGAGCTGCCGTCACCGGGCCGCGTGAGCACCCGCCACGAGCGGGCTGGCGCAGCCAAGTTGCCGCGACCGGCAACTGGGCTGGCAGACGGGCTCACCGCCGGCGATGCGGTCCCGAAGCACGTCGCGATCATCATGGACGGCAACGGCCGGTGGGCCAACGCGCAGGGGCTCCCGCGCAACGCCGGGCACGCGGCGGGGGAGTCCGCCCTGTTCGACACGATCGAGGGTGCGCTCGAGCTCGGCGTGGAGCAGGTCACCGTCTACGCGTTCTCCACCGAGAACTGGCGACGCCCCGCAGAGGAGGTGCGCTTCCTGATGAACTTCAACGAGTCGTTGCTGATCCGCCGCGCCGACGACCTCGACGACCGTGATGTCCGCGTCCGCTTCATCGGCCGCCGCGGCCGTCCCGTCCCGAAGCGCCTCGTCCGCCTCATCGAGGACACCGAGGCGCTCACGCGCGACAACACCCGGATGACGCTCTGCATCGCGTTCAACTACGGCGGTCATGCGGAGCTCGTCGACGCCGCGCGTCGCCTCGCCGAGGACTTCGCGGCCGGCAGCCTGAAGCGCATCACTGAAGAGGACCTCGCTGCGCGGCTGTACGACCCGGAGATGCCGCCGGTCGATCTGCTCATCCGCACCAGCGGTGAGCAGCGCACGTCGAACTACCTGCCCTGGCAGGCCGCCTACGCCGAGCTCGTCTTCACCGACCTCGCCTGGCCGGACTTCGATCGCCGCTCCCTGCGCGACTGCATCGCCCTCTACCAGCAGCGTGAACGCCGCTTCGGCAAGGCCGTCGACCAGGTCGTCAAGGTCCGGGGCAAGGGCGACTGAGGCTCAGGCCGTGCGCAGGGTCGTGAGGTGCTCGGTGCCGTGGTGGGCGTAGATCGCGAGCAGGTCGTCGAGGGTCTTGGTGCCCTCGGTGAGGTGCTCGCCGGTTCGCCCCCACTGCTCGTCGGTGAGGTCGTGCAGCAGCAGGACCCAGCGCTCGTGCAGGTCCGCGATCATGCGGACCGTCACGCCGACGTCCGCGGTGCGGGCGTCGACCTGTTCCACGAAGGCGTCCTGGTCGTAGGGGACGATCGGTGGGTTGTCGTGGGCGAGCATCAGCTTCATCCGTACGAAGCCCTGGATGTGCGAGTCGGCCAGATGGTGGATGTTCTGCCGTGCCGTCCACGTGCCACCGCACGGCGCATCGAGAGCCTCCGGCTCGATCTGGTCGACCACCTCCGCGAGCTCCGCCGGGAAGTGGGCGATCTTGCGGATCAGCTCTGCCCGCCTGAGCGCGATCACGAGGCGACTCTGGTCGGAAGAGTGACGGTGTTGGGCCTGGGCATCATGGTCGTGCCGGACGTCGGAGGGACGATCAACGGTACTCGGGGTTCGGGTGGTCGAAGCGGGCTCCGTCCGCCCACGCCGTCCGCTGGTTGCCGTGGGCCGGCATGCCGCCGGCGTCCTTGAGCATCCGGGCGAGGTGAATGAGGTTCCAGGTCATGAACGTCGTGTTGCGCTGGGTGAACTCGTTGTCGAAGCCCACCCTGCCGCCGTCGTCCTGCTCGTCGCCGTACGACGGGCCGGGCCCGGCCTCACCGATCCAGCCGGCGTCGGCCTGAGGCGGGATCGTGTAGCCGAGG
>CBDTYW010000047.1:0-18093 GCA_965364735.1 uncultured Nitriliruptoria bacterium
CCTCGGCTGCACCCTCGAGGCCGACGCTGACCATCGAGGCTGCGCCGTCGGCGACGTGCGTCTCGGCGCGGACCCGTCGGGCGACGGCGGCCGCCTGGCGGAAGAGCTTCTGGAGCACCCGCCGGCTGGCGCCTTCGACGCGGGCGAGCTCCGCGGCCTGCTTGACCTGCAGCGTGATCTGCCGTTCACCGACGACCATCGAGTCGATGCCCGACGCGACCGCGAAGAGGTGCTGGGCGGCCTGCTCGTCGTAGCGGGCGAAGTGGCCGCGGTCGAACTCCGCGGTCGACATCCCGGCGCGGTCGGCGAACCAGTGCCGCAGCTCGTCGAGCCCGGGGTGGAAGCGCGTGACGTGCGCGTAGACCTCGACGCGGTTGCACGTCGAGAGCACGACGGCCTCGAGCACGTGGTCGAGCGCGGTCAGCTCCTTGAGCACCTTCGCGCCCTCGTCCACCGTGACGGCAAGCCGCTCCAACAGCGCGATCGGGGCGCTGTGATGCGAGACTCCGAGGAGGATGACGGACATGTCAGCAGCGCCTGACGGGGAGTCGTGCGGGGCGAGCGCGCCTCGAGGGTTCGCGCGCCCCGAAGGCTACCCCGCTCCCGGTCAGGCCCCGACCCGGGCC
This sequence comes from uncultured Nitriliruptoria bacterium, assembly GCA_965364735.1. GTDB lineage: Bacteria > Actinomycetota > Nitriliruptoria > Nitriliruptorales > Nitriliruptoraceae > CBDTYW01. The sequence continues at coordinate 627 of CBDTYW010000047.1, forward strand.
CCGTGTCAGACGTGCGTTGCCCGACCGATCGAGCAGACGGTCAGGCGTCGCTGCGGTCGTAGAAGCTGAGGATCTGCAGCTCGGTCGAGACGTCGACGGTGCGGAGCCGGACGCCGTCGGGGACATCGATCGCGGCGGGCGCGAAGTTCAGGATGGCGGTGACGCCGGCCGCGGCGAGGACGTCGGTCACCGACTGCGCGACCGCGGCGGGCGTGGCGAGCACCGCGATCGGGATGCCGTGCTCGCTGACGATCCGGGCCAGATCCTCCGGTGCGATGACGGGCAGCCCGGCGATCTCCTCGCCGACGAGGCGTGGGTCGGCGTCGATCAGCGCAACGGTGCGGAAGCCACGGTCGAGGAAGCCGCCGTACGAGGCGAGGGCGCGGCCGAGGTTGCCTGCGCCGACGATGACCACGGGACGGTCTCCAGCGAGCCCGAGCCGGCCGGACAGGACGGCGACGAGCGGGGCGACCTCATAGCCCACGCCCCGCGTGCCGTTGGCACCGAGGGTCGACATGTCCTTGCGCACGATCGCGGCGTTGACGCCCGCGTCGGCGGCGAGGTCGGTCGACGAGATCGTGGCGGACCCAGCCGTCTGTGCCTCGAGGAGCACCTGGAGGTAGCGGGGCATGCGGGCGACCGTGGCCTCGGAGAGGCGCGGTTCAGCATCGCTGGACGAACTGCCGAGAGAGAGATCAGACACGTGGGGCGAACCGGACTGAGGGGAGCTCCCCTGAGGCTAGACAGCACCCGCTCGGCCACCCAACACGGCTCCCGCTGCGTGCGTCAGGCCGCGCGGACGGCCGCGGCCACGTCGCCCGGCTGGACGAGGCCCTCGGCGACGACCACCCCGTTGACCGTGACGACGGGCACACGGATGTTGTAGGCGAGCTGGAGCTCTTCGTCGGCGTCGATGTCGACGAGCTCGACCGACGCCTGACCCGCCTCGACGGCGACGATCGCCTCGGCCTTCGCGCAGAGGCCGCAGTTCTGCCGCGTGTAGACGACGACGGCCGGAGCAGCGACGACCGCGGGGACGCGCGGCGTCGACGTCCGCAGGAACCCGCGGTACATGACCGTCACCCCGACGCCGAACCCGAACGCGTGGCCGGCGGTCGCGCCGAGGAACGAGAACATCCCACCCGACGCTCCGGCGACGGCCACGCCGAGGGCGATCAGCAGGTTGCCGCGCACGATGTGGTCGAGCCGCGCAGCGCGTACGCCCCGCCAGCCTCCGAGGGTCACGCGGGCAGCTGACGCGAAGGGGTCACGGCGCGCGGCGCCGCGGGCTGCGTCGCGCTCGGCTGACGGGGCGTGGCGCCACATCATCACGAACGCCGACACGGCGGCGCCGACGATGACGAGCAGCGATCCGGTCGCGTTGCCGGCGACCGACAGCGCACGAACCGACTCCTGGAAGAGCACCCGCCCCTCGGGCAGCTCGCCCGGGACGATCACTCCCTGGAGCTGCGCGGACGCGACGACGAACGCCGCGACCGCGGAGAACAGGCCGAGCAGCGCGATCGAGCCTGCGCGCACACCGTCCTGGTCAGCCCTCAGGATCAGGGCCCAGAGCGCGCTGAACGCGAGGGCCGGCACGAAGATCGGCGGGAACCCGGCCACCGCGGCGATGAGCAGCAGCAGCAGGAACGTGATGGCCCCGGTGCGACGTGAGATGGCGCGGTCCCGGGCGTTGATGGTCACCGAGCCGAGCGCCAGCCACGGCACGTTGAGGACCGCCCCGAACAGGTAGTAGGTCCGGAAGCTGGCCGCGTTCCAGCCGGCGACCTCACCGATGAGCAGCAGCAGGCTGGCGACGAGGAACATCGCGAGGCCGGTGGCCCAGTGCAGCAACGCACGGTTGCTGCGTCCGCCAGCGAGGTAGCGACGGACGAGCTGCACGGTGAACACCGCGCTCGCGACCGACGCGATCACGCTGAAGACCACGGCCAGCGGCTCCGCCGAGACAACGTCGGCCGCACGCTCCTCGAACCCCTGCGCGAGCGCAGGGAGCGCATGGGCAGAGGTCTCCAGCGCAGGAGCAACGGCAGCCAGGAGGGTCACGGTGTTGCCGTCGTCTCAGTCCGCACCGGTGATGGCCTGCTCGCGCAGCTCACCACGACGAACCTTGCCGGTGGCCGTCTGCGGGAGCGTGTCCACGAACGAGATCCCCTGCGGGCACTTGTAGCGCGCGAGGTAGGCGCTGCAATGGTCGTGCAGCGCGTCCATCGTGACCTCGGCGCCGGGGCGCAGCACCACGAACGCACGCACCGTCTCGCCGGTGTACGGGTGCGGACGGCCGACGACGGCAGCCTCGGCGACGTCCGCGTGACGCAGCAGGACGCGCTCGACCTCACGCGGGTAGACGTTGAAGCCCGACACGATGATCAGGTCCTTGACGCGGTCCACGAGGTAGAGGTAGCCCTCTTCGTCCTGGGTCGCGACGTCGCCGGTCCGCAGCCAGCCGTCGCCGTCGAGCGCGGCGCTCGTGGCTGCCGGGTCCGCCCAGTAGCCCGCGAACACGTTGGGGCCGCGGATGAGCAGCTCGCCCGGGTCTCCGACGCGGACCTCTTCTCCGGACTTGTTCAGCAGGCGGATCTCGATCTCGGGCAGCGGCAGACCGACCGAGCCGGCGCGTGCCTCGTCGGTCATGGCGTTGGACGTGACGCTCGGGGACGCCTCGGTCAGCCCGTAGCCCTCCCAGATCGTCAGACCGAAGTGGTCGCGGAACCGGTCGAAGACGTAGCGCGGCAGGGCCGCGGCGCCCGAGACGGCGATGCGGACCGACGACAGGTCGACCCCACCGAGCTCCGCCGCCTGCAGCCACGCGATGTACATCGGCGGGGCGCCGAGCAGGATCGAGACCTGGTGCTCGGCGATCGCCTCGAGCGACAGCGCGGTGTCGAAGCGCTCCTGGAGCACCATCGTCGCGCCGACGCGGACCGCGGAGCCGAGCCCGACGTTGAGCGCGAAGATGTGGAAGAGCGGGAGGACCAGCAGGACGGTGTCGGTCTCCTCGATGCGGAACCGACCGGCCAGCGACTGGTCGACGTTGGCGGCGAGGTTGCCGCGCGTGAGCATCGCGCCGCGCGGGCGGCCCGTGGTCCCGGAGGTGTAGACCAGCGCCGCCACGTCGTCGAGGTCGCGTGCCACCGGGCGGCGTTCGTGCTTCGCCGCGAGCAGGCTGCTCCAGGTGCCGGACGTGCCTTCGGGAGCTGCGTCGGTGCCGGTCACGACGATGTGCTGGACCTCGTTGACGTCGCGCAGCTGCGCCATGACGGCGTCGAGGGCCGACGCGGCGACGATGATCACGCGTGCACCGGAGTTGCGGAGCACGTGGCCGAGCTCGTCCGCGGTGGTGCCGATGTTGACGGGAACGGCGGTCGCGCCGCTGCGCAGGACGCCGAACCACGCCTCGACGAAGGCGGGGGTGTTGCCGAGCACGAGCGCCACGCGGTCGCCGGTCCCGACGCCGAGGTGCTGGAGCGCCCCGACGGCCGCGTCGACCTTGTCGTTGAGCTCGCGGTAGGTGATCGTCGTGCCCTGCCAGAGGATGGCGGGGTGATCGCCGCATCGCTCGGCGGTACGCCGGAGGCGTTGGGCGACGTCGACGAGACCGTCTGATGCCGCGGCACCGTTGCCGAGGGCTGAGGTCGTCATTGCGGGCTCCGCTGGGCGGTGAACGAGCGAGCAGGGGCGGTCCCCCCGGCCGACGTGAGGGTATCCCCGCATCGGGGCGACCCCGTCCGGGCGGTGGTGCACTGGTGATTCCCACCCCTGCCTCGACGCATACGCTGCGCCCCAGATGAACATCCCACCCCTGCTCGCATCCACGGGCCCGCTCTTCGGACGCGGGCTCGACTGGGGCATGGGCGTCATCGCCGAGGCCGGCTACGACGGCGTCGAGCTGATGGTCACGCGGGACCCGGACACCCAGGACGCCTCGACCATCCAGCGGATGGCGGCCACCGAGGGCGTCACGATCCCGGTCGTGCACGGTCCGTTCCTGCTGATCACCCGACAGGTCCTCGGATCCGACCCGGTCGACAAGGCGCAGCGCTCGGTGAGCCTGGCAGGCGAGCTCGGCGCGGACACGATGATCGTGCACCCACCCTTCCTGTGGCAGCGCGACTTCCATCGCTGGCTGTTGGAGGAGGCCCCCGTCCTCGAGGAGCAGACGAAGGTCAACGTCGGCGTCGAGAACCTCTATCCGGTGAAGGTCGCGGGACGCATGGTGCGGTTCCACCGCTACACCGACCCCGACCATCTCCTCCCGTTCCGCAACACCGTGCTCGACACGAGCCACTTCGCGGTCTCCGGGGTCGACGTCGTGGAGGCGTGGGAGAGCCTGCGCTCCAACGCCTGTCACCTCCACGTCAGCGACAACCGCGGGCAGGGTCGGGACAGCCACGCCCCCCTCGGACACGGGATCCTCCCGATCGCCGGGCTGCTGAACAAGGTCGGCGCGGACGCGTCCTGGGGCGGGGCGATCACGCTGGAGCTCGACTGCCGCCGCTACCTCGACGACCGCTCCGCCCTGGTGGGCTACCTCGCCCAGGAGCGAGCCAAGGCGCAGGATCTGCTGCGAGGCGCCTCGTCGGAGGAGGTGCTCGGACGCCCGGACCGCCCGAAGCACGCACCCGACCAGACCCGCGAGGGGCGCGGCGACGGCCCGGTCTACGCCGACCCGTCGCGCTGAGCACTTCGCGGGGCGTGCGCTGCGCTGCGCGGAACGCTCGCCGGGCACGGACTGCGGAACCACTTCACCGCGCGAAACGTCACAGGTGTGAGGTGACGGCCCGCGCGTGGCTCTCTACCTTGGGTCTGTGCGGAACGCGCGCGAAGCGGCCGCGCCTCGAACCTGCCTCGGACATCTCCATGCGCCCAGCCACCGCCGTCACCCTGACCGTCCTGATGCTCGCGATCCTCGGCCTGACCGTGGTGCAGCTGCAGGCGATCGGCTGACCTGACCGCGACGACACCATCTGACCGACCTCGACCCGGAGCCGCTGCCCCGACGTGACCGCCACCGCTGTGGATGATCTCACACCGCTCGACCAGGAGGTCGTGGGGTGGGTCGACCTTGCGAAGACCGGCGATCAGCACGCGTACGCACAGATCTATGACCGCTACGTCGGCATGGTCTATGGCTATGTCTACCGCCGCGTCGGGGGCCAGAAGCAGCTCGCGGAGGATCTGGTCGGTGACGTGTTCCTGCGCGGTTGGCGCCGGATGTCGACCTTCGAGTGGCAGGGCGTCGACTTCGGTGCCTGGCTGATGACCATCGCCCGCAACCGGGTCAACGATCACTACAAGTCCGCGCGCTACCGCCTCGACAGCACCGCCGGCGAGATCTACGACCCGAAGCCGACCATGGAGATGGCCGTCGACTCACCCGAGCGGATCGCCATCGCCCGCGACATGGCGCGCTCGCTCGGCGCAGCCCTGGAGCAGCTCAAGGACGATCACCGCGAGGTCGTTGAGCTGCGGTTCGTGCACGGGATGAGCGTGAGCGACACCGCTGCGACGATGCAGCGCACCATCGGTGCAACCAAGGCGCTGCAGTACCGCGCGCTGCGGGCGCTCGCGGAGCTCGTGAAGAACGAGCCGGGCCTTGCCGAGCTCGCCGCGGCGTCTCTGGCGACGCTGATCGCTGCGCTGGGAGGGCTCGCATGACCCCCGGCCACCTGTACGCCACGAGCGCCGCGCCGTGCGCGCACCGCACCGCGACGCGTGGGAACGAGCCGCAGCTTCCTTTCCTTGAGCTCCGGCGCACCCTCCGCGTCTCTGGGTCGTTTGTCCCATCGGAGGCATCGAACCCATGACCCGCACCACCGCAGAGATCGAGCAGCTGGCCACGCTGCTCGACGACGACACCCTCGCAGGGTCACCGTCCGATGACCTGCGCCAGCTCGTCGATCTCTCGCGTCAGATCAGCCTCTCCACGGTCCTCGCCGAGCCGGACGTCGCGTTCCGCTCGCAGCTGCGCCGTGACCTCTTGATGACGCCGGCGACCGCACCGACGGCAGCTGGCCGACTGCGTGACAAGCTGGACCTCCGGACCTCGCGTCTGCGCAACTCCCTGCGGGCCGGCGTCGCGACCGGCGTCGCCTCCGCGATGCTCGGCACGACCGGCGTTGCCTTCGCGGCCCAGCAGGCGCTGCCCGGCGAGCTGCTCTACCCGGTCAAGCTGGGGACCGAGAGCATCCGTGTCGCGCTGACCACCGGAACCCTCGGCGACGGACGCCTGCACCTCGCCATCGCCCGCGAGCGCATGACCGAGCTCGAGGACGCGGTCACCGTGCTCGACGCGGACCTCACGATCACCACGCTCGACCGCATGGACGGCTCGTCGACCGGCGGTGCGGAGAACATGCTCCTCGCCTACGTCGATGGCGGCGTCGACGATGCGCTCACCGACCTCACCGACTTCACCGCCGAGCAGGGCGCCCGCCTCGGGAACCTGCTCAGCGCCCTGCCGGCGGCCGCGCAGCCCGCAGCGCTGGACTCCTTGGAGCTCCTGCGCCGGATCGAAGAGCGCGCGACCCAGGTCAGCGACCCCTGCGGCACCTGCGGCACGCCGGTCGATGCGTCGGTCTCCCCGCTCACCCCCGAGGGACCCGCCGTGGCCCCGCCGGGCTCCGGTCCGGCCCAGAACGTGGCGCCGCCGTGCCAGTGCGGCAACGCGCCGTTCGCTCCGCTGCCGCCTCCGCGGGAGAACGCGACGATCCCTGCCCGCGACACGACCGACGAGCCGATCGACGGCCCCGGCGAGCCCCAGGTCAACGCGCCTGACACCCCGGAGCCGACGCCGAGCCCGACGCCGGACCCGGACGGCACGATCGATCTGCCGGGGCCGCTCGGCGAGCTGGTCGACGAGGTCGAGACGGTCGTCGACGGCATCATCGACGAGGCGACCTCCCCGCTTCCCGACCCGATCCGGACGCCGTTGCGTGACGGCGTCGACCAGGTCACCGGCACCGTGGACTCCACGCTCGACCCGGTCGAGCAGATCCTCGAGGACGTGCTCGGCCCCTGAGGCCAGCAGATCCCGTCGCCATCGCGCAGCGTGCGCATGTCGGCTGGCGTGAAATGACTAGTCCGATAGAGTCATGCCCATGGGCCGGACAAAGTGCGCGCTCACTGCACGCTTCCGAGCGAAGCGGGCCGTGGGGGCGCGTTTCCTCGGGGTGAGGGCGCAGGGCTGCACGCGCCGTCGACACAGAGAGCGGTGTGCGCACGAACAGGGCGTTGACCGTCTCCCCCAAGATGACCAGTCGTTGAACCACGTGGCGGATCATCCCGCCCGATCAGCTGCCAGACACGCAAGCACACGGTGCCCACCGCACCGAGGGAACCACGAAGCCGGGAGGCCGGGGCACATGACTCAGACGATCACCAAGCGCACTGTCGCAACGATGGCGGCCGCCGCCTCCATCATCGCCATCTCCGCCCCGGTGGCGGGTGCAGCGACCACCGCGCCGGCCGTCTTCTCCGGCTCCGCAGAGGCGCTCGCCCTCGACCTCAAGGTCTCCGCAGCTCCCGAGCTCCTCGGCGGCATCACCGACATCCTCGGTGAGCAGGCCGGCCAGCTGACCCGCCTCACGCAGAAGGTCTCCCTCACGAGCGCGTCGCTGAACAGCGAGGGCGTCGCCGAGGCGGCCGCCTCGCTCCTCAGCGACGGCCTGTTCGACACCGGGACCTACGGCACGGGCACCGGCAACGCCTCCGGCCAGCAGGGCTACGGCGAGCGCGTCCTCGACGTCGTCGAGATCGGCGCCGGAACGGTCGAGTACCTCGCCGACGCCGCCGGCAACCACAGCCGCTCCTTCTCCGAGCTCGCGCACCTCAACCTCACGATCGCCCCGCTCTTCACCGAGACCTCGCCGCTCCCCGCCGAGCTGCAGGCTCCGGTCCAGGACGCGGTCGCGGTCGCCACCGACACGGTGAACCTCCTCGTCGGTGAGCTCAACGGCATCCTCGACCAGGTCGAGGTCATCGTCGAGGACACCGTCGGACAGGTCATCGCGATCCCGACCGTCCTGCCGGACGAGCTCCCGCAGGTCCCGGACGTCACCATGGTCGACCTCATCCAGATCAAGAAGATCTGGTCGCTCTCGGAGGTCCTGACGACCGGCGAGAAGGTCCGCTCGACCGCCACGTCCGGCATCGTCGAGGCGTCGCTCCTCGGTGGCCTCGTCGAGGTCCCCGCCTTCCAGTACACCTCGTGGGCCGAGACGGCCGGAACCCCCGGTTCCGCCAACGCCGGCACCGACATCACCACGATCGCCGTGCGCCTCGCTGACGACACCGTCGTCTCCGTCGTCGGCAACGTCCTGACCGTCGGCGACTTCGCCCTCGACCTCGACGACCCGAACCTCGCAGGCCTTCCGGCCGGTGACATCCTCGGCCCGGTGACCGACATCCTCGGTCAGGTGCTCGACGCCGCCGGCCTCTCGATCGCCCAGGGCGTCGGGACGGTCGACATCGCCGCTGACGGCTCCTACGCCACCGCCAACACCTCGGCGTTCGCGCTGCGTCTCACCCCGCTCAACGCGGCGGGACAGGCCGACCTCCTCGACATCCAGCTCAACCTGCTGCCCTCCGCCGTCGCCGCATCTGCCGGCGTCCGTGAGGCTGGCAACCCGGCGGTCACCTGCACCACCAACTGCCTCCCGCAGACCGGTGGCGGCTCGATCGTCGCAGGCCTCGCCGCCCTCGGTGGCGCTGGCTTCCTCCGTCGCCGCAAGGGCTGACACCAGACAGACAGCAACGGGCGGGCCTCCCGTCCCGCCCGTTCTGTGTGTCAGCGATGTTTGGATGCTTGTCCGGGGTGCCGCATCGCGGATCGCCCGGAGAGACGACCGGTCAGAGGAAGACCGGTCAGAGGAAGACGGAGCGGCGGCCCATCAGGTTGCGGTAGAGCATCTGCTGGATCGTGTCACGAACCCGGTCGGTGAGGTCGAAGACCGCCATCGGGTCGTCGGCACCTTCGGGGCCGTACTGCGACGTGTCGATCGGCTCGCCGTACTCGATGATCCACTTCGACGGCAGCGGCAACAGCGCGAGCGGACCGAGGACGGGCAGCGCCGCCATCTGCGGCAGGACGATCGGGAAGTACGGGAACCCGAGCATCCGCGCCAGCAGCTTGAAGTCGAACATCAGCGGGTAGATCTCCTCCGACCCGACGATGGCGGTCGGGATGATCGGGGCTCCGGAGCGCATCGCGGTCGCCACGAACCCGCCGCGACCGAAGCGCTGGAGCTTGTAGCGGTCCTTGTACTTCTTGCCGATCCCCTTGAAGCCCTCGGGCCAGACCGCGACGATCTCGCCGGCGTCGAGCAGCCGGTTGGCGTCATCGCCGGACGCGAGCGTCGCGCCGGTCTTGCGCGCGAGGTGGCCCAGGAACGGGGTGCGGAAGACGAGGTCGGCGCCCAGCTCACGCGCATGCCGGCCGGTCTCCTCGAAGATGTCGAGACGGGTCATGACCGCGTCGAACGGCACCGTGCCGGCGTGGTTGGCGACGACGAGGCCGCCGCCCTCCGGGATGCGGTCGGAGCCGTGGCTGGTGATGCGCCAGTAGTGGCGATGCAGCGGGCGCATGAGCGGGATCAACGCCTCGGTGAAGCGCTGGTCGAAGCCGAACGCGTCGACCTGGTAGTCGCCGGTGATGCGGTCCCGCAGGAAGGCCGCGACGGTGCGGACGTGCTCGAGCGCGCCATCGCCGAGGACGACTCGGAGTCCCTCGAGGAGATCGATGCCGCCCGGCGGGCGGCGCTCCTCGACCTCGTCCTCGACCTCGAGGACGCGGAACCGCTTGGCCTCGGCGCGGTCGAGCCGCGGCGAGAGCCGCATGTCGCGGGCCTCGTCGATCGAGATCACCTCGGCCTCGCGCTCGGGCGTCATGTCGTTGTCCCCGGGCATCAGGTCGTCCCTCGGCGTGCAGCGACGAAGCGTTCCTGCCCCTTGCGCTGGATGAAGTCGTAGAGCTCGCGCTCGATGCGCTGCACCTCTTCGCGGTTGACCAGACCGGAGATCCGACGTCCTGACACGAAGTCCTCGAACGCCTCGCGGGTCGTGTACTTCGGGTCGTAGCCGAACTCCTCCCGGAGACGATGGAGGTCCGAGACCCGACCGAACTGGAGGAACCGGAGCTGCTCCGGCGAGAAGTCCGCACGACGGCTGCGACGGACCAGACCGGCGACCATCGAGACGGCGGGGAGCGGGACCGGCATCGCGATACGACCGGCCAGCCGGATGCACTGGGACAGGTAGAGGATGCCCTCGCCCGCGACGTTGAAGATGCCCGGGTGGTCCTCGGTGGCCGACCGCAAGATGATCTCGACCGCGTCGTCCTCGTGGACGAACTGCAAGCGCGGGTCGAACCCCAGCACCGTCGGGACGACCGGCAGCGTGAAGTAGCTGTGGAAGGCCGAGTCGATGGTCCCGCCGACGAAGTTCGCGAAGCGCAGGATCGTGAGGTCGACGTCACGGCGGCGACGACCGAAGGAACGCGCGTAGCCCTCGATCTCCGTCATGTCCTTGGCGAACCCCGACTTCGGGGCGACGCGCGGCGTCTGTGGCTCACGGAAGAGCGCCGGGTCGGTGAAGTCGGAGCCGTAGACGGCGGTCGACGACTTCAGGACGAACCGCTTGACGGTCGGCGCCTTCTGGCAGGCGGCGAGCAGCTGCATCGCCCCCATGACGTTCTGCTCCTTCATGCGAGCACGCCCGCCGGAGCGCCCCGGCGAGGCGAGCACGCTCAGGTGCAGGACCGTGTCGACCTCGGTCGCCGTGACAACGCGCGCCACGAGCGGGTTGCGGATGTCCGCGCGCACGAACTCGGTGCGGGTGAGGTCATGCTGCGGCTCGCGGACGTCGACACCGACGATGTACTCGACGTCATCACGCTGCTCGAGCTGTCGCGCCACGAGGCCCTGGAGGTCACCGGCGATGCCGGTGATGAGCACGCGGCGCCCAATGGCACCGGGTTCCACGCGAGGTCCCTTCTGAGGTCGACGACTGCGGTGCGCAGCGTACGCGACGCGATGGCACGGTCGTGGCCCGGACGGGCGAGGTGAGGACGACCGTGTGCGGACAGCGCCGAATTTGGAGCGAAACCCACACTTCATGGCCCAAATGTGAGAGGGTGTCCCGGGGGGGCCCTGTCCATGGCGATTTCGTCATGCCTGCCCAAGGGCCTTCCGACCCGCATCCCGCCGTGGATGCGGTGACTCCTGTTGCCCGACCCGGTTGGTTCCATGCGTTCATCCATGTCATTCGTCAGTGCGTTCCTCGTGGCCTCGGCCACCCTCGTCCTCCCGGCCCCACCTGCTGAAGCGGCCCCGACGAGCTACCAGATCAACGCCGGCGGCTCCCGCGCCGGCAGCTTCCGTGGCGATCACACGCTGCAGACCAACACCCGCGGAGACTCCCGAGCCATCAGCGTCGGGACGATCAACGCGAGCCATCCGTCCGAGGCCGGGCACAACGTGCCGCAGGCAGCGTTGCGGACGGGGCGTGAGCTCCTCAAGGGGCGCGACCTCACCTACCGGCTCCCGATCGCCAACGGGACCTACGACGTCACCGTGCATCTCGCCGAGTTCACCAGCGGCGCCCGTGCAGGGTCCCGCAAGGCCGACCTGCGGCTCGAGAACCGCACCGTGCAGCGCGTCGACGCCGTCGCGCTGGCCGGATCGACACGCAAGGCTGTGGCGGTCACCCACTCGGTCCGTGTCACCGACGGCGCGCTCGACCTCGCCCTGCGCTCGGTCACGGGTCGCCCGCTGCTGAGCGCCATCGAGGTCTCCGCGCGAGGCTCCGGCCAGGCAGCACCCACCCCGACGGCCTCGGAGTCCGCCGCACCGGCACCCGCACCGTCGTCCTCGCCGGCACCCGCACCGACGTCCTCGCCAGCACCGGCACCGACGTCCTCGCCAGCACCGGCACCGACGTCCGTGCCCAACGCGCCGAGCAACCCGCCGTCCGGCTCCGTGCGTCTGAAGCCGTCCATGAACCTCCAGGCCGAGGTCGACCGGCGCCCCGCCGGCACGACCTTCTGGCTCGAGGCCGGCGTCTACCGCAACGCCTCGATCGAGGCCCGGACCGGTGACCGCTTCATCGGAGCACGCGGCGCGATCATGTCCGGCGCCGTCGTCCTTCCGAAGAACTCCTGGACCCGCGAAGGCAGCTACTGGTGGATCGGTGGTCAGAACCAGCAGGGCTGGGCGACCCCGCAGCACGCGCTCGCGCGCGGCGGCAACGCCCGCCACCTCCGCCCGGAGATGCTCTTCGTCGACAACAAGATGTGGGAGCCCGTCTCCGCGAAGTCCCGGTTGACCGGGAGCGGCACCTGGTTCCTCGACTACGGGAAGAACCGGATCTACCTCAAGGCGAACCCGACCTCGCTGCGTCAGATCGAGGCGTCGAAGGCGTCCTACGCCATCGAGGGTGAGAACACGAAGAACGTGACGATCCAGAACATCACGTTCGAGAAGTACGCGTCGCGCTCCAGCCACGGAGCGATCCACGCCCACAACACCGCGAACTGGACGATCACCCAGGTCACGTCGCGCCTCAACCATGGCGCCGGCATCACGGTCGGTCCGGGCACCGTGATCGAAGGATCCAAGTTCGTCGACAACGGCCAGATCGGCATCGTCGGCTACGGCATCTACCGGCAGGGCCCGAACGACGGCCGTCGCAGCAACCGCTCGATCGCGGTCCGCAACACCGAGATCGCCCGCAACGGCACCCTCGACTACCTCTGGACCTGGGAGGGCGGCGGCACCAAGTTCAAGGAGGCCGACGGCATGGTCTTCGAGAACAACTGGTCGCACCACAACGACGGTCCGGGCATCTGGTGGGACGTCTTCAACCGCAACGTGACGATCCGGCGCAACCTCGTCGAGGACAACACGATCCGCGGGATCATGTACGAGCTCTCCTACGGCAAGACTGTCATCACCGACAACGTCGTCCGCAACAACGGCGCTGCTGGCACCAACGGGTTCACCGGCTCGCAGATCTACATCTCGGCGTCGACCGGTGTCGAGGTGAAGAACAACACCGTCAGCGGTGGCACCCGCGGGATCATGGTCCGCAACGACGGCAACCGCCGTCCGCGCGCGGCCGACATCCAGATCCACGACAACGACATCTCGATGATCAACCGCTCGTGGTCCGGGATGGTCCAGGTGAACGGCCAGGAACAGTCCAAGTGGACCAACGGGTCGATCAAGTTCAGCCGCAACACGTTCCGGACGCCGGCCGGCGTGACGAACACCTTCTACTGGAAGAACACGCGCATCTCGTTCGCCCAGTGGAAGGCGACCGTCAACGGTGCCGGCTCGAAGCTCGTGCACGGCGGCTCACAGCCGGGCCGCAACGTCCGGATCGCGTCGCGCTACGGCGCCCGCTGATCGGAACAGGCACCACGTCGAGCGACGGATCGCAGGGCACACGCCCGGCGACCCGTCGCTCGTCTGGTTCGTGCCTTCGTCAGCGAACGCCGTGACGCGGGAGCACGAGGCGTCGCAGGGCCGCGATGACCTCGTTCGACTCCTTGCGGGCCCCGGCCAGGATCTCCTCGCTGACCACGACGCGACCGTCATGGAAGTCCACCGGGGCGCGCTCGCCGGTGCGCTGGAACACGGTTTCGCGCCAGCCGATCGGGGTCTCCGTCGGGAGCGGGGCGTCGCACATCTCGGCGAACGCCATGGTCCACGCACGCGGAACGACCTCGATGAGCTGGTAGCCGCCACCGCCCATCGCGACCCAACGTCCGTCGCTGACCTCGTGCGCCAGGGTGTGCAGCTTCGCGACGATCCCGGCGAACTCGTCGACGTTGAGCGCGAGGTGGGCGAGCGGGTCGTTCGCGTGGGTGTCGCAGCCGAGCTGGGTCACCAGCACGTCCGGGGCGAACGCCCGGATCAACGGCTCGATGACCGCGTCGAACGTGTCGTGCCAGATGCGGCCGGTGGTGCCGGGCAGGAACGGGACGTTCGCTGCGGAGCCGGGCGCACCGGAGCCACCGACGTCGTCGGAGAAGCCTGTTCCGGGGAAGAGGAACCGCCCCGACTCGTGCAGCGAGATCGTCAGGACCCGGGGGTCGTCGGCGAACATGACCTCGACGCCGTCACCGTGGTGGACGTCGACGTCGACGTAGCAGACCCGCTCCGCACCCTGCTCGAGCAGCCAGTCGATGGCGACGGCAGGGTCGTTGTAGATGCAGAACCCGGCCGCCCGGTCCGGCATCGCATGATGCAGGCCGCCTGCGGGGTTGAAGGCGTGGACAGCCTCACCCTCCCAGACGAGGCGCGCCGCCTCGCGAGACGCGCCGCAGACCGCCATCGATGCCTCGTGCATCCCGGGGAACGCCGGGTTGTCGCCCGAGCCCAGCCCGAACGCCCAGTCGGGGCTGACGGTCGGGTCGGCGCTGACCTGCTGCACGGCGCGCACGAACGCCGGGCGGTGCAGCCGGAGCAGCTCGTCGGGGTCCGCCGGTGCGGGCTTCACCTCGATGATGTCGGCACGCCCGAGCAGCCCGACCTCACGGATCAACGCGTGGGTGAGCTCGACGCGGATGGGGTCCAGCGGGTGCCCGTGCCCGAAGTCGTAGGTGGCCAGGTCGCCGTCCCAGACCAGCGCAACCGGCAGCTTCGTCTCACCGCCACGTCGATCTGCCACACGCGCCTCCAGCTCTCCGGGTTCTCCTCGAAGCCTACGCCCCGCGTCCACCACGGTCCCCTCGTCGAGCGACGCCCAAACCTGCACCACGCAGGAAAATCCATCGCTCGGCGAAACGGTCCCCCCGGCGAGCGATGCCCAAACCTGCACCACGCAGGAAAATCCATCGCTCGACGAAACGGGCCCCCCGGCGAGCGACGTCCAAACCTGCACCACGCAGGAAGATCCATCGCTCGGCGAGGTGGGCTCGGGCGGGTCAGTCGCCGGCGAGCTCGACTGAGCGGTCGCGGGCGGCCTCGATCGCGTCGAGGAACGCGGCGCGGACGCCAGCGGACTCGAGCTTGCGGATCGCGGCGATGGTGGTGCCGCCGGGCGAGGTGACCTGTTCGCGCAGCTCGACCGGGTGCACGCCGGAGTCGCGCAGCATCAGGGCCGAGCCGACCATGGTCTGCACGATCAGCTGGGTCGAGACGTCGCGCGGCAGCCCGAGCAGGATGCCTGCGTCGATCATGGCCTCGGCGAGCAGGAAGAAGTAGGCGGGGCCGGAGCCGGACAGCGCCGTGACCGCGTCGAGGTGCTCCTCGCGCATCCGGATGACCTGACCGACGTGGCTGAGGATCTCCATCGCGAGATCGACGTGCGCATCGTCGGCGTGGGAGCCCCCGGCGGCGACGCTCATGGCCTCGTCGATGAGCACGGGGGTGTTCGTCATGACCCGCACGACCGGGACGTCCGCGGTGAAGGCACGCTCGAACCGCTCGGTCGTGATGCCGGCGGCGACGCTGATCACGGTCTGGTGGATCCCGAGGACCGAGCCGATCTCGTCGAGGAGCTCGCCGATGGCCTGCGGCTTCACCGCGACGAGGATCACGTCGCAGTCGACCAGCGCCGTGGTGTTGTCGGTCGAGACGGCGACCCCGTGGGTCTCGGCGATGAAGGCGGTCCGACGGGGGTCGCGATCCGTGCACATGACCTGGTCGGGCGTGATCCACCCGGAGCGCAGCAGGCCGCTCAGGATGGCCTCGCCGATGCGTCCCGTCCCGACGATGCCGAGGCGACGGAGGTTGGACTCGGTGGCGGTGGCGGTCATGGCGGTCCTTCGGGTGCGTGGTGCTCCGCGGGAGCCTAGGACGCCACGTTCACCGGTCGCGCAGCGATCCTGCCAACGCCCGGGCGAAGAACCACAGGTTGGCGGGCCGCTCCGCCAGACGTCGCGTCAGGTACGGGTACCACTGCTCGCCGAAGGGGACGTAGATCCGAACGGCGTAGCCGGCGTCGCGGAGCTCTCGCTGGAGCGGTTCGCGGATCCCGTGCAGCATCTGGAACTCGAAGCGGTCCTTCGCGACGCCGCGCTGCTCGGCCGCAGCACGGATGCGGTCGATGACGACGTCGTCGTGGGTCGCGAACCGCCCGTAGGTCGTTCCGTCGAGGACGAGCTCCGCGATGCGGACGAAGTTCTCCCTGATCCACTCTCGCTCCTGGCCGGCGAGCTCCTCCGGCTCCGCGTATGCGCCCTTCGTGATCCGCAGCGAGGCCCCGGCAGCGGTCAACCGCTCGACGTCGTCGAGCGTGCGGTGCAGGTACGCCTGGACCGCGCAGCCGACGTCGTGGCCGGCACCCACGAGATCTGTGGTGAGGTCAATCGTCCGTTGCGTGAGCGGTGAGCCCTCCATGTCGATCGTCACGTGCCTGCCGACACGGTCCGCGGCGGTGCACAGCTGCACGAACAGCTCCGTGCAGACGCCCTCGTCGACGTCGATCCCGAGCGCCGTCGGCTTCACCGAGATCCCGCTGGGCAGGCCCTCGGCGTCGAGCCGGTCGAGCGCGATCAGGTACTGGTCTGCCGCTGCCCGTGCGATCGCGAGGTCCGTGACGGACTCACCGAGCAGGTCGAGCGTCGCGGTGAAGCCGTCGGCGGCGTGACGTCTCACGACGGCAACCGCATCGTCGAGCGTCTCCCCCGCGACGAAGCGCAACGCCACGGCGCGCCCCGCCCGCGAGGTCATGGCGAGGTGACGGAGCCGCGCGCTGTCGGCGGCCGCGATCAGGGAGCGTCGGAGCATGCCTCAGCCTCGTCAGGAAATCGGGTTGCGTGGCTGGCCGGTGGTTTCACGCCACTTCTGCTCACGCTCGATGTAGTCGGTGAAGCCGCGCCGGAGGACCTCGTTGAACGTGCCGTCGGCGAGGTCGAGCAGCGAACCGAGGACCTGGTCCAGGAGTGCCCCGTCGACGATCTCGCGTGTCCACGACCCGACGATGAGCACTGCCCCTTCGCCGTCGAGCGCGAACCGGAGATCACCGGAGGTCTCGTTGCGGCGGAGCAGGTAGCGGTAGACGTCCGCCTCGTGCTGGTCGGGGCGTCCGACGAGCAGCGACTGGAGATGCAGCCGCTGTTCGTCGAGGTGCAGCATCACGGGGATCGTCCGCTTGCGCTCGCCGGCGAGCATCGTCATCAGCCGGCCCTCGCTGACGTGGTCGACGTCGAGCCCGAGGTCCGTGAGCCAGGTCCGCAGGGATCCGAGCAGGTCGTCGCTCACGTCACGCTCCCACGGGCTCCGCGAGCCGCGCGGCGTGCACGGCGAGGACGTCACCGTAGACGTCCAGCAGCTGCGTGACCGATCGGTCCCAGCCGGCGGATCTCCCCGCTGACAGGGCAGCTGCCACGGCCGCGGCATGTCGGTCCGCATCGGTCAGCAGCGACACGACGGCAGCAGCGTGATCATCGGGGTCGTGGCCCTCGACGAGCGCCCCGCCGGCGCCGACGGCGGCACGCAGCCCG
>CBDTYW010000048.1:0-17921 GCA_965364735.1 uncultured Nitriliruptoria bacterium
TTCCGGCCACCGGTGGCGGGCTGGCCGCGCTGGGCCTCGCAGCCGTCGCGGTGGCCGCCCGACGTCGACGCAGCTGAAGGATTGCAGGATGACCACCCACGCCATGGCCGACCGCCCGAGCACGACGGTCGAGATCGAGATCGACGCGGTGCCCGAGGTCGTGTGGCCGTACGTCGTGGACATCGTGACGCCGGTCGAGGGAAGCGCGGAGCTCCAGCAGGTCGAGTGGCTCGACGGGGTCACCGTCCCTGCGCTCGGCGCGAGGTTCACCGGTCACAACGCGCGCGGCGACTCCGCATGGACCACGACCTCCACGATCGTGGAGCTCGAGGAGCCGGTCCGCTTCACCTGGGCGGTCGAGAGCGTCGAGGAACCGGTGGCGACCTGGGGGTTCGAGCTGCACCCGACGGCGTCTGGCGGGACGCTGTTGCGCCAGCGTGTGTCCCTGGGGCCCGGTCGCTCCGGCCTGACCTGGGCGATCCGGCAGAACCCCGAGAGCGAGCACGAGATCATCACGGGACGCCTCGCCACGCTGGCGAAGTCCATGCGCCGCAACCTCGACCTCATCGCTGCACGGGCAACGGCCGCGTGAACCGGGCGAAGCTCCGGGTGATGCGCATGCCGACGCGGAGGTAGAGGTCCTTCGCTCCGGTGCGTGACTCCGTCGACAGCCCGGCCGAGCCCATCCCGGCAGCGACGAACGCCGCGAAGCACGCGTGCATGAGCGCGTTCGCGATCCCTCGCCCACGGTGTTCGTGCGCGACGGCGAGCTGGCTGATCCAGCCTTCGTCGTCGTACGGGATGCACATGGCGACGCCGACGATGACGCCGTCGACCAGCGCCACGTGGTGCAGCTCGTCGACGACGTCCGGATGATCGACCTGCGTGGCCTTCCAGTCCTCGAACGAGACCTCGCCGTCCCGGTCCTCCCAGTCGTTGAACGCTGCTTCGACCACGGCATGGCCCCGTCGCAGCTCCGCGTCGTCGTGCCGCAGCACCCGGATCTCCACCCCGTCGGGCGTCGCTGCCGACGGCGCTCCCCCCGCGAGGTCGATGCCGAAGAGCCACGTGTCCCAGCGGACGGTGTACCCGCGTCCTCGCACGAGGTTCCGCGCGGCCGTCGCTGCCTCGCTGAGGGTCTGCCCGACCTGCTCGTGGCCGCAGGCTTGGGCGTGCCGCTCGGACCACGCTGCCAGCGCCGACCCGATGCCCTCGCCCTGTCGGTCCGGGTGCACCGCGACCCACGCACGTCCACCGTGCTGCTCGACGTAGCCGACCAGAGACCCACCGGCGAAGACGCACCGGGCATCGAGGTCGAGATCGAACGACGGCCGCGCCCAGTCGGACGTGAGGTCGCCCACGGTCGTGTCCTGCTCACCGTGCAGCGCCAGCTCCTGCGCGACGAACAGCGCCGCGACCGCACCCACGTCGTCCATGACCGGCGGACGGACCACGAACGGTGCATCGAGATCCACTTCAACGACGTCCATCGGGTTCCCTGACGTTCCTCGGCTCCTGACGAGCCGAGCACGCCAGCATGCCAGACCGAGCGAGGAGCCGCTGCGATGACCGTCGAGCGCGATGACGTGACGCCCGCCACCTGGGTGGTCGCCGCCGGTCGTCCCGCAGGGATCGGCGAACCCACGACCACCCCGCTGACGCTGACCTCGACGTTCCGGCACGGAGCCGACGCCTCGTACACCCGCAACGAGGGCTCGCCGACCTGGGAGGCCCTCGAGGAGCTCGTCGGTGGGCTCGAGCACGGCGACGCCACCGCCTTCTCCTCCGGCATGGCCGCCGCCGCTGCCGTGCTCGACCTGTTCCCCGCCGGCAGCCACATCGCGATCCCCGACGACTGCTACCAAGGCGTGGCAGCGCTCGTGGACGACGGTGTGGCAGCCGGACGCTGGACCGTGCGACGGGTCGCCACCGCTGACGTGGCCGGCTGGGCCGAGGCGCTCCTCACCGCGGACCTCGTCTGGATCGAGTCACCGTCCAACCCGATGCTGGTGGTCGCTGACCTGCCGGCCATCTGCGAGCTGCCGCGGCGCGAGGGCTGCGTCGTCG
This sequence comes from uncultured Nitriliruptoria bacterium, assembly GCA_965364735.1. GTDB lineage: Bacteria > Actinomycetota > Nitriliruptoria > Nitriliruptorales > Nitriliruptoraceae > CBDTYW01. The sequence goes on from CBDTYW010000048.1 coordinate 2,068, forward strand.
CGGTCGACAACACGTTCGCGACCCCGCTGAACCAACGGCCTCTGGTGGCCGGCGCTGACCTCGTCATGCACTCGGCCACGAAGTACATCGGGGGGCACTCGGACCTGCTCGCAGGGGTTGTGGTCGCGCGGCCGGACACGGATCTGCATGCCCAGATCCGTCGGCGTCGGGCGCTCGGCGGGGCGACGCCCGGGGCCATGGAGGCCCATCTCGCCACCCGCGGCGCACGGACGCTGGCGCTGCGGCTGTCCGCTGCACAGACGAGCGCCATCGAGCTGGCAGCCCGGATGGAGGGGCACCCCGAGATCAGCTCGGTGCTCCACCCGAGCCTCATCAGCCACCCCGACCATGACGTGGCGGCCCGGGTCCTCGACGGCCCGGGCGCGATCATCACCTTCGTCGTCACCGGAGGCGCGGAACGCGCAGAAGCGCTCTGTGCCGGCGTCCGGCTCATCCAGCACACCACCTCGCTCGGCGGCGTCGAGTCGAACATGGAACGTCGATCCCGCCACGGTGGACAGGAGCATCTCCCCCCGGGTCTCATCCGCCTCAGCGTCGGGATCGAGGACGTCGAGGACCTCTGGAATGACCTCTCCGTCACCCTCGACGCGACGCGGGCGCACACCGGCTGACGGATAGCGTGGGGCACCCGGGAACCCGCCCGGCGGTCGCCCATCGGAAGGCGTTGGCGTGCACCCCGACGTCGCCCTCGATCGACTCCGCGCAGCCGGCGTCCACGGCGTTGCCGTGGCCGCGCCCCGCAACCCGGACGGGACCGTCGACCTCATCGCCTGCGCGCGGGCCATGGAGTCCGTCGAGGACATCGTCGTCCTGGAGTCGACCGGCACCGCCGGGCTCCGCGGCACCTCCTACATCGCGGTCATCGGCTCGGCGCGGCTGATCGACGACGGCGATGGAGTGACGCTGCGCCTCCGAGGTGACGCCCACCCGATCTGGCTGGGCGAGGATCCGTTCGCCGCGATCGACCTCGTCGCGGGGAGGGTCGGCCTCGGCCCGGACGCGGACGCGCCGGCGGGCTTCACCGGAGGCCTCGTCGGCGTGTTCGGCTACGACCTCGGGCGCCGAGCCGAGCCGACCTCGCAGCCGCTCAGCACGGCCCACCACCGCGGCCTTCCGCTGCTCGACCTGCACCTCGCCGAAGTCGTCCTCGCGATCGCGCCCGACCGCGAGGCGGCGACGTTGTGGACGCGGCCCATGGTGCGCGACGACGTCGAGCTCGACGAGGTCGCGCAACGCGTCACGACCGCGCTGGCCGGTACCGAGCACATCCCGCCGCTCAGCCAGAGCGTCCCACCGGCCTCGATCACCTCCACCACGAGCCTCCCGCCGTCCGCCTACGTCGAGGCCGTCCGCCACGTGCTCGACCACATCGGGGCGGGCGACGTCTTCCAGGTGAACCTGAGCCAGACGATCCGAGCTCGCTGGGAAGGCGACGTGGTGGACCTGTACCGGGCGCTTCGTCGGGAGAGCCCGGCCGAGTTCGGCGCCACGGCTCCGCTCGGAGATGCGCGGATCGCCTCGATCTCCCCGGAGACGTTCCTCGCATGCGTCGGGCGCCGAGTCATGACCCGTCCGATCAAGGGCACGCGGCCGCGGCGTGAGGACCCGCTCGCCGATCAGGCGGAACGCGACGCGCTGGTGGCATCCGAGAAGGACCGCGCCGAGAACGTCATGGTCGTCGACATGGAGCGCAACGACCTCGGCCGCGTCTGTCAGGTCGGGTCCGTCACCGTCCCGGAGCTCGTGGTCGTCGAGGCCCACCCGACCGTCTGGCACCTCGTCTCGACCGTCGTCGGGACGCTGCGAGCCGACGTCGGCTACGGAGAGCTGCTCCGCGCGACCTTCCCGTGCGGCTCCGTCACCGGCACCCCGAAGGTCCGCGCGATGCAGATCATCGAGGAGCTGGAGCCGGTCCGGCGCGGCGCCTACTGCGGCGCCATCGGCTTCGTCGGGGCGGGCTGCCTCGGCACGTCCGTGGCGATCCGGACCGCCACCCTCTTCCCCGGAGGCGACGTCGAGTACGGGGCCGGCGGCGGCATCGTCGCCGACTCCGACCCGGACGCGGAGCTGCAGGAGAGCCTCGACAAGGCCGCCGCCTTCCTCGCCGCGGTCGGCGCCCAGCCCGCACAGGAGACCAGCCGATGAGCCGCACGCCCGAGCACGCCTGGGTCAACGGTCGCCTGGTCGACGCCGCGACGGCGGCCGTCAGCCTGCACGACCGCGGGCTGCGGTCCGGCGAGGGCGTCTTCGAGACGCTCCGAACGCGCGGCGGCATTCCGTGGCGGCTCGACGCACACGTGGCTCGCGCACGAGCCGGGATGCAGGCGCTCCGGCTCGAGTCGCCGCCTGCCGAGGTCCTGCGCGAGGCGGTCCTCGGGGTGCTCGAACCGCTCGACGCGAACACCGCCTGGGCGGTTCGCCTGATCGTGACTCCGGGCGTCGTCGAGGTCTCGGGACCGTGGCCCCCCAAGCCACATCCGTCGGCCGTTCCCACCGTCCTCGCGACGGCCCATCGGATCGACGACCACGACGACGATCTCCCAGAGGTCAGCGCGATCACCCTCCCGCTGCGACGGTCGCTGCCCCGCATCAAGACGCTGTCCTACTCCGCCGAGATGCTCGCGCTGCGGGAGGCGGCCGTGGCCGGAGCGGACACGGCGCTCCTCGTCGACACCGACCACGAGGTCCGCGAAGCCGCGACCGCCAACGTCATCGCCAGGTTCGGCGCCCGCATCGTGACGGCCCCCGACGACGGCCGCATCCTCGCCGGGATCACCCGTGCGGACGTGCTCGACCTGCTCAGCTCGTTCGGGCTCGACGTCGAGCAACGCGGGCTGCACCGACGCGAGATCCTCCTCGCCGACGAGGTGATCCTGACCTCATCGATCGCCGGGGTGACCGCCTGTGTCGAGGTCGACGGCGAGACGATCGGTGACGGCACGCCGGGTCTACTGGTCACCCGGCTCCGGGCGGCCCACCTGGCGCTGACGTCCCGGGCGACCTGACCGTCAGGCGGTCTCGACGCCGTCGATGACGATGCCCGCCTGCACGCGGTAGTGCTTGTTCACCGCGAGCAGGACGCACGTGAGGTTCTCGATGTAGGACGAGTTGCGCAACGGACCGGCGTAGACCGGGTACATCCCCTCGATCGCGTGGGCCAGCTTGCCGACCTCGTGCACCGCGTCGAGGTCGTCGCCGCAGAGCAGCACGTGGGTGACGATCGCCTCGTCGACGCGGAGGAGCCGCTTGGACGAGACGTCGTGGAACCCGGACACGATCCGGGCGTCCGGCCAGTAGCTGGCGTTCTGCTCACCCGCCGAGCCCTCCGGGACCGGGATCGCCGATGCCCCGAGCTTGTCGAAGGTCATCGGGTTGACGACGTTGCAGACAAGCTTGCCCGCGACGGCGTCGCGCAGCGGCGGGAGCGCCGCCGCCTGTGCCTCGTAGGGGACGGCCACGACCACGATGTCCGCCGCGTCAGCCGCCTCGGCGTTGGTGGTGCCTCGCAGCTGCACCCCGTCCCCGGCGCGCTCCCGCGCGTCGACGGCGGCTTCCTCGGCACGTTCCTCGGTCCGTGACCCGATCAGGACCGGGTGTCCGGCGCGGGCCCAGCGAGCGGCGAGGCCGCGGCCCTGCGGGCCGGTGCCCCCGATGATCGCGATGGTCGGCAGGGACATGAAGGCTCCGGTGGGATCGAGACTGGCGCACAGCATCGCGGCTGGCGACCCGACCTGCCAATCGGACGCGAGGACCTCGGCCCCTAGACTCCGGCGTTCGCGGAGCCAGCCGAGACGGGGAGCGCCCGGTGACCACGGACGACCAGCCACGCGGCGTCGACCTGCCACCGCCGCCTGCGCTCGCCGACGACGGCACCTACAGCGCCGACGTCGTGATCGTCGGGGCCGGGATCGCAGGGCTGATGGCCGCGATCCACCTCGACGAGGGCCTCGACGTCCTCGTCATCGACAAGGGCTCGCCCGTCCGCAGCGGATCCAGCCCCTGGGCTCAGGGTGGGCTCGCGGCGGCGCTGGACCCGACGGACTCACCGGCGCTGCACGCCCTCGACACGCACCGGGCCAGCGACGGGCTCTGCGACAACGCGGCCGTGCAGGTCCTCGCCCACGAGGCACCAGAGCGGGTCGCCGACCTGATCGCCCTCGGGGCCGTGCTCGACGGGCACGACGGTCCCGCGGTCGACGTCACCGAGCTGCATCTCGCGCGCGAGGGCGCGCAGGCCGTCGCGCGGTCGGTGCATCGCGCCGACGCCACCGGCGCGGAGCTGGTCCGAGCGCTCCGCGTCCCCGCTCGCGGTCGTGTCCAGCGCCTGCCCGCGATGGTCGTCGAGCTGGCAACCGACGACCACGGCCGTGTCGTGGGCGCATGGGTGCTCGACGCCGACCACAGCCTGCGGCTCGTCCGTTGCCGGGCCCTGCTCCTCGCGGCCGGCGGCTGTGGTGGCCTGTTCGCGGCCACCACGAACCAGGATCGCGCGACCGCCGACGGGGTCGTCCTCGCGTACCGGGGCGGCGCGGCCGTCCGCGACCTGGAGTTCGTCCAGTTCCACCCCACCGGCCTGGCGATCAGCGGGGCGTGGCGCTTCCTGCTCACCGAGGCGCTCCGCGGTGCCGGGGCGACCCTGCACGACGACGACGGCAACAGGTTCATGCTCGACGTCCACCCCGACGCCGAGCTGGCGCCGCGCCACGTGGTCGCCTCCGCGATCCTCGCGCTCCCGAGCGGGCAGGCCTGGCTCGACGCCACGCACCTGACCGACGAGCAGTTCGCAGAGGAGTTCCCGACGGTCCTCGCCGGCGCCGCCGCCTACGGCTTCGACCTCGCCAACTCCCGGGTGCCCGTGACGCCCGCCGCGCACTACATGGTCGGCGGGGTCCGTACCGATCTCCACGGTCGCACGTCCGTCGCCGGGCTCTGGGCGGCCGGCGAAGTCGCTTCCACGGGCCTGCACGGCGCCAACCGGATGGCCGGGAACTCGCTCAGCGAGGCGCTCGTGTTCGGCCGTCGTGCGGCGCTGTCGATGTCCGCGGACCTCCGAGGCGCCGTCGATGCGATCCATGGCGCGCCACGCCGCCCGGAGCTCACGAGCGGCGGCGACGCCGCCTTCATGCCGACGCTCGACCTCGACGCGATCCGCGACCGCCTGCGGACGTCGATGTGGCAGGGCTCAGGTCCGGTTCGCGACGACCAGCTGCTGGCGACGACGCTCACCGAGCTCCGGGCCATCCGCGCCGAGCTCGGGGAGCGCCGGACCAACCGCGATCACGCAGAGCTGTGGCTCGCCGTCCGTGCGGCGGAGCTCATCGCGACCTCAGCGCGGCTGCGACGCGAGTCGCGCGGGGGGCACCACCGCCGCGACCTCCCCGACACGGACCCGTTGTGGGCTGACGTCCACCTCGAGCGGATCCACCCCTAGACCGCGGCTCTAGTCCAGGTCCTCGATGCCGATGGCGTGCATCCGCCGTCGATGCCCGTCGAGCATCCGGACCGCGAGGAGCCGCACGGCGCGCTCGATCGTCGCGTCCTCCGGCGCGTCGAACCGGAGCAGCACCTCGAGCGCGTCGGTCTCTGCGAGCGCACCCTGGAACCCGGTCAGCACCCGACCCAGCAGATCGGCGACCTGGTGCCGCACGTCCTCACGTGCCTCGTCGTCCGCGGCGATGGACCGCCGGACCACGTCGGAAGCGGTGGCCTCGAACGCGTCGCGGCCGGCGAGCGCCGAGACGACGACGTCCGCGCTGGCAGGGTCCATCCGCGGGGCGATGGCTCGCACGAAGTCCGCTGCCAGCGGCAGCCCGAACGCGAAGAACGTGCAGGCGTCGACCCACGTCTCCATCCGGACCGCGTCGAAGTAGGCGTCGAAGTGTGGCTTCTGCCGGTCCATCAACCCGGAGGCGAGGTCGGTCCGGGAGGCGAGGAGGTCGCGCAGACTGCGGTAGGCGGCGTGCTCGAGGCCGGCGAAGTCCGCGACCTCCGCAGCGGTGCGCGCGTCGGGAGCAACGCGGATGGCTCGCGCCGTCACCTCGAAGGCGCGGAGCTGACCGTAGGTCAGCGCGCCGAGCAGCTCGACGACCGCGAGGTCGTGAGCCGGAGGACCGACGGCATCAGCCACCCGGCGTCATCCGGCGCGGACGCCAGCCGAGCCGCTCGCTGATCTCGCGAGCGGAGCGCAGGACGCGGAGCGCGATGGCCTCCGGTTCCGGGAGCCGAGCGCTGGGCGCCACGATGCCCACCGCAGCGACAGCCTTGCCGGTGTGGTCGAAGACCGGGGCCGCCACGCCGGACGCCCCCTGCTCGAGCTCGTCGCGGGTGTAGGCCACGCCGCGCTGGCGGACTGGCTGGAGCGCCGGGTCGCGAGCTCCCTCGGGGAGGAAGGCCAGAAGCGCCTTGCCGTGGGCTGAGGCACCCAGCGGGTGCCGGAAGCCGACGCGGTAGTTCACCGTCACGAACCGGTCCCCCGGCTCGATGACCTCGACCACCACGAGGTCGTCGCGATCGCGGACCGCGAGGCAGGCGGTCTCGTCGGTGTCCTCCATCAGCGCGCGGAGCGGCGGACCAGCGAGCTTGCGCACCTGGAGACCGGCACCAGCCTGCACCCCGAGCTCGAGCATGGAGAGCCCGAGCCGGTACTTGCGGCTGTCGGGGTCACGGGTCACGAAGCCTTCGCTCGTGAGCGTGTCCAGAAGCCGGTAGAGCACGGCTCGGTCGAGGCCCGTCGCTTCCGCGAGCCCGGACACCGTCGCGCCCTCCTGCTCGTCGCCCAGCGCCGTCAGGAGCGCCAGACCGCGGGCCAGGGTCCGGGACCCGGTGGATCGCTTGGTCTTCTCGGGAGTCTCGTCCGACATTGCTCACCCCACTCTGTGCAGACGCAGCCGAGCGCGCGTTGGCGCGTCCGAGGCGACGTCACCGCGCACGACCGTCCGGTCGCGCGTGCGCCGCGTTCCGCCAAGTGTGCGGTGCGCGCACCGGGCGGTCAACCGATTTCGCAGATCAATCTCAGAAACCCCCCCGCAGCACCGGAGCAGCAGGGCCCCCGCCCGAACGGCCAGCCCCCGTGCACCGGTCGCCCAGCGAGCACGCTCCGCGCGCCGAGCGATGCAAGCGGGGCCTTGGCCTCCACACGGTTCTGACCACCCTTGGCTACCTTCCCCGCAACGATGGGGGTCCGGCTGCCTCGGTTCTGTGGGAGAACCAGTTCTGGCGTGCCCCCTGCCCAGCCCCCGACAACTCGCTGCGCCCGTCCCGGGTCGGCGGGCGTCCGACGCGAACGCGAGAGCACACATGGCCCGGATCGGCAACGGCATCGCTCAGCTCGGCGGCGTCGCATCGATGGGCATCGACGGCGTTCTGGCGATCCGCAAGGGGTTCCCCGCCAAGGAGTTCATCCTCCAGTGCTGGTTCATCGCCAAGGTGACCCTCGTCCCCGTCATCCTGATCTCGATCCCCTTCGGCGTGATCATCGCCCTGCACATCGGGAACCTGGCTCGCCAGATCGGCGCAGAAGCCCACATCGGGGCGGCGATGGTCCTCGCCGTCGTCCGTGAGTCCGCCCCGATCGGGACCGCCCTGCTGATCGCCGGCGCCGGCGGATCCGCGATGACCGCGGACCTCGGGTCGCGACGCATCCGCTCCGAGCTCGACGCCATGGAGGTCATGGGCGTCGACCCGGTCCACCGGCTCGTCCTGCCACGCCTCGCGGCCGCAGCGCTCGTGGCCGTCCTCCTCGACGGCATCGTCTCCGCGGCCGGCATCGGTGGCGGTTGGTACATGGCCGTGATCGTGCAGAAGGGCACCACCGGCGCCTACTTCTCTTCGTTCACCGAGATCGCTCAGCTGACCGACTTCTGGGGCGCCCTCGTCAAGGCCGTCATCTTCGGATTCCTGGCCGCCGCGATCGCCTGCCACTACGGCTACAACGCCTTCGGTGGCCCCAAGGCCGTCGGCGAGGCCGTCAACCGCGCGGTCGTCATGACGTTCATCGTGTTGTTCTTCGTCAACTTCGTGCTGACGGCGCTGTACCTGAACCTCTTCCCACCGAAACTCGGATGAGGGGAGCGACACCATGAGCACGATCAACGCGTCCCCGAACGCTCAGAAGTCTCGCGGTGAGCGAGCCCTGCTCGGCGCGACCCGACCCCTCGGCGTGTTCGAGGAGTTCTACGAGCAGATGAAGTTCTGGGGTGAGGCCATCGGCGGGATGTTCTACTCGCTGAAGTGGTGGCGCTCGAACATCCTCCCGCAGATCTCCGACGTCGTCATCGGCTCCGGCGCCATCATCGTCGGCGGCGGCATGCTGTTCGTCATGGGCGCGCTCGCCTTCTTCACCGGCACGCAGGTCGGGCTGCAGGGCGTTGCCGCGCTCGACGCCCTCGGCGCAAAGGCCTACATCGGTCTCTTCGCCTCCTGGGCCAACGTCCGCGAGATCACCCCCCTCATCGCGGGGGTGGCCCTGGCCGCGAAGGTCGGCGCCGGCTACACCGCGGAGCTCGGCGCCATGCGCATCTCCGAGGAGATCGACGCATGTGAGGTCATCGGCATCCGCCCGATCCCCTACCTCGTGTCCACCCGGATCTGGGCAGCGCTGCTGCCGGCGATCCCGCTGTACCTGCTGGGCCTCAGCTCGTCGTTGGTGGCCACACGCCTCGTCGCCACGGGCATCGAGACGGTCGGCTCCGGTGCGTTCACCGAGCGGCTCGACCTGTTCCTGCCGCCCATCGACATCTTCTACAGCGTCACGAAGGCGATCATCTTCACGATCGTCGTGGTGCTCGTGCACACGTACTACGGCTTCTACGCCAAGGGTGGGCCGGCCGGCGTCGGCGTCGCGGTCGGACGGGCCATCCGCGCGTCCATCACGATCGTCGTCGTGCTCAACATGGTCCTCTCCATCGCCTTCTGGGGCGGCGGCGAGACCATCCGGATCGCAGGGTGATGCGCCGATGAACCAGACACTCATCCGTCGAGTCGTGGGTTCATCGCTCGCGATCCTCCTCATCGCGCTCGGCTACCTCGGCGTTGATTTCGCCCTGGCCCCGGCCTCGGGCTCCTACCAGGTCGAGGCGATCCTCGGCACGGCGGGGTCTGGCCTCTACGTCGGCACGGACGTCAAGACCCGTGGGGTCATCATCGGCAAGGTCTCCGCGCTGCGGTTCGAGAAGCTCAACGGCGAGGGCCCGTTCGCCATCGCGACGCTGCTGCTCGACCCGGAGCCGCCGCTGCCGACCGCGGACAAGATCAACGTGCAGGTCGCGCAGAAGACGCTGCTCGGCGAGAAGCAGGTCGAGCTCGTGTTCGAAGCGTCGGACTTCCTCACCGGCGGAGCAGCGCTCGCGGCAGGCGACGTGCTCCGCGCGAACCGCCAGATCACCGAGCTCGACGCCGTCATCGACGAGCTGACGCCGCTGCTGCAGGCCATCGACCCCGAGGACCTCGCCGAGATCATCGAAGCGCTCGGCTCGTTCGAGGGCGAGGGACCGATCATCGCCGAGAACCTGGCCGTCGGGAGCGAGCTCGCCGCGTTCGGGGACCGCATCGCCGAGGAGAGCCTCGAGCGGCTCGGCCAGCTCGCCGACGTCGCGCAGGACCTGGTCCTCACCGCCGACGAGATCAACCGGCTGAGCGCCAGCATCCCCGGCGGTACCGAGCTGCTCATCGCACGTCAGGACGACATCGCTCGGGTGCTGCGCGACACCTCGACCTTCGCCGTGACGCTCGCGGAGTGGCTCGAGGTCGAGCGTGAGACCTTCGATCGGCTGCTGGACTCCGGCGACCCGATCCTGGCGCTCTTCGAGGACTACGAAGCCGAGATCGGCAATGTCGTCCAGGGCTTCTACCGCTACACGTACAAGCTCGGTCACGAGCCGGGATGGTTGACCGACGGAACCGGGTTCGCCTACTTCCGGATCTTCGTGGACGGTCAGGTGATCGCTGCGGGGATCTGCGAGCAGGCCGGCCCGCTGGCCGCCGCCATCCCGATCTGCCCGACGCCGGAGGCCTGACGTGAACGATCGCTTCCCGCTCCTCAAGTTCAGCATCTTCACGGTGGTCTGCCTCGGCTTCGCGGCATGGATCATCATCCTCGTCGGCAACCTCGACTTCACGCCGACCCGTCCGTACAGCGCCGTCTTCACCAACGCGTCGGGTCTGCTGAAGAACGACGGCGTCAAGATCGCCGGCGTCGACGTCGGCAAGGTGTCGTCGGTCGAGCTGATCGACGGCCGCAGCGCGCTCGTGCACTTCGAGGTCTACGACTCGATCGAGCTCGAGGCTGACGCGCAGGTCAGCATCCGCTGGCGCGACGTGCTCGGGCTGCGCTTCCTCTACATCGAGCCCGGGAACGGAGCACCGGTCCGGGCCGGGCACCAGTACCCCTTGGCCCAGACCGAAGAGCCCGCGAACATCGGCGTGTTCCTCAACCGGCTCACGCCGATCATGCAGGCCTTCGACCCCGAGGTCTCGAACCTCGCCGTACAAGCCCTCGCCGAGGCCCTCGTCGGGCGCGAGGAAGAGGTCCGCGAGATCATCCGCGACGGTGCCTCGCTCACGAGCGCCATCGCGACCCGCGACCAGGAGCTCGAGCGCCTGCTCGTCAACGCCGCCACCGTGCTGGACGCGTACGCGCAGCGCGAGAACGACCTCAACGGGCTCCTGGACGCCTTCGTCGACGTCTCCGGCACGCTGCAGCAGCGCAACGACACGCTCATCACCGCCGTCACCACCCTCGACGACGTCCAGGACGAGCTCGGCTCGCTGCTCTCGCGCAACGACGGGGAGATCCGTCTGGCGCTCGATGCGCTGGACCGGGCCACGGCAGTCCTCTCCGTCAACCGTGACAACCTCGAGCGGGTGGTCGAGTTCACCGGCATCGGGATCGGCGCCTACCACCGCATCTCCAACCTCGGCCAGTACTTCAACGTGCGCGGCGTCGGGTTCAGCGCGGCCGACGAGTCGATCCCGGGGTCGAGCTACCGCGGCGCAGAGCTGCCGTCGCCAGCCGGCTCGAGCGCCCAGTCGTCCAGCCGGCAGTCCGTCGACGTGCTGATCACCGACGCCGACCCGGGGCCGCAGGCCTTCGGGCTCGGCAGGCTCTTCGGACGAATGCTCGACGTCTCACGCGGAGGGGGTTCCTGATGCTGCTCGAACGCAACCAGACCCTCATCGGCATCATCGTCGCGATCGTCGTCGGCGTGGCGACCGTCTTCGCGGTCGGCCTGTCCGGCGGCGCCTTCGACAGCGGCATCGCCCTGACCGCCTACTTCAGCGACGCCGGCTCCCTGACCTCCGGTGACACGGTCTCTGTCGCCGGGCTGCAGGTCGGCACGGTCAAGCGCGTGGTGATCGAGAGCGGTGAAGCGCGCGTCGACTTCCTGCTGGAGTCCGAGCTCGTCCCGAACGACTCCCGCGCCGCGATCGCGGTGGAGAACATCCTCGGACGGCGGGCGCTCGTGATCGAGCCGGGCGACTCGACCCAGCCGTTCGTTCCCGGCGACGTCATCATGTCCAGCCGAACCACCACCCCGATCGACCTCCCAGAGCTCGGTGATCGCACCGTCGAGCTCCTCGAGACGACCGACGTCGACGCGCTCCAGGCCCTCACGACCGCGCTCGCGGACATCACCGAAGACGCACGCGAGGACGTCGAGGACCTCCTCATCGGCCTGAACTCGGTCGCCGACATCATCGTCGAGCGACGCGACGACATCGACGTCGCGCTCGACCGCACCGAGCGGATCGCGGTCATCTTGGAGAACAAGGACGATGAGCTGATCCTCGTCATCGACCAGTTCGGCGACGTCCTCGACCGCCTCGTGGATCGACGTGAGGACATCACGAAGCTGCTGCGATCCACGGCCTCCGCCACCGACATCGCCGCAGACCTGCTGAGCGACCGTCGAGCCCAGATCGACCGGATCCTCGACGAGCTCGAGGTCGACCTGCAGATCGTCGACCGCCATCAGGTCGAGCTCGCTCACCTGTTCGCCTACCAGGGCGTCTCGTTCGAAGGCTTCGCGTCCATCGGGTACGAGGGTGGCGAGGCCAAGACCAACACGCGCGGCTGGGGCAACGTCTTCGTGACCGGCCTCGGCGGTGCCGGCATCGATGCGCTCCTCGGCTGTGGCGGGACGTTGGACGAGCTCTTCACCACGATCCTCGGCCCCGACCCGACCTGCGAGACGGCTCAGGCGGCCGCGTCCTCGGTCCGTTCGCTGTCCGGGGTCACCACGACGCACATCCCCGTCAGCGGGCTGTTCTCCCACACGCTCGAGCTTGCTCGCGGCACGAGCCCGGAGGTGACGCGATGAAGCGCTCCCCCGCCCGTCGCCGGCTGCTCGCCGTCGTCACCGCGCTCTCGATGTTCGCCACGGGCTGCAGCACCTTCGGAGGCGGCGACGATTCCTACGTGATCACCGCCGAGGTCTCCCGCGCCTACGCGCTGTTCCCCGGCTCGGCCGTCCGGGTGCTCGGCGTCGACGTCGGCACCATCCAGGAGATCCGCATCAGCCCGGACTCGGACTCGGTCTTCGTCGACCTGAAGATCGACGGCCAGCCCCTCCCCGTCGACGTCACCGCGATCATCATCCCGGAGACGCTGCTCGGCGAGCGCTACGTCCAGCTCCACCCGGCCTACGAGGCCGGCGCCACGCTCCAGGCCGACGCCGTGATCCCGCGCGAACGGACCATCGTCCCGCGTGAGTTCGACGAGATCCTCGAGTCCCTGAACAACTTCGTAGGGGGCCTCGACGAGAACGAGGTGAGCCGCCTCGTGAGCAACCTCGCCGACGTCATCGACGAGAACGGCGCGCTGTTCGGGCAGACGATCGACGCCGCGTCCGGAGCCATCAAGGTGCTCCAGGACAACGACGACGACCTCATCCGTCTGGCCTCCCGGCTCAGCGACCTCAACGAGACGATCTCGAGCCGCGACGACGAGATCGCGAAGCTGCTGCGCGACTACAACACGCTCATCAGCCACATCGTCAACCAGCGCGGCGACCTCGACGCGGCGCTCGTGGGCCTCGTCCGCCTCACGAGCGAGCTCGGCAGCCTGCTGGACGAGCACCGACCGGACCTCGAGCGCGACATCGAGACGCTCACGCGGCTGACCCGCACCAGCAACCGCAACATCGACCAGCTCTCGCTGGCGATCCTCTCGTCAGCGGAGCTGTTCGGCCACGCCGACCGGGTGTTCGACTACGAGAACAACCTCCTCCCGCTGGTGGACCACGCAGGCGGGCTCGCGAACCTCGTCGCGGAGACCACCGAACGCCGGCTCGTCGGGCTGTGCGAACGCCTCGGCGTCCCGGGCTGCGATCAGATCCCGTTGTCCGACGTCATCCCCGACGATCTCTGCCTTCCGCCGCTCATCCCCTGCCCCTCCGGCGCCAACGGCGAGCCCGGCACCGCCGTCCCGATGGGCGTCGCGGTCGCGGACGCGATCGACGTGGTGCCCGGGTTCCGGGAGGCGTTGGAGGCCCGCCGTGCCGAGCTGCTCGGCGAGTTCGGCAACGCGGGCTTCGCGGCCGGCATCGCCGCCGCGCTGGATGCACGCGACGGCGAGGAGGCATCGTCATGAAGCGCATCTCCCGCATGGCCGTCGCGCTCTTCGCGTCGCTCGCCCTGATCGCCACCGGCTGCTCGACCGGTGACGACACGCTCACGCTGACCGCGGACTTCGACGACGTCCTCGACCTCGTCGTCCGATCCAGCGTCCGGGCCGGAGACATCGTCGTCGGCCAGGTCACCGCCATCGAGCTGACCGACGACAACCGGGCCCGCGTCACCATGACGGTCACCGAGTCCAACGAGCTCCCCCGCGACGTCATCGCTCGGGTTGCTCGGACCAGCCTGCTCGGCGAGCGCTTCATCGACATCGTCCCCGACGGGACGACCGGAGAGCTCAGCGACGGGATGCACCTGGAGAACACCATCGTGGCGAACGGGCTCGAGGAGCTCGTCGCCGGGGGCGGCGACCTGCTGGCGCTCGCGTCTGCGGACAAGCTGGCGATCGCGGTGCAGACGGGGGCCGAGGCCTTCGGCGGCCGGGGAAGCCTGCTCGGCACCCTGATCGAGAACGTGAACGGCTTCGTCGGGGATCTCGACGCCGACAAGGAGCAGCTGCTCCGGGTCATCGACAACCTCGACGACGCAACCGCACGACTGGCCCCGAACGCTGAGGGCAACGCCGCTGCCCTCGAGGACCTGCGGCTCGCCGCCGAGGCGCTCGCCGCCGAGGACGACCGCCTCATCGACACGCTTGCGGACCTCACGCGGCTCGCCGTCATCGGTGAGACGATCATGGTCGAGCAGGCCGACGTCACCGACCGCACGATCAGACGGCTGCGCAAGATCCTGTCGCAGCTCACCCGCATCGACGGAGCGCTGAACAACCTCCTGGTCTGGCTGCCGCGCCACAACGAGCTGGTGCCGAACGGTGCGGTCGACAAGCAGGCACAGGTCTGGCTCGACTTCATCGTCTGTGGCCTGACCGAGACGAACGGCGACCCGACCCGTGACTGCACGCCGCCGAACGGTGGCGAGAGCAACTCACCGCCGGCGTTCGTCGACGAAGACGATCCGTGCCTCAACGACGTCGAGCAGTGTGAACGTCGCCAGGACAAGATCGAGGAGGGCAGCTGATGAGTGGTCTCACCAACCGCCTGCGCGTCAACCTCCTGGCGTTCGTGCTCTTCATCATCTTCATCTTCTCGATCGCGCTGCTGACGTACGCGAACGGGATCCTGTTCTCCGACCGCTACGACGTCCAGGTGGCGCTCCCCGAGGCCGGCGGTGCGCTGCCCGGCCAGGAGGTCACGGTGCTCGGCAAGACCGTGGGCGTGATCTCGGACATGCAGTTCACGAGCGACGGCGTGCTCGCGACGATGTCGATCGACGGGGATCAGCAGATCCCGGACAACTCACGCGTCCAGGTGCTGCGTCGCTCGCCGCTCGGTGAGCAGGCCATCGACTTCCAGCCGGCAGGTCCCGGCTGGACGCCGGTCGCCGTGGGCGCCACGGTCACCACGACCGAGCAGATCGTCCCCGCCCGCGTGCCGTTCCTGCTCGACGAGTCCGCTGAGCTCTTCCGCGCGATCAACAACGACGACGTCGCGATCCTCGTCCGCGAGCTCGCGATCACGTTGCGCGGGCGGACCGACACGATCAAGCAGATCAACCGTGACGCGCTCGACCTCAACACGACGCTGCTGAGCGGCATCCCGGACTTCGAGCGGCTGCTCGACACGTCCGAGCCGGTGCTCCGGTTGCTCGACGAGCAGGGAGACGAGCTGCGATCGTTCTTCTCCAACACGGCCGACCTCATGGACGTGCTCGCCGACGAGCGGGTGAACCTCGGCAACCTGCTCGACAACGCCTCCGGTCCGCTCCTCCAGGTCGAGGGCCTGATCCGCAACCAGCGAGCGAACCTCCAGTGCGTCGCGCACGACCTGATCGACCTGAACGACATGCTGAACGGTCCCACCACCGCCACCGGGGTCGACCCGTCGCAGAACTACCGGACCAAGCTCGACGAGCTCGAGCGAATGCTGCAGCTGAACACCCGGTTCACCCGGGCCTTCGACATCGGCAACCAGTACGACCAGACCACGGGTGCAACGTGGACACGGATCCAGCTCAAGGTCGAGGAGGCTGGCGGCCAGGACTACGCCGTCGATCGCGCCACGCCCGCCACCAAGCCCGGCGCGGCGTGCGTGACCGACCAGTGGGGCACGGGCGTCAACGCCGTCCGACAGGCGTCGTTCCAGCCGCCGATCGTCGGGGGCAGCATGGACTTCGCTCCCCTCGTCGACGGTGCCGGCCCG
>CBDTYW010000049.1:0-17874 GCA_965364735.1 uncultured Nitriliruptoria bacterium
CGCCGTGCTGTCACGCGGCAGTACGTGGACCTGCCGATCCGCTGGCACCGCACCCGCACCACGGGGGAGCTGCTGTCGGTCGCGAACGCGGACATCGAGGCGTCGTTCCAGGTCGCGGCACCGCTCCCGCTCGCGGTGTCGGCGGTCGTGATGGTGGTCATCACCACCGTCCTGCTGTTCCTCGCTGACCCGATCCTCGCCGTGCTCGGCCTGCTGATCGGACCCGTCCTCGGCGTGGCGAACTACGCCTATCAGAAGGCCGTCAAGGACATCGCGATGGAGGCGCAGGAGCGCCGCGGCGACGTGAGCCGCATCGCGCACGAGTCCTTCGACGCAGCGCTGGTCGTCAAGACCCTCGGGCGCGAGCTCCAGGAGACCGAGCGGTTCCGACGCGAGTCCGAGGAGCTCCGTGACCGGATGATCAAGATCGGCCGCGTCCGCGCGAAGTTCGATCCCGTCATCGAGGCCCTGCCGAACATCGCGACGCTGCTCGTCCTGGTCGTCGGCGCACGTCGCGTCGAGGCAGGGATCCTCCGGCCCGGTGAGCTCGTGGAGTTCGCCTACCTCCTGCGGCTGGTCGCGCTTCCGGTCCGCGTGTTCGGGTGGCTCTTCGGTGACCTGCCCCGCTCCATCGCCGGCTGGAACCGTGTCGACGCGGTGCTCAGGTCGACCGGGGCGATGCGGTACGGCACGACACCGACCGATCACGAGGGCGCTGCTGCCACCGCCGCACGGACCGTCACCTTCCACCACCCAGCACCCGACGGCAGCCGCGACGACGACTCTGCGCGCGGGGTCGAGGGGCTCGACTTCGACATCTCGCCCGGCCGCGTCGTCGCCATCGTCGGACCGACCGGCAGCGGCAAGTCCACGATCGCCGCGCTGCTCGTGCGGCTGTTCGACCCGGACAACGGGGCGTTGGAGATCGACGGGCTCGACCTTCGTGACGTCTCCCGCGCGAGCCTCGCGGAGGATGTCGCGGTCGTCTTCCAGGACGCGTTCCTGTTCGACGACACGGTCCGTCACAACATCGACCTCGGAGCCGGTGTCTCTGACGATGCGCTGCTCCGGGCGGCACGGCTCGCCCGTGCGGACGAGTTCGTCAGCGCGCTCGAGGGTGGCTACGACGCGAAGGTGGGCGAGCGCGGGGCCACGCTCTCCGGAGGTCAGCGTCAACGGATCGCGCTTGCCCGGGCGTTGCTGCGTTCACCACGCCTGCTCGTGCTCGACGACGCCACGTCCGCCGTCGACCCAGCGGTCGAGCAGGAGATCCTGCGCGGCCTCAAGGCATCGGGCATCCCCACCACCACGATGCTCATCGCGGCCCGGCAGTCCTCGATCGCCCTCGCGGACGAGGTGCTCTACGTCGAGCACGGACGCGTCGCGGCACGAGGTGCGCACCTCGACCTCATGGCCAGCAACGTCAGGTACCGCGACCTCGTGACCGCGTACGAACGTGACCATGACGAACGTGCCGAGCAGCGCGCCGACGCAGGGAGCGTGTCATGAGCGCCGACGCCGTGGCACCGCCCGAGCGCTCCGGCGCGTGGGAGACCTTCGTCCGTGGGGTCCGGCTGAGCCCGGTGCTGCGCAGCGGCCTCGGCGGCACCGTCGTCCTGGCGCTCCTGGCCACCGGCGGTCGAGCGATCATCCCGATCGTCGTCCAGCAGACCATCGACCGTGGCGTCATCGGCGACGGGACGAGCGTCGACCTCGACCTCGTCACCCAGCTCACGTTCGTCGCGTTCGGCGCGGTCCTGCTCACCGCGATCGCGTCGGGCTGGATGAACAGCCGGCTCGCGAAGGTCACCGAGACGGCGCTGAGCGATCTGCGGGTCGACACGTTTGCCCACGTCCACGACCTGTCGATGCTGCACCAGGCTGCGGAGCAACGCGGTGCGATGGTCTCGCGCGTGACCTCCGACGTCGACCAGATCTCCCAGTTCATGCAGTGGGGCGGGATCGGGCTGATCCAGGCGCTCGGCCAGCTCGTCATCTCCGTCGCCGTCATGCTCGTCTACAGCGTCCCGCTGACGGTGATCGTGGTCGTGACGTTCGTGATCTACATCGCCGTCGCACGGCGGTTCCAGCGCCTGCTGGACCATGCCTTCGAGGCGGTACGGGTGCGTGTCGGAGCGATGCTCGCGGCCGTGGGCGAAGTCGTGGTCGGGGCGTCGGTCATCCGTGCCTACGGCATCGAGGCCCGCTCGCAGGCCCGGCTCGACGACACCATCGAGGACCACCGTTCCTCGGCCGTCCACGCCGGGAAGATGTCGGCGATCTTCAGCGGGCTGAGCGAGACCTTCTCTGGCGGGGCGACCGTGGCCGTCATCGCCGCGGGGCTCGTCTGGGGCGTGGGGAGCGGCAACCCGTCACCGGGCACGCTCATCGCGTTCCTCTTCCTGATCCGCCTGTTCGTCGAGCCGCTCACGATGGCCGGCGAGATCATCAACGACGCACAGACGGCCGTCGCCGGATGGCGCCGAGTGCTCGACGTGCTCGACATCGAGCCCGACGTCGCCGACCCCGGTCCCGACGGGGTGACGATCCCGGACGGGCCGATCGACGTCCGGTTCGCAGGTGTCGGCTTCCGCTACCCGAAGCCCGGCGAGCCTGCCCGGCAGGCCACCGGCTTCCAGGCGCTCGTGGACGTCGACGTCCACCTGCCCGAGCGCACCAACATCGCCGTCGTGGGCGAGACCGGCTCCGGGAAGACGACGTTCGCGAAGCTCTTGACCCGGCTCATGGATCCGACGTCCGGCAAGGTGCTCCTCTCCGGCGTGCCGATCGACAGCATCCGGTTCGACGACCTGCGCAACCGGGTCGTGATGGTTCCGCAGGAGGGCGCCCTGTTCGGCGGCTCCATCCGCGAGAACGTCGCCATGGGGAGCGAGGACGTCGACGACGACGGGATCCGGCTCGCGTTCGTCGAGCTCGGTCTCGGTGACTGGCTCGAGGACCTGCGCGACGGTCTCGACACCGACGTCGGTGAGCGTGGCACGAGCATGTCCGCTGGGGAGCGACAGCTCGTCACCCTCGCGCGCGCCTACGTCGCCGACCCGGACCTCCTCGTGCTCGACGAGGCGACGTCGTCGGTCGACCCGCTGACCGAGGTGCGGCTCCAGCGTGCCCTCAGCGGGCTCACCATCGGACGGACCACCGTCTCGATCGCCCATCGGCTGTCCACGGCGGAGAACGCTGACCTCGTGCTCGTGTTCGACGGCGGCAAGCTGGTCGGTCGCGGCCATCACGACGAGCTGCGCGCGAACAACGATGTCTACGCGCGGCTGCACGACAGCTGGGTCGCCGGCACCGCCACGAGGTGACCGGCTGGTCAGGCGCCACTAGCATCCGAGGTCTGCCACGCCTTCAGGAGCCACGAGCATGAGCGCCACGACCGAGACCGGGACCCTCGCGATCCCCGAGCCCGAGCCCGAGATCTCCGCCACTCCGGTCGCCGACCTCGACAAGATGGTCGCGGACCTTGCCTCCGTCGCCGGCGCGTGGCGCCAGGTCGATCTCGACGCCCGCATCGCGATGATCGACCGGATGATCGACGACACCATGTCGGTCGCCGAGGACTGGAACCGTTCCGCCATCGTGCACAAGGGCATCCCACGTACGGGCGGGGCCCGCGCCGAGGACTACTTCACCGGCCCGGTCATCGTGCTGCGCAACCTGCGGCTGCTCAAGGAGTCGTTGATCTCGCTGCGTGACACCGGCTCGACGGGGTACGGCGCGGTGCGCGAGCTTCCCGGCGGCCAGATCGCCGCGAAGGTCTTCCCGACCGGCCTGCTCGACAACGTGCTCTTCACCGGCTTCTCCGCGGAGGTCTGGATGGAGCCGGGAGTCACCGCCGACTCTCTCTCGGACACCGTCGCGGTCGCGTACTCGGAGACGGGGGAGCGGCCCGGCAAGGTCTCGGTCGTCCTCGGTGCCGGCAACGTCTCCTCGATCGGACCGATGGACGCGCTCTACAAGCTCTTCGTCGAGGACGAGGTCGTCCTGCTCAAGATGAACCCCGTCAACGCCTACACCGGCGTCCACGTCGAGCGGGCGTTCGCGGCGCTCGTCGAGCACGGCGTGCTGAAGATCGCCTACGGCGGCGGCGAGGTCGGCAAGCACCTCACCACCCACGAGGGCGTCGACACGCTGCACATCACGGGATCCGACAAGACCTACGAGGCCATCGTCTTCGGAGGTGGCGAGGAGGGAGCCCGTCGCCTCGCGGCGGACGAGCCGGTCAACGAGCGCCCGTTCTCCTCGGAGCTCGGCAACGTCACGCCGATCATCGTCGTGCCCGGTCGCTGGTCGAAGGCCGAGATCCGCTACCAGGGCTTCAACATCGCCTCGATGCTCGCCAACAACGGCGGCTTCAACTGTGTCGCGGCACGCATGATCGTCACGCACGAGCGCTGGGCCCAGCGCAACGAGCTCCTCGAGGCCGTCGAGCACGCGCTGTCCACGATCGATGAGCGCCACCCGTACTACCCGGGCGCCAAGGATCGCTGGCAGACCTTCATGGCCGAGCACCCGGACGCGAAGACGTTCGGCCGCGACGACGAGGAAGCCGTTCCGTGGACGTTGATCCGCGACGTCGACGAGACGAACCCCGACGACATCACCTTCACGACCGAGGCGTTCTGCGCGGTCTTCGCGGAGGTCGGGCTCAACGCCCCGACCGACATCGGCGCGTACCTGCGGCAGGCGGCGCTGTTCTGCAACGACGCCCTGTGGGGCAACCTCGGGGCGTCGGTCATCATCGACCCGGCCACCGAGCGCGCGCACAAGGACGACTTCGAACAGCTCGTCGCTGCGCTGCGCTATGGCTGCGTGACCGTCAACCACTTCGCGGGCGTCCCCTACGCGATGGTCTCGCCGACGTGGGGCGCCTTCCCCGGCAACCCCCGCACGGACATCCAGTCCGGCTCCGGCGTCGTGCACAACACCTACATGTTCGACAAGCCCCAGAAGTCGGTCGTCCGTGGCCCCTTCAAGCTGCCGATGAAGCCCGTCTGGTTCGCGAACCACAAGACTGCTGGCGACGTCGGTCCGGAGCTCGCGCGCATCGAGGGGAAGGGCGACGCGACCGCGCTGCCGGCGCTGTTCGCCAAGGCGCTTCGAGGCTGAGTCAGCTCCGTCTGAGCTGGACGAGCTCCCAGACCCCCGGGTCCTGGAGCTCGTCGCTGCCGCTGGAGAGCGGGCGCGGCGTGCCCGTGGGGACCTTGCGGACCTTGACCGTCCAGCTGACGCCGTCAGCGAGCACACGATGGACGTCCCCGTCGGGCGCGCCGTCCACGAACGTCAGCGCGTCGATCCGGTTCAGGTCGAGAGCGCGCCGAGCGAAGATCTCGGCCGCCTGGGCCGAGCGGGTGAGCCCGTTGCGGCCGCGCAGGTGGGCGAGCGCGAGGTCGCCTTCGAGCAGCTCTTCGATCCGATCGATCACGGTGCCCAGGTCGAGCCGGCCGTAGTTGACGCCGACCGGCAGGACGACGGCCGTCGGGGCGAAGCGATGGCCGCCGGTGTGCGTGGTCTCCCACACGGCCTCGGGCCACCGCGCTGCCAGCACGGCTGCCACCGGCCTGCCCAGCGAGGCGCAGCAGCGGTCGCGGCGTCCGTGGCTGCAGACGAGGATGACCGGCGGGATCTCGCGACCCGTCTCGGGTGGCGTGGGGACGGTTGCCAGCGCGACGTCGACCGTGCCGAGATCATCATGGCTCGCGACGTCGTACGCGCGGATCCAGGTTCCGGACGGGCTGCTGTGGGCCAGCGCCACGAACGGCGCGTCGGGCGAGGAGTCCCTTCCGGGGCGACGGACCAGCTGGACGCGAACGCCGAGCGCGTCGGTCCGCTCCACCAGCGCGTCGCGGACCTCGGAGGGGATCGGTGCGTCGGGCAGCCCCTTCGGGCCCCACCCGGCGTCGACCTCCACGAGCAGCCACGCGACCGTGTGCACGGCGGTGCCGACGAGCGGCTCATCGAGCCGCGTCGCGATGCTCGAACAGGCTTCTGGCGTGAGGGGCGGTGACACCGTCGGGCTCCGGGGCAGTGCTGGGATGTGCGCGTTGGTCGCACAACTGAGGGACATTCGGGCGCTCAGCGTCGGTCTTGGCCGAGAAGAGGTTGGCGGCCGTCTCTCCGTGAGCCACCATCGTGGCGTGGCGGTGCGCCACATCCACGTTCTCAGGGATCACATGCCCAGCCTACGAACCTCAGCGCGCCCGCGACGTGTGCTCAACGCCGTCGCGATGGTCGCGACCCTGCTGCTGACGTTGCTGACCGGCGTGCCCGGGTCGTTCGCCGAGGTGCAGGGTCAGCTCGTCCCCGATTCGCCACGCGGGGACACGCCCTACGTCGTCGATGGTGAGGTGCTCGCGCTCGCCCAGGTCGGCGACCGGGTGCTCGTCGGTGGGTCGTTCACCAAGATCCGTCAGTCGTCGGGGGACCCGGACATCGTCCAGCCCCACCTCTTCGCGTATGACGTCGACACCGGCCTGATCGACCCGAGCTTCACGCCCGACGTGCACCGGACCGTCCGTGACCTCGAGGCTGCGGCCGAGGCGGACACGTTCTTCGTCGCCGGCGACTTCAACTCCATCGACGGCATCACCCGCCGCAAGGTCGCGAAGATGTCGCTCGACGGCACCGTCGACGCCACCTTCGTCGCCAACGCCATCGCGTACGTGAACTCGATCGTCCGCGACGGCGACGCGCTCTACGTCGGCGGCGCGTTCTCCTCGATCAACGGGGTCAGCCGCTCGCGGCTGGCGGCCGTCAGCACGACGACCGGGGTCGTGGACCCCGGCTTCGACCTGCCGCTCACCGAGGGTGTGGGCGTCGGGGGCTGGATGGAGGTCAAGGCCGTCGACATCGCACCGGGCACGGGGCGTCTCTTCGTCGCGCACTCGGCTCGCAAGATCGCCGGGCAGACGCGCACCGGCGTCGCCGTGATCGACACCGCAGCGGACGTCGCGACGCTGGCCAGCTGGCGCTCGGACCTGTTCGAGGACAACCTCGCCGACCTCGGTGGCTCCATCCGCATGTCCGACGCCGCGGTCTCGCCCGACGGCTCGTTCGTGATCGTCGGCACCTCCGGAGGCGACAAGCCCCCGACCAACGACGTCGCCATCCGGTTCCCGATGGACGGTGGCGCCGGCGTCGAGCCCGACTGGGTGTCCCGGCACTTCGACTCCGTCTACGCCGTGGACGTCTCCGACGCCGCCGTCTACGTCGGTGGTCACTTCCGCTTCCAGGAGGCGCCGGGCTCGACCAACCCGTTCCCCGGCGACCCGGACAAGAACTACGGATGGGGTCAGGGCGACGGCGGTGCCGTCGTCCTCGGCGACGAGGTCGTGGCCCGCGAGCAGGTCGGCGCGCTCGACCCGCTCACGGGCAAGGCCTTGCCGTGGAACCCCGGCGCGAACGGTCAGGAGGGCGTGCTCGAGCTCGAGCTGACCCCGCGGGGGCTGCTTCTCGGCCACGACGGCATCCTGATCGACGGTCAGGCGATCGGTCGTCACGGCTTCTTCGACCTCGCTTCCGGAGACGTCGTCTCGGACACGCCGCTGTCGGAGGTCCTCGCACCGCTCGACGGACAGACGATCCCCGCGTCGGTCGACTTCACCTTCTCCGGGACCGCCGAAGCACAGGACGGTGTCGATCGGATCAAGCTTGAGGTCCAGGAGGTCGACAGCAAGGACTACCTCAACCCCGACGGCAGCCTCGGTGACTACGCCCAGATGCTGGTCACGATCGACGACCCGGGAGCCCAGCAGACGTCGTGGTCGTACACCGCGTCGCTGCCGGTGGGCGACTACGTCGTGAGGACCCGCGCCTTCGACCTGAACGGGATCCGCCAGGTCGGCAAGGACATCGTCAAGTTCCAGGTGCGCGACTTCGAGAACGCCCCGCCGGACGCCAGGATCGTGGATCCGGCCGACGGGAGCTCGGACTTCCTGTCGAACAGCTTCACGGTCTCGGGTACCGCGGAGGCCGGCGAAGGTGTGGCCGCGGTCAAGATCTCGATCCTCGACGAGAACGCCAACGCGTACGTCCAGGCAGATGGCTCTCTGGGGGACTACGTCGAGTTCGACGCGAGCCTGACGTCGCCCGGCACGGTCTCGACGGGATGGTCGTTCCCGGTGACCCTCGTCGACGGCACCTACCGGTTCTTTGCGAAGGCGGTCGGCTCTGCCGGGGGACAGGACGACGGGCCGCACATGGTCCGCTACCTGCTCTACCCGGGCAACGCGGCACCCGCCGTCGCGATCGACGCACCGCTCGACGACCAGGTCTTCGACGGGCCGCAGCCGATCACGATCTCCGGGACGGCCACCGACGACGCGGGCGTCGACCGGATCTACGCGCAGGTCTTCGACCTCAACGCCAACAAGGGCCTCGGCTTCAACGGGTTCTACGGCAGCAAGGTTCGCTGGTTCCCGATCGACGTCGACGACCCCGGAGCGCTCAGCACCACGTGGAGCTGGACCGCCCCGGAGAACCTGCCGCTCGGCCACTACCGCATCCGTGCCTACGCGCGTGACGTGGTCGGCGTCGACACCGTGAACGTTGACCGTCCCTCGATCGAGGTCACGCTGACGGTGCCAGGCGATGACGCACCGGTCATGCTCATGGACTCGCCGGCCAACGCCCAGCAGGTGTTCGCCTCCAACGACATCGTCGTCGGTGGGACGGCGACCGACGATCAGGGCGTCACCGCGGTCGGCATCCGCGTCTGGCACTACGGGGAGAAGCTGTGGGCCCAGCCCGACGGCTCGCTCAGCGTCTACGTCGACATCCCGGCAACGCTGAGCAACCCCGGGGCGACGTCGACCACCTGGTCGGTTCCGTTGACGCTGCCGGACGGCAAGTACCGCATCGAGGCGCAGGCGTTCGACACCGTCGGGCAGCACGATGAGCTCACCCAGTGGGGCCAGGACCGCTACAACATCTGGCTCTTCCCGGGTGACGCGCTCCCGACCGCGTCGATCTTCACGCCCACCGCCGGTCAGGTGATCGCGGGAACCACGATCGGCGTCGGCGGGGAGATCCTCGACGACCGTGCCGTCCAGGAGGTCGAGGTCTACCTGCGCCACACCACGACGGGGAGGGGGCCGCGCATCAACGGCTCCATCGGCAACCCGCAGTGGGTGCCCGGCTTCGTCACCAACCCCGGCCACGGCCGTTCCAACTTCAACTTCACCTCGATCGATCTGCCGCCGGGCACCTACGACCTGCGGGTCCGCGCGATCGACGACACCGAGCGCTGGAGCGACCCGTACACGAAGATCCTGGTCGAGCTGACCGGCTGAGCACGAAGATCCTCCGGGTCCGGTTGGCCACATGCGGCCGGGCCGGGTAGGATCTGGCTCGCTCGGCGCCGCGTGGCGCCGTTTCTTCATGCCCTGCCCGTGATCATGGTCGCTCGTCGGCCTTCTCAGGCAGCGCACCCCCCAGATTTCCCAGTTCCCCCTTCCGAGGAGTACGTCGTGTACGCGGTCATCGCCACCGGCGGCAAGCAGTACCGGGTCCAGCCCGGTGCAGAGATCACCGTCGAGAAGCTCGATGGTGCAATCGGCGATGACGTGCAGCTGCGTCCCGTCCTCATCGTCGGCGACGACGGCGGGGTCACCGCTGGTCCGGACCTCGGAGACCGGAGCGTCACCGCGACGATCACCGGCCACCACAAGGGCCCGAAGCTCGTCGTCTTCACCTACAAGAACAAGTCGCGGCAGCGGAAGAAGAACGGCCACCGCCAGCTGCACACGACCATCAAGGTCGACGCGATCTGAGCCACGCCACGGCGCGGTTCACGACCTGAGGAGCATCTCATGGCACACAAGAAGGGCGGCGGCTCGTCCAACAACGGCCGCGACTCCAACCCCCAGTACCTCGGTGTGAAGAAGTTCGGCGGCGAGTCCGTCCGTTCTGGCAACATCATCGTCCGTCAGCGCGGGACCAAGTTCCACCCGGGCGTCAACGTGCGCAAGGGCAGCGACGACACCCTCTTCGCGGTTGCTGACGGGCACGTCAAGTTCCGTCACTCCGGCAAGCGCACCTACGCCGAGGTCGTGGCCCTCGAGGGCTGACCCCAGCGACATCACTCTCCGGCGGCGGTCCTCGTGACCGCCGCCGTGCAGTTTCCCAGCAGAAGGTTCCGTCATGGCCGAGGGCGTCGAGTTCGTCGACGAGGCCACCATGTATGCCCGCGGTGGTCGCGGCGGCAACGGAGCCATGTCGTTCCGTCGTGAGAAGCACGTTCCGCGTGGCGGCCCCGACGGCGGCGACGGCGGCGCGGGTGGCGACGTCGTCCTGATCGCCGACGAGAACATCACCTCGCTGCTGGACCTGCATCGCCTGCCGCACCGTCGAGGTGGGCCGGGCGTCCACGGTGAGGGCGACAAGAAGACCGGCGCCGACGGCGAGGACGCGATCGTCCGCGTGCCCATCGGCACCGTCGTCCGTGACGTGGAGAGCGGTCGGATCATCGCCGACCTGATCACCCAGGACCAGACGTTCGTCGCGGCCGAGGGTGGCCGCGCCGGCCGTGGCAACGCGGCCTTCGTGAACCGCTTCCGGCGCCTGCCGCGCTTCGCCGAGCAGGGGGAGGGCGTCGAGGACCGCATCCTGCGTCTCGAGCTCAAGGTCATCGCCGACGTCGGGCTCGTCGGCTTCCCGTCAGCGGGCAAGTCGTCGCTCGTCTCCCGGCTCTCGGCCGCACGGCCGCGCATCGAGGCGTGGCCGTTCACGACGCTGACGCCGCACCTCGGCGTCATGCGCGGCGGCGACACCCCCGACGGCACGCCGATCGACGTCGTCCTCGCGGATGTCCCGGGCCTCATCGAAGGAGCGTCCGAGGGCAAGGGCCTCGGACACCGGTTCCTGCGCCACATCGAGCGGTGCCACGTGTTGCTGCACGTCATCGACGGATCGCCGATGGACATGAGCCGAGACCCCGTGAGCGACCTGGCGATCCTGCGCGAGGAGCTGCGCAAGCACGACCCGAGCCTGCTCGAGCGTCGTCAGCTCGTCGTCCTCAACAAGATCGACCTCCCCGACACCCTCGCAGCAGACGATCTCTACGGCGAAGCCCTCCGCGCCGACGGTGATGAGGTCATCCTCGTCTCGGCGGTGAGCGGCGAGGGCCTCGACACGCTCCGGTACCGCCTCGGTGCCATCGTGGCCGAGGAGCGGGAGCACCGCGGTCCCCAGGTCATCGAAGGTCCGCGCGAGCACGTCGTCGTCGGTCTTGACGGTGTCGGTGGCTCGCATCGCGACCGCGAGCAGGCCTTCACGATCAAGCGCCTCGACACCGGCGCGTTCGCGGTCGTGGGACGCCGCGTCGAGCGGTGGGTCTCGATGCTCGACCTCAACAACCCCGACGCGGCCTACTACCTCCAGGGCCGGCTGTACCGGGCCGGTGTCGACCGGGAGCTCGCGAAGGCGGGCGCCCGCGAGGGCGACGAGGTCGTCATCGGCAGCCTCGCCTTCGAGTACGAGCCGGACCTGCGCCACCTTCCGATCGAGGAGCGCGAAGCGATCCTCGCGGACGAGGGCGTCGTCGGAGAGCTGGTGCGGACGGCCGACGGCACGCTGGTGGAGGTCGCCACCCTCCAGGAGCTCGACCGTCACGGCACGGAAGCCGCCGAGGAGGCCAAGGTCGAAGCAACCTTGGCCGCGCTCGAAGCGGCCGATGCGGCCGCCGCGGCGATCGGTGCTGATGCCGCCACCAACGCTGACGCCGATGCGGACGTGGAGCCGGCGTGAGGTTCGCCCGCCCCGAGCTGGTCGTCGTCAAGATCGGCTCCTCGAGCCTCCGCGGATCTGATGGGCGCCTGGACCTGGACCGCGTGGCAGACATCGCGGCGCAGATCGCCACCGTCCGCGCCGCGGGCACGCAGGTCGTCCTGGTGTCGTCGGGAGCCGTCTCGGCCGGCATGGGCCTGCTCGGGCTCGACCGGCGACCGACGGACCTGCCGACCCTCCAGGCCTGCGCGGCGGCGGGGCAGGGCGAGCTCATGCACGCCTGGCAGCGTGAGCTGGCCGGACACCGCCTGACCGGAGCCCAGATCCTGCTGACGCAGGACGACTTCGTGCGACGCGGCCACTACCTGAACGCGCGCACGACCCTTCGTCGCCTGCTCGAGCTTGGCGCGGTTCCGGTCATCAACGAGAACGACGCGGTCGCGACCGAAGAGCTCGCCTACGGCGACAACGACCGGCTCGCAGCGCTCGTCTCCGGCATGGTCGACGCGGGGCTCCTCCTCATGCTCAGCGACGTCGACGGGCTCTACGACGGTGATCCGCGTGGACAGAGCGGTGCGGCGGTGATCGAGCGCATCGACGACCCGACGCAGACGCAGTCGCTGACGATCGGTGGCACGGGCTCGTTCGTCGGCAGCGGAGGCATGCGCACCAAGGTCGCCGCTGCCACCGTCGCCGTCGCGAGCGCAGCGGACGCGGTGGTCGCGAACGCGGCCACCCCCGGCGTGGTCGCCTCCGCGGTCAGCGGGGAGAACGTCGGCACGTGGTTCGTCGCGGGCGCCCGCCGCCCGGACGCACGGCGGCTCTGGATCGCCTTCGCGCTGAGCCCGCACGGCACGATCGTCGTTGACCACGGCGCCGTCCGGGCCCTGCGCGACGGTGGCCGCAGCCTGCTCTCGGTCGGCGTGGTGCACGTGACCGGGTCCTTCCTCGCGGGCGACCCGGTGGAGGTCCAGGACCCCGACGGGACGCCCATCGCCCGTGGGCTCGTCGGTCTCGACGCGACCGATGTCAGCAAGATCGTCGGCATGACGACCGCGGCAGCCGCGGCGGCCCACGGTGACCGCTTCGCACGCGCGGTCATCCATCGTGACGACCTCGTGGTGCTGACTTAGGATCGCGTCCGATCCCGGTTGACGGAGAGGACAGACGATGGACGGCATGCTGCCGGTGTTGCTGGTCGTGCTTGGCGTTGGCCTCATCCTCGGCGTCGTCGTCGTGGCGATCTACAACGGGCTCGTGCGGCTGCGGAACAAGGCCGACGAGGCGTGGTCCGGCATCGACGTCCAGCTGCAGCGACGCCTCTCGCTCGTGCCGAACCTCGTCGAGGTCGTCAAGGGGTACGCCAACCACGAGGAGTCGGTGCTGGTCGCGGTGACCGAGGCGCGCTCTCGTGCCGTCGGGGCGAGCGGCCAGGTCGACCGCGGCACCGCGGAGGCCGAGCTCACCCAGTCCCTGCGATCCCTGTTCGCGGTCGCCGAGGGCTACCCGGAGCTGAGGGCGGACGCGGGCTTCCGTGACCTGCAGGCCCAGCTGGCCCGCCTCGAGGACGACATCGCGCTCTCTCGCCGCTACCACAACGCCACCGTCGAGGACCTCAACACCAAGATCGACACCTTCCCGTCCGTCCTGGTCGCGCGGGCCTTCGGGTTCGAGCGTCGTGGGTACTTCCAGGCGGGCGACGACGCCGTCGCGGTGCCGGAGGTTCGGCTCTGAGCCCCGGTGCGCGAGGTCGGGCCTCCGTCGTCCTTGCCATGCTCTGCGGGCTGGTGTTCGCTGGCTGGCCTGCGTCGGCCCAGCTGGCCGAGTCCGGCTGGCAGATCGACGAGTTCGCGGTGGTCCTCGACGTCCAGGCCGATGGCACCGTCGATGTGACCGAGACGATCACGGTCGACTTCGCCGAGGTCTCTCGTCGCGGCATCTACCGGACGATCCCCGTCCTCTATGCCCTCCCTGCCGGTGAAGCGGTGCCCGAGGGGCAGACCGAGGACTGGTGGCGCGTCGTGGAGCTGCGCCTTGACCAGGTGACCCGCAACGGCCGGGAGGACGGCGTCGAGGCGACGCAGCCGGACCGCTTCGCGCAGGAGCAGGATCTCGTCATCCGCGTCGGCGAAGAGGATCAGTTCCTCGACGGCGTGCAGATCTACGAGCTCCGCTACACGATCGACGGGGCCATGAACCGCCCCGACGAAGGGCCGGAGCTCTACTGGAACGCGACCGGGAACGGCTGGGGCGTCCCGATGGCGTCGGTCACCGTCGACGTGACCGGTCCGGGGATCAACCGCGCGATCTGCTTCGCCGGGTACGTCGGCGCGGTCAGCCCGTGCGGCGCCACCACCATGGGGGCAGACGGCAGCATCCGGTTCGCGGCATCGAGTCTTGACCGGTTCGAAGGCGTGACGGTCGTCGTGGGCTTCCCCCCTGGCGCCGTCACGGTGAACCCTCCGATCCTCGAGCACCGTTGGTCGCTCGGCTGGGCGCTGGCCGGCAGCAGCGCAACGATCCCCGTCACGGCCCTGACCTCCGTGCTGGTGCTCGCTGGCCTGATCTCGCTGATCTGGCGTCAGGGCCGCGACCGTGTCACCCGCGGAGGGCTCGCGCTCGACGCGCACGTTGACGGCAACCGGGCAGGTGAGGCCGAAGCCCGCAGGCGCGGGCTCTTCGAGCCCTTGACGGTCGGCGTTCGTCTGCGGCCCCCTGAGGAGCTGCGGCCCGGGCAGCTCGGCCTGATCGTCGACGAGCGCGTCGACGAGATCGACGTGACCGGGACGATCATCGACCTCGCGGTCCGCGGCCACCTCAGCATCGAGGAGCTGCCGACGACCGGGATCCTCTGGTTCGCGAAGGCGGACTTCGTGCTCCGTGAGATCGTCGCCGAGGCCGGGGCCGACGTCGATCCGACGAGCAGCTACGAGGCGCTGCTTCTTCGCAAGCTCTTCGACGGACGGGCCGAGGTCCGCGTCTCCGAGCTCAGCGGCACGTTCGCGGAGAGCTACGCGATGGTCGTCCGCGCGATCTACGAGGACGGACGCCTCCGTCGATGGTTCAACGGACGCCCCGACAAGGTGCGGTCGCGGTGGATCGGGGTCGGTGTGGTCGCGCTCATCCTGTCGATCGCCGCGTTCGTCGTCGGGATCTTTGTCTCGAACATGGCGGTCGTCGCCGTGCCCCTGGTGTTGGGGTCGCTCGCGTTGCTCATCGGCCACCGCTGGATGCCACATCGCACTCCCAAGGGCTCGGCGCTCCTTGCCGAGACGCTCGGGTTCCGCGAGTTCATCCGCACCGCCGAGGTTGACACCATGGCCTTCGCGGAGCGGGAGTCGATCTTCCTCGAGTACCTGCCGTACGCGATCGTCTTCGGGGTCGTGGACGAGTGGGCGAACCGCTTCGCCGCGCTGGGCCTTGACCTCGGCGCGGCGTTGAGCGGCATCTGGATCCATCCGCACGGCTCGTCGTTCGACCGGATGTCGTCCGGCCTCGGGACCTTCACCGCGAACATCGGCTCGAGCATGGCGACGGCGCCGCCGTCCTCTGGCGGAGGTGGTGGCTTCTCCGGTGGCGGGTTCTCCGGTGGTGGCTTCGGTGGTGGCGGTGGTGGCTCCTGGTGAGCGGCACCGGTTGACGCGGGGCCCCCGCGGCCGACCGGAACAGGGTGACTCCGATCTCGCTGGGTGCCGTCGTGCCAACCTTCTCCCGTCAACGCCTGCCCGCCGTCGTCCTCGCAGGCCTTCTGCTCGCGGTGTCGGCGTGCAGCTCCGAGCCGGCCGGCTCCCCGGCGCCGACCGATGGTGCATCGTCGACGACGCTCCCCGTCGCCGCGCCGACCCCCACCGAGACGCCGGAGCCGAAGCCGTCGGGGCCCTCCGATGACGTCGAGCAGGCGTCCGTCGAGGGCACGTGGTTCACCGCCGCGACCGGGCCCTTCGCGGCCTCCGACGATCCTGGCTGTCCGGTGGTCTCGCTGGCCTCTCAGATCACGTCCTGCGTCGCGATGCAGACCCCCGGAGGACAGATCGCGCTGGTGGAGCTGACCGCCGGGGACCTGGTCCGCGCGGCCGTGATCGGTGAGCTCGACGAAGGCTGGCGGCAGGTCCTGACGACGAAGCCGTACGCCGAGATCGACGTCGTCGCCGTGTCCGCCGTCCTCGGCGAGTTCGCCGTCGCGGAGCCGGTCCTCGTCGCGCGGGTCGAGCTGGCGGATGCGACCGTCGGCCTCGACCTCGTCACGTGGCCGTCAGGGACGCCCGAGCCTGCCGTCCTCGCGCACTTCGCGCCGTCCACGTCGCCTCGCGTGCGCACCATGGCCGGTGCGGTGCTGATCGACGTCCCGGTCTTCGAGGAGGGGGACGCGGACTGCTGCCCCTCGGCACATGACGTGATCGCGATCGCGACCGACACGGGCGAGCTCGTCAACCGTCGTCGTGCAGGTGCGGCAACGACGGCCATCGGTGCTGCGCTCGAGGTCTACGACGCGTGGCAGCGCGGCGACGACGAGGTCGCCTCCGAGTACGCGACGACCGAGGTGCTCTCGACGCTCTTCGCCGATCCGCCGCTCGCGGAGGACCGGGGTCGGCTCGCATCGATCGACTGCGCGTCCACCGGCGCGGACCGCGAGTGCCGGCTCTCGGTCAACGGTCGCGACCAGGTCTGGACGATCTCCACCGGCGGGGGACATGGCTGGGCGGTGACGTCGATCCGCTGAGGCAGCCACTTGGAGCGCATCCGGCCTTGCGTCCTGACGCCCCGCTGCGCGACCATGGAGCTGACGTTCCTGCTGCTGGAGGCCCGATGCGTTCCGTCCACGACACCTGTGCTGCCGCGAAACGTGCGAGCCGCGCCGTCGCCGCGCTCTCGACCGCGGACAAGAACGAGGTGCTGCACGCCATCGCGGACGCCCTCGTGGCTCGTGCTGACGAGATCCTCGTCGCGAACGCGGAGGACGTCGCGCGTGGCCGCGCAGGAGGCATGACCGAGTCGCTCATCGATCGGCTGACGCTCACCGCGTCCCGGATCGACGGCATCGCCGACGGGCTGCGTCAGGTCGCAGCGCTGAAGGATCCGATCGGTGAGGTCATCACCGGGTGGACGCTCGAGAACGGTCTCGAGGTCCGCAAGGTCCGTGTCCCGCTGGGCGTCGTCGCGATGATCTACGAAGCGCGGCCGAACGTGACCGTCGACGCCGCGGGTCTGGCGCTCAAGTCCGGCAACGCCTGCGTCCTCCGTGGGTCGTCCTCCGCGCACTCGTCCAACACCGCCGAGGTCGCGGTCATCCGCGAAGTGCTCGTTGCCCATGGACTGCCCGCGGATGCCGTCTGCCTCATCGAGGACACGTCCCGCGAGACCGTCCAGGAGCTCATGGAGGCTCGCGGCCTCGTGGATCTCCTCATCCCTCGCGGTGGGGCCGGCCTCATCCAGCGTGTCGTCAACGGCGCGAAGGTGCCGGTCGTGGAGACCGGGATCGGCGTCTGCCACGTCTACGTCGACAAGGCAGCTGACCTCGCGAAGGCGTTGCCGATCATCCTCAACGCGAAGGTCCAGCGCCCGTCGGTCTGCAACTCCGCCGAGACGCTCCTGGTGCATCGCGACATCGCGAAGGAGTTCCTGCCCAAGGCCGCCGAGGCGCTCCGCGGCGAGGGCGTGACGCTCTACGGCACCGAGGCGGCACGCGCAGTCGTCGAGATGGAGGCCGTCACCGACGAACAGCTCTCGTCGGAGTACCTCGACCTCAAGCTGTCCGTCCACGTCGTGGACGGCATCAACTCCGCGATCGCGCACATCGACAAGCACGGGTCGCTGCACACCGAGGCGATCGTGACCGAGGACCGGGCCGCCGCCCGCCAGTTCCAGGCCCAGGTCGACGCGGCCGCCGTCATGGTCAACGCCTCGACCCGCTTCACCGACGGTGAGATGTTCGGGTTCGGGGCGGAGATCGGCATCTCGACGCAGAAGATGCACGCACGCGGCCCGATGGCGCTGCCCGAGCTCACCACGATCAAGTATCTCGTCGATGGCGACGGCCAGATCAGGACCTGACCCACGGCGACCAGACGTGGTCGCTCGGTCCGCCGAGGGCACGGAGCTCGGGCCGGGTCAGCGGCGTGTGGCGGCTGC
>CBDTYW010000050.1:0-17703 GCA_965364735.1 uncultured Nitriliruptoria bacterium
GGGCGAACACTTCGAGGTCGTGTCGGTGCAGAACCTGTTCAACCTGACGACGCGGGCCGACGACGATGTCGTGGCGTACTGCGGAGGTGCCGGGATCGCCTTCATCCCCTGGTTCCCGATCGCGGCTTCCGAGCTCGCGAAGGGCTCCGGCCCGCTCGCGGAGGTCACCGCGGAGACCGGCGCGACCGCCGCGCAGGTCTCGCTCGCCTGGCTGCTCCAGACCTCGCCGGTGATCGTGCCGATCCCCGGCACGTCATCGGTGGCGCACCTCGAGGAGAACACCGCCGCCGCTGGGCTGAAGCTCACCGATGACCAGATGACGCGGCTCGACGACATGGCTGGCTGACTCAGCCAACCATGTCGGTCGCGACGTCGATCCAGTACTGCGTCGACAGCGCCAGCGAGCCGACGTCGATGCGTTCGTCCACGCCGTGGAAGCGGGTGCGGAAGTCCTCGTAGTGCACGTCGGAGGCGAACAGGCCGGCGCCGTAGGCCGTCACGCCCTTCGCTCGGTAGAAGGCCGCGTCCGTCCCACCGACGAGCAGCAGCGGCAGCACCTGGGCGGTGGGGTGAGCCGCGGTCGCACGACGCGTGAGGATGTCCCAGAGCGGCGTGTCGGTGTCGGAGGCGCTGGCGTCGCGGGCCGCGGTTCCCGGCTGGATCGACACGCGGTCGGCGAGGTCGCCGACGGCTTCGACGAGGGCCGCGCGGATCTCCGGCTCGGTCTGGCCCGGCAGGGTGCGGATGTCGACCTCGAGGACGACCTCGTCGGGGATGATGTTCGTCTTCTGTCCACCGGCGATCACGTTCGGCGAGAACGTCATGTGCGTCATGGCGTGGCAGGCACCGCGCTTCGCCGCCGGCAGCAGCAACAGCGCATCATCGACGCGGTCCGGATCGAGCAGCGCCGACTCGGCCTCGGGGTCCAGCCCCATCGACTGCACGAGCGCGGTGAAGTGTGGACCGATCTCGGCGTGCGGGGCGTACGTGGCGATGCGGCGCACGACCTCGGCCGCGGTCACGAGCGCGTTGTCGGAGCCGTAGGGCATGGAGCCATGGCCCGGCGTCCCGCTGATCACGAGGCGCTTCCAGCCGATGCCCTTCTCCCCGGTCGCGATCAGCAGCCGCGGGCCGGCCGGCGTCTCGGTGAGCAGACCGCCGGATTCGGTGAGCACGTAGTCCGCGCCGACCGCGTCCCACGCGTTGTCCACGCACCACCCGGCGCCGAGGCCGCCACCCGCCTCCTCGTCGGCGACCCCGAAGAAGATCAGGTCGCCCTTCGGGGTGAAGCCGGTGTCGGCGAGGTGACGGAACGCAACCGCCATCGACGAGGTCAGGTTGAGCATGTCGACCGCACCCCGACCCCAGACCTCGCCGTCGACGACCTCGCCGCCGAACGGGTCGCGCGACCAGTCGCTGGGGGTGACCGGGACCACGTCGGTGTGGCCCATCAAACAGAGGCTCGGGGCGTTCGGGTCCGAGCCCTCGATGCGCGCCACGACGCTCGTTCGCCCGGGCGCCGGTTCAAAGCGCTCGAGATCGAGCCCGGTTCCCTCGAGCAGCGACGTGAGCGTGTCCGCGTTGCGGATCTCCTGACCGGACTCGACGGTGCCGTCGTTGACGCAGGCGTTGCGGATCATCGTGGAGAGCAGCTCGACCGTCTCGCCGGTCAGCCTGGGGTCCGTGGACACGTGCATGCTCCGTTCCGGGCGGGGGCGGCGAACCTACGTGACGGATCTCGCGACGTGTGCGCCACGCGGCCCACAGGACGGGGTACCGGTCCGGGCGTCCCCTTGCCCTGTCCTACCCTTCCGGACTGATACATCTGATCGCCCCTCCCCTGCAGTCCTGCCGGTTCCACGCGATCACCAACGATCGTGAACACCATGGACAGCCCTGCAACCTTCGCCTCCCTCGGCCTTCGTGACGAGGTCCTCAAGGTCCTCGACTCGCTCGGGTACGAGGAGCCGACGCCGATCCAGCGCGAGGCGATCCCGTCGCTGAACGACGGCAAGGACATCCTCGGGCAGGCCGCGACCGGGACCGGGAAGACGGCAGCCTTCGCGCTGCCCCTGCTGCAGCCGCTGCACCCCGATCGCCCGCGGACGACCGCGCCCAGCTCGCTGGTCCTCGTGCCGACGCGTGAGCTCGCCATGCAGGTCTCGCAGGCCATCCACACCTACGGACGCGAGCTCGGCGCACGCGTGCTGCCGATCTACGGCGGGCAGCCGATCAGCCGCCAGCTCCAGGCGCTCAAGCGTGGCGTCGACGTCGTCGTGGCGACGCCCGGTCGCGCGATCGACCACCTGAACCGGGGTTCGCTCGACCTCTCACAGATCAAGACGGTCGTCCTCGACGAGGCCGACGAGATGCTCGACATGGGCTTCACCGAGGACATCGAGTCGATCCTCGACAAGACCCCGAAGGTTCGCCAGACCGCGATGTTCTCCGCCACGATGCCGAGCCGGATCGCGAAGCTCGCGCGCAAGCACCTGACCGATCCGGTCCGCATCGAGATCAAGACCGACATGCCGATGGGCGGCGAGGCGCCGAAGATCCGCGAGGTCGTCTACGTCGTCTCGCGCTACCACAAGCCTGCGGCGCTGGCCCGGGTGCTCGACGTCGAGCAGCCCGACGCCACGATCGTGTTCTGCCGGACGCGCCGCGACGTCGACGAGCTCACCGAGATCATGAACGGTCGCGGCTACCGCGCCGAAGCGCTGCACGGCGGCATGAGCCAGGAGCAGCGTGACCGCGTCGTGACCCGCCTCCGCGCCGGCAACTCGGAGCTCCTCGTCGCCACCGACGTCGCCGCGCGCGGCCTCGACATCGACACGCTCACCCACGTCGTGAACCACTCGATCCCGTCCGCGCCGGAGTCCTACGTCCACCGCATCGGCCGTGTCGGCCGTGCCGGACGCGAAGGCGTCGCCATCTCGCTGGTCGAGCCGCGCGAGCACCGGGCGCTGAAGAACATCGAGCGCCACACCGGCCGCAAGATGGATGTCGAGAAGCTGCCGACGGTCGCCGACCTGCGCAGCAAGCAGATGGAGCTCCTCCGGGCAACGCTGCGCGAGAACCTCCTCGCCGAGGAGAACATGGACCGCTTCCGCCCCGCGGTCGAGAGCCTCGCGGACGAGTTCGACCTCGTCGAGATCGCGCTCGCCGCGGTCAAGGCGCTGCACGTTGCCACCGTCGGCGACAACGACGGCGACGACCGCGACGTCCCGCAGGGCGAGCTCCGGCCGGACAACAGCGGCAAGAAGAAGTACGACAAGGACAGCAAGTACGACAAGGGCAAGAAGAAGTTCGACAAGGGCCCGCGCGACTCCAAGGCCGGCATCTCCAGCAACGGCGACATCACCCGGGTCTGGCTGTCCCTCGGACGCGAGGCCGGCGTCATGCCGCGCGACCTCGTGGGTGCGATCACGGGCGAGACGAGCCTCGCCGGCCGCGACGTCGGAGCGATCAACATCACCTCGTCCTTCTCGATCGTCGAGGTTCCGACCGCGAACGCCGACGAGGTCATCCGCGCCATGTCGAAGACCCGCATCAAGGGCAAGAAGCTGAGCGCGAAGCGTGACCGCGCGGGCTGACGGCTGAGGTGGTTCCCTTCGAGGTGGCAACGCCACCGACCACAGGGCATCACGCATGAGCTTCACCGAGACCACGACCTATCCCGTCGACGTCGACACTGCGCTGAACTACTTCGCGTCCGCCGACGGCACCAAGGGCCGCTACGAAGCGCTCGGCGACAAGAACATCGAGGTCCTCGAGTCCGGCCTGACCCCGGACGGAGGCGCGAAGATCGTCACGAAGCGCGTCGTTGAGATGGACCTCCCGAAGTTCGCGAAGAAGGCGTTCAACCCGACGAACACGCTGACCCAGACCGACGTCTGGTCAGCACCCGACGAGAACGGTGTCCGCACGGGCACCTGGAAGGCCGACATCGCCGGCGCCCCGGTCGAGACCGGCGGCACCATGCTCCTCGAGCCGGAGGAGCAGGGCTGCCGCTACACGGTGGTCGGAACGATCAAGGTCAAGGTCCCGATCGTGGGCGGCAAGATCGCCCAGTTCGCGGAGGGATCTGCCGGCGACATCCTCAAGGCCGAGATCGAGCACAACCGCAAGGCCCTGACCAGCTGAGCGGTCATGACACCCATCGCGACGACCCCGCCGAGTGCGGGGTCGTTGAGCGTCCCGGGCAAGACGGGACCAACGGCCGTGGCCACGGCACCCGGGCGAAGCGATGATGCGCAGGTGCAGGGTCATCCCTGATGCCCGATCGTCGCTGGCCGGCGACGCTGCAAGTCCGTCCCTGCACACGTACAGACCGGAGCCGGGCCATGCGCGCAGATCCTGAGGTTCTCATCTCCCACTGGGAGCGTGCCGGGCTGCTCGATCCCGGCCAAGCGGCTCGGCTGCGCGCCGACCTCCCGCCGCCAGAGCCCGAGGAGCACGACGGTCTCGACTTCAGCGCGGCCGTCTCCGCGGGCTTGGAGGCGCTGGGATACCTCGGCGCTGCGCTCGTCATCGGAGCGCTGGTGTTCCTGTTCGACGTGGCGAGCTGGTCGGAGACGACCATCGCCGCCCTGCTCGCGGTCGTCGCGGTCGGATGCGGAGCCGTGGTCGCCCGCAGGACGCCTGCTCCGCCAGGTCCGGAATCGCGGCTCGTCACGGCCCTCGGCTCCGCTGGGCTGTTCGCGCTGGTGGGCTGTCTCGCCCTCCTCGTCGACGGTCCCTGCTCCGGACGCGATGCCTGCGACACGGTGCTCAGCCGCGCACGGGTGCTGGTGATCGCCGTACCGGGCGCCGTCGCCGCGGCCTGGCTGTATCTCCGGGAGCAGAACGCCGTCACCCACCTGTGGGCCGGGGTCGGGGTCTTCGCCGTGGCGTTCTCGCTCGCCGAGACCATCGCCGGCGGTGGGAGCAGCCGGTCGGTCGAGGTGCTGGCGTCTGCGGTCCTGCTGCCTGCATCGCTCGTCTGGACGTGGGCGAGCGAGACCGAACGGCTGCGCCCGGCATGGATCGGGACCATCGGCTCCGCTGGGGTGCTGCTCAGCTCGTCCATCAACTTGGTGGACTGGTCGTTCTTCAACGACAACCACCTCGCCGGCGTCGTGTCGCTCATGATCGGCATGGCCTACGCCGCTGCGGGCACGCTCCTCGACCGGTGGAGGCTCACCACGATCGGCGCGCTCATCCTGCTCTGGTCGGTCCCCTGGACCCTGACCGAGGTGCTGGGGCTGAGCACCACCGTCACCGCGTTGGTGATGCTGCCGGTGGGGATCGGTCTGCTCGCGTTCGCCGGCACGCGTCTCATGCGGCCGGAACGCCCCGACGCCACCTGAGGGCCCTCAGGCTTCGAGCCGCTCGACGACGCAGAACTCGTTGCCCTCAGGATCGATCATCACGGTCCAGCGGCTGGTCTCGGTGTACTGGTCGAGCTCCATCGCACCGAGTCCCAGCGCACGCACCACCTCGATGTCGTGGTTCGGCGTGTGCAGGTCCGGGTGACAGCGGTTCTTCCCGTCGGTCGGTTCAGACACCGGCATGAACAGCATCGTCACCGTGGACTCCGGGAAGCGCACGAGGTACTCCCCGGCATCGTTGCCCTCGACGACGTGGCCGCGCATCAGCTCGGCCCAGAACGTGGCGAGGGCTGACGCGTCGACCGCGTCGAAGGTCAACGTCGCGAACCGCATGCTGCCCTCCACGTCTGGCAGGTTGTCCACAGATCGTGACACATGGTCCCGCGCCGACCGCGCAGGTCTGTCAGACTCGTGTTCGTCGAGAAGATCGGTTTCGGACGTGTCGAGTGTTGCCATCCAGACGCAGAGGTGGACTGACCGGCGTCTGGTGCCGGTCGTGCTGGCCGCGATGGGCATCCTCTGGTTCCAGGTCGCCCACACGTCCGAGCACCTCGCCCAGACCTTCGCGTTCGCACGGGCACCGGCGGACGGGGCCTGGCTGAGCAGCATGGCGAAGAGCCTCGCAGCGTCGCTGCAAGGAGCGGCCAGCACGACCATGGGCGTCGAGCGGCTGCACCTCGTCGGCAACGTGATCGTGCTCGTCGGGGCCCTCCTGCTGTCGTGGCTGGCCCGACGCGTCGACGGTGAGCTGACGACCGGAGCATGCGCATGGTCGCGTCGGGCGTTGTGGATCCAAGGCCTGCACGTCGTCGAGCACATCGTCCTCGTCACCACGCTCTCCGTGACCGGGACAGCACGAGGGCTGACCACCGGCTTCGGGCTGATTCCCGCGGGGTCCACCGCCGTCGGCATCCGCGTCGTGGGGCATGCGGTGATCAACGGGGCCGCCACGGTGGCGCTCGCCTGCGCGGCGATGGGGCTCGCGCAGACCTGGCAGCGGTCACGTCGCTCCGTCACCCCCTGACGACGTACCGGAAGCGCTCTCGGACGTCCCTGCGGCTCGCCACCAACCTCACCTGGAGGTGATCTCGGCTGCGGCGCGGTGGCCGGCCTGGACGGCGCCTTCAAGGAAGCCGCGCCACTCGGTGGCGGTCTCCGTCCCGGCCCAGTGGATGCGGCCGGT
Source organism: uncultured Nitriliruptoria bacterium (assembly GCA_965364735.1). Classification (GTDB taxonomy): domain Bacteria; phylum Actinomycetota; class Nitriliruptoria; order Nitriliruptorales; family Nitriliruptoraceae; genus CBDTYW01. The sequence goes on from CBDTYW010000050.1 coordinate 6,556, forward strand.
TGGCTCGCGGAGGCCTTCCGCGCCAGCCGGAGCGAGCCCGCCGATGTCATGCAGCGCGACAGGGCAGCCGCCGGAGAACGCGTCGTCCGACCAGTCCTCCTCGTGGTAGGTCGTCGGCGTACGGGCGGCCTCACCGAACAGCGTCACGAGCTGCGCGAGTACGGCGTCGCGGCGATCGGCGGCGCCGCGCTCGCGGTGCTCGCGCGCAGGAGAGCCGACGCAGAAGCCCACGATGGCCGGGACGCCGTCGTGGGTCGTGTTGTCGAACGTGACGGACAGCGGGCCGGTGGTCGCGACGGCCTCGCCGGAGAGGCCGGCGTCGCGCCAGAAGGCCGTGTCGTAGACGGCGAGGCACTTGATCGTGTCGCCCATGCGTGCGGTGTCGAGGACGGCGCGGCGCGGCTGCGGCAGCGCGGGCTCGTAGGTGAACGCCGCCGCGACGTTGGTGGGCGCGGCGACGATGACTCGGCTGCCAGGAACGTCGCCGGCTTCCGTGTGGACCGTGACGGCGGCGTCGTTCTGGGTGATCCCCACGACCGGGACGCCGAGGCGGACGCGGTCACCGAGGAGCGCTGCGAGACGTTCGGAGATGGCCTGCGCGCCGGGAATCAGTCGACGTTCCTGCGCCGCGTCCTCGACCTCGAGCAGAGGGATCAGGCCGCCGGCTGCCCGGACGTAGGTCAGCAGGTCCAGCATCGAGGTCTCGGCGAGGTCGCGACCGAGCACGACGCGCAGGCCCGACTCGACGATGGCCACCGCTTCCGGGGCGACGCCACGATCCTCGAGCCATGCGGCGACCGTGATGCGGTCGAGCTTCCTCGATCGCCGCGAGCTTCCCGGGTCGGCGACGTCGACCTTGCCCGCGTGACGATCGATCGCCCAGAGCATGCGCTGCAGCTGCGCGAGCGTGGAGAGCCCGAGCTTCGGGATCGTGCCGGTGTAGCTGGACACGACGCCGTCGAGCTCGATGAGGCGCTTCCCGTCGACCCATGTCGGGAACGTGGCGATGCCGAGCTGCTCGACGAGCGCGACCATGCGACGTTGCTCCGGCCCGATCCACTGACCGCCGACGTCGAACGTGCCGCCACCCACCTGCGTCGTGAGCGTGCGGCCGCCGACCCGGTCGCGTGCCTCGAGCACGACGACGTCGACGCCGTTCGCGACCAGCTGATGGGCGGCCGAGAGCCCGGACAGGCCGGCCCCGACGACGATGACGGGAAGCTCGCTCATGTGACGCTCCACTCCTGGGGCTCACCCGTCACCGGGTGGGGCAGCTCGAGCCGGACGGCCCGCAACGCGATCGACGTCGACGCGGGTCCGCCGTCGACGTACAGCGCATCGTCCACGATCGGATGCCCCAGCGCTGCGAGATGCGCGCGGATCTGGTGGGTGCGCCCGGTGTCGAGGTGGATCTCGAGCGTCGTCGTCCTGGCGTCGCGGGCGGTGACGTGCCAGTGCGTCACCGCACGCTGAGCGTCATCCACGACGGCACGTCGACGGTCGTCGGTCGGGTCGACGCCGAGCGGGGCGTCGATCGTTCCTGCCTCGCCGACCACGCTTCCGTGGACGATCGCCGAGTAGGTCCGCGTCACGAGGCCGCGTTCGCGCAGCTCGTCGACCAGGCGCTGGACGGCGGCCCGCTTCGCGACGAGGACGAGCCCGGAGGTGGGCCGGTCCAGACGGTGGGTGGGATGCGGACGCCACGCCGACCACGGCTGGTGCGCCGTTGCTCCAGCGTGGTGCAGCAGCGCCCCGACGAGGGTGTCCTCGCGGTGGTCGCCCATCGGGTGGACGTGCATGCCTGCGGGCTTCTCGACGACGACGAGGTCGTCGTCCTCGTGGATGAGCGCCAGGGCTGCGTGGGATGGCGGGGTGATCCGGCCGGCCGCGGAAAGGACGTCGATCGCTGTGGCGTCGACGGTGAGGACTGCGCCGCTCGAGACCGGCTGGTTGATGCCGCCGGGCACGCCGTCGACGTAGACGGCGCCGCTGCGGACGAGCTCACCGACCTCGCGGACGGCGACCACGCCGAGGTGGTCCTTGACGACGTCGACGAGCTTGCGCCCCGCATCGACGACGCCGACCGTCCACCCGACAGGATCGGGCGAGGCGGTCGGCGTTGACGTCGTGGAGGTCAGCCCTCGTTGCGCTTCGCGTCGAGCTTCTGGAAGCCCTTCCAGAACAGGTTCGGCGCGAGGCGGTAGTACGCGGCCGAGCCCTTGGCGATGCCGGGCATGACCCAGAACTTGCCCTTGTCCAGCGCCTTCTCGGTGGCGTCGAGGACCTTGTCCGGGGTGAGCTGTGCCCACTTCGGGAGCTGGTCGATCAGGAAGCGGCCCTCCTCGGAGAGCTGGTCCATGAGCGGGGTCTTGACCGCCGGCGGGCACACGCACGCGAACCGGATGGCTGAGTCGATGTGCTCCTGGTGCAGCACCTCGGCGAACGCGCGGACCGCGAACTTGGACGCGGAGTACGCGGCCTGCCCCATCACCGGCTGGTGACCGACGAGCGAGGCGAAGATGACCATGTCACCGCGTCCACGCTCGAGCATCGAGTCGAGCGTTGGCTTCACGACGTTGACGACGCCGTCGAAGTTGACGCGCATCGTGAGGAACACCGTCTCGATCGACATGTCCACCACACGGGCTGACGGCATGATCCCCGCGGCCGCCACAACGCGGTCGATCGGGCCGAGGTTCGCCTCGACCTTGCCGATCACATCTGCGACCGCGGCCGTGTCGGTGACGTCGACGGTGAACGTCGTGATGTTGTCCGACATCGCAGCGGTCGTCGCGAGACCACCCTCGTTGATGTCGAGGGCCGCGACCTTCGCTCCGGCCTTGGCGAGCCGCTCGACGGCACGTTGACCCATGCCGCTGCCACCACCGGTGACCAGCGCAACCTTGCCTCTGAACGTCATGCCGCTGCTCCCGTGCTCGCCCGTTGTGGACCACGAGCAGAACACGTTCTCCCCGCTCCGCGCAAATCTGACGACCCGTCAGATCTCGCCGAGCGCCAAGATCGCGAACGCGTACTTCCACGCGAGCTCCTCGAGCGCGCGGAAGCGACCGGTCTTGCCGCCGTGACCTGCGCCCATGTTGATCTTGCAGCAGAGCAGGGCGTCGTTGGTCCGCATGATGCGCAGCTTCGCCGCCCACTTCGCAGGCTCCCAGTACGTGACGCGAGGGTCGGTGAGACCGCCCTCGATCCACATCGCCGGGTAGCCCTGCGCGGACACGTTGTCGTAGGGCGAGTACGCCTGGATCTGCGCGAACGCCTCAGCGCTCTCGATCGGGTTGCCCCACTCGGGCCACTCCGGCGGGGTCAGCGGCAGCGTGTCGTCGAGCATCGTCGTGAGGACGTCGACGAACGGGACGTCCGCGATGATCGCACCGAACAGGTCCGGACGCAGGTTCGCGACCGCGCCCATCAGCATGCCGCCGGCTGAGCCGCCGTGCGCCGCGATGCGCCCGGTCGAGGTGAGGCCGGCCTCCACCAGCGCCTCCCCCGCGGCGATGAAGTCGGTGAAGGTGTTCTGCTTGTGTTCCCCGCGACCGAGCCGGTACCAGCGGTAGCCGCAGTCCTTGCCGCCGCGGACGTGCGCGATCGCGTAGACGAAGCCGCGGTCCACGAGGCTCAGGCGGTTCGTCGAGAACGACGCCGGGATCGACATCCCGTACGAGCCGTACCCGTAGAGCAGGGCGGGCGCGGAGCCGTCGGCGACGAGGTCGGCGCGGTGCAGGATCGTGACCGGGATCTGCTCACCGTCGGAGGCGGTGGCCGTGATCCGACGGGTCACGTAGTCGGCGGGGTCGTGGCCGCTCGGGACCTCGAGCTCCTTGCGGAGCGTCCGCTCGCGCGTGACGACGTCGTAGTCCCAGACCTGGTTCGGCGTCGTCGGCGACGAGTACCCGAACCGGATCGTCGTGGAGTCGAACTCCTCACCGATGCTCAGCGACAGGCTGTACGCCTCCTCGTCGAAGGCGACCGTGTGCTCCTCGTCCGTGGCGAGATCGCGGACCACGATGCGAGGCAACGCCCCGACGGTCTCGCTGCGCACGAGGTGGCCGGCGAGCACGCCGGTGCTCTCGATGAGCGTCCCCTCACGGTGCAGCACGAGATCGGTCCAGTGCTCCATGCCAGGCGTCTCGATCGGCGCGGTGACGATCTTGTAGTCCTCCGCGCCGTCCGCGTTCGTCATGATGATGAGTCGGTCGCCGTGACGCTCGACGGCGTACTCGAGGTCCTCGACGCGCTCCTGGACGAGACGGAGATCGTCCGTGGGATCGGAGGCGTCGAGGAGGTACTGCTCGCCGCTCTGGTGGTCGCTGGCCGCGACGATGACGAGCGAGCGGTCCTGCGTGAGCCCGACGTTGACGAACACGCCCGGGTTGTCCTCGCGGAAGATCTCGGTGTCCTCGGACTGGGGCGTCCCGAGAACGTGGTGGCGGACGGCCATCGGCCGGTGCGTCTCGTCGAGGACGACGTAGAACACGCCCGCGTCGTCGCTCGTCCAGACGACGTAGCCGCCGGTGTCCTCGAGCACGTCGTCGAGCTCAACGCCAGTCGCCGCGTCGCGGAACCGGACCGTGTAGAACTCCGAGCCCTTGGTGTCGAGTCCATAGGCGAACAGCGCGTGGCCGTTGCTCTGCCCGACTCCGGTCATCGAGAAGAAGTCGTGGCCCTCGGACTCGGCGTTGCCGTCGAACAGGACGTGCGTCTCGCCGCCACCGCGAGGCTGACGGCAATGGACGGCGTACTGGCCGCCCTCGACGAACCGGACGAAGTACTCCCACGGGCCGTCAGCCACCGGCACGGAGTTGTCGTCCTCCTTGATCCGGCCCTTCATCTCCGCGAACAGCGTCTCGCGCAGCTCATCGGTTGGGGCCATGACCTGCTCGGTCCACGCGTTCTCGGCCTCGAGGTGGGCACGGATCTCCGCGTCCAGCAGAGACGGGTCGCGCATCACCTCCTGCCAGTTGTCGGCGCGCAGCCACGCGAAGTCATCGGACCACGTGATGCCGTGGCGCTCGAAGGTCTGCGGACGCGCTTCGGGGCGCGGGGCGGTGACGTCGCTCATGTGATGCTGGCCTGAGGTGTCGTGTCGGGAGGTCCGGAACCTACGCGCTCGCGAGGGCCGCCTGCGTGAGTATCGTCGACGTCGACCGTTGACCATCGGGAAGCCATGCGTGTGATCGTGATCGGCAACTCCGGTGCGGGCAAGACGCACCACGCCACGGAGTTGGCGGCAGCCAACGATCTTGCACACCTCGACCTCGACGCCGTGGCGTTCATCGCTGAGCAGGCGGGGGTGCGTCGTCCGCTCGAGGACTCCGTGGCGGATGTCCTGGCGTTCTGCGACGCGAACCCTCGGGTGGCGATCGAGGGCTGCTACGGCGACATCGCCGCGGCGCTGGACGGAACGGTCGAAGGGCTCGGGCTGGTGTGGCTCGACCCGGGCCTTGACGTGTGCCTCGCCCATTGCCGGGCACGTCCGTGGGAGCCGCACAAGTACCCGAGCAAGGACGCGCAGGACGCGAACCTCGAGATGCTGCTCGGGTGGGTCGCGAGCTACGAGACGCGCGAGGACTGGGGATCGCGCTGGGGCCACCAGCAGGTGCACGACGCCTGGTCGGGGCCGAAGCAGCATCTGGTGACGCCGTCATGACGTTCCGTCGCTTCGTCGCGGTCGGCGACTCCTTCACCGAGGGCATCTTCGACGACGTCGGCCCGGCTGGTGGCTACGTGGGCTGGGCGGATCGCCTCGCGGTGGCGCTCACCCGGGGGCCTTCCCCGGACCTGCGCTACGCGAACCACGCGGTCCGCGGGAAGCTCCTCGACCAGGCCGTGGCCGAGCAGCTCCCGGTCGCGCTCGCGGCGGAGCCGGACCTGCTCGCGTTCCACGTCGGCGGCAACGACGCGCTGCGGTCCTCCGTCGACGTCGACGAGCTGGTCGTGCGCTGGCAGGAGACGGTCGCGGAGTTGGTCGCACCGGGGCGGACGATCCTGGTGCTGACGGTCCTCGAACGGTGCGGCGTCGCGTCAGGCCCGACCGCGCGGTTCACCGAGCCGCTTGCGCGTCGGATCGCCGTCTTCAACGACGGCGTCCGAGCCGGCGCCGAGCAGCACGGCCTCGCCCTCGTCGACATCGCCGCGACGAAGGTCCTCGAGGACCGTCGGCTCTGGCACGCCGACCGGCTGCACCTGAACACGGCCGGGCATGCCCGCGTCACGCATGGCGCCGCGGCAGCGCTCGGTCTCGCCGATGACTCCTGGACCACGCCGTTCGAGCGTCGGGTCCGCGGCGGCGCGGCGCGTGAGCTCGCATCCGACGCCGGCTGGGTCGGGATGCACCTCGCGCCGTGGATGATCCGCCGCCTCCGCGGCATCTCGTCCGGTGACGGTCGTGCCGCGCGACGCGCGACGCTCTCCCCGGTCGAGCCCGAGCTCATGGCCGTCGTGGACGCGGCAGGCGGCGCCCCGACGCTGCGGAGCTGAAGACCCGCGACCTCGACACCGGCCTCCTCCCGATGATGCGGCGTGCATCCTCGAGCCAAGCGGATGCAGACGCTTGTAGAGTCCGCGGTCCGGACGTCGACGTGAGGTCGTGCGAAGTGAAGTGGTTCCGCCGCGTTGCCATCGGCCTCCTCGTGGTCGTGGTCCTGCTCGCCGCATCGATCCGGCTGACGACCTACCACCCGCCGCTCGTCGAGGCATCTGCCGTGACGTGCCCGGCTGAAACGCCGACGTTGCAGCCCGGCCAGGACGTCACGGTCCTGAGCTGGAACGTCCAGTACATGGCAGGCAAGGGCTACGTCTTCTTCTACGACCTGCTCGACAGCTCCGGGCCGGACACGCGACCGTCGTCCGAGGACATCGCCCTGACGTTCGACGAGGTCGCCCGCGTCATCGTCGACGAGCAGCCCGACGTGCTGCTCCTGCAGGAGGTCGACGACGGGGCGAAGCGCACCGACGGCGAGGACCAGCTCGCGCGGCTGCTGCCGCTGATCGGCGACGACTACGCCTGCCACGCGAGCGCCCTGTACTGGAAGGCGTCGTTCGTCCCGCTTCCGACGATCTTCGGCTCGGTCGGCATGAAGCTGTCGACGGTGTCGAAGTACCGCATCGACGACGCGACGCGGTTCCAGCTGCCGCAGATGCCGTCAGACCTGCTGACGCGCCAGTTCGACATCCGTCGGGCGATCCTCGAGACACGGCTGCCGATCGACGGCGGCCAGGAACTCGTCGTGCTCAACACCCACCTCGACGCGTTCGCGCAAGGCTCCGACACGATGGAGCGCCAGGTCGCGCTGACCAAGGACCTGCTCGACGGCTACGTCATGGCCGGCGAGGCGTTCATCATCGGCGGCGACTTCAACCTGCTGCCGCCCGGCCCACAGTACGACCGGCTCGGTGACGCGCAGCGCGCGTACTACTCGCCGAACAGCGAGCTCTCGGTCCTGACCGACGAGTACGGCGTCGTGCCGACCCTTGACGAAGCGAACGGCGCCGACATGACGACGTGGTTCACCCACTTCCCGAACGACCCGGCCGTCGACGCCCCGGACCGCACGATCGACTTCTTGTTCCACGCCCCGACGCTCACGCTGGGCGACCACGAGGTTCGGTCAGCCGACACGCTCGACATCTCAGACCACCTGCCGGTGATCGCGACCTACTCGCTGCCGTGACGAGGTGGCTCGTGACAGACCCTGAAGTCTGGTGGACAACGATCCGATGTCCTCCCATCACACCGTCGAGCGGCTGACCCCGACGTGGGTCAGCCGGTGGTCGTGCGGAGCAGGACGGTGTTGTCGACCTCGAGGTCGGTGCCCCAGATGAGCGTCAGGGTCGGCGCCCAGGCGATCAGGCGTCGCCGAGCATCTCAACCACGCGCTCGACCGGACGACCGACGACGGCGCGATCGCCGGAGATCACGATTGGGCGCTCGATGAGCTCGGGGTGCTCCGACATGGCGGCGATCCAGCGTCCACGGTCGGACGCGTCACGCCCCCAATCGCGCATCTCGAGCTCCTTGTGGGCAGCCTCTCCGGAGCGGACGAGCTCCCACGGCTCCATGCCAAGCAACGCGAGCACGTCCGCGAGCCGCTCCGGGCTGGGCGGGTCATCGAGGTAGCGCCGCGTTGTCGCGGCGACGCCTGAAGCGTCGATCGCGCCCATGGCCGCCCGGCTCTTCGAGCATCGCGGGTTGTGCCAGATCTCCATCGTTGACTCCATCTCGGTGGCTGCACGGGCAAGCTGGTGCGCGGCCGCGACGAGCCCACGGATCTGGTCGTCGACGTCGTCCACGGCCGGCTCCTATTCGGCGCCGTACTCGGCGCGGTAGGCGGCGATGCGCGTGAGGTCGTCGTCGCCGAGGACGCCGCCGCGCTCACGGAGGTGCGCGATGAGCGCGTCGACGTGGGCGATGGCGGTGGTCTGCATCGAGAACTCGTCGGCGAGGACCGCGAGGGCGGAGCGTTCCGAACCGGGCGCGACCTCGGCGCGGTCGACCGCGATCACGAGCCCGGTGATGTTGACCTCCGGCGCGACGGCGCGGAGCTTCGGGACGGTCTCGCGGATCGACGTACCGGCGGTGGTGACGTCCTCGACGATGACGACACGCTCGCCGTCGGCCGGGAGGTGTCCGACGAGCTGCCCGCCCTCGCCGTGGTCCTTGGCCTCCTTGCGGTCAAAGCACACGCCGACCTCGATGCCGTGGTCGCGCGACAACGCGATCCCCGTTGCGACCGCGAGCGGGATCCCCTTGTAGGCCGGGCCGAAGAGCACGTCGACATCGCCGAAGTCCTCGACGATGGTGGCGGCGTAGAGCTTGCCGAGCGCGTCGAGCTGCGGCCCGGTGCGCACCTTCCCGAAGTTCAGGAAGTACGGCGTCCTGCGCCCCGACTTGGTCGTGAAGTCGCCGAACGTCAGGACCTCCGCGTCCAGCAGGAGGTCAGCGAGGGCGGGAAGTCGGTCGCTCATGTCTGGGCTCTCGGGTCGTGTCGTGGTCGGCGTCGACGATGATGCCGCACCGGTCTTCTCAGGTGGTCACTCGCTCAGCGCGATCGCGCGCGTCCGCGCGACGCGGGGATCGTCGGCTCCGAGGTGCTCGACCAGGACCCCGCACACCGCGGCCACGTCGAGCGTCCCGGCGGAGGCCATCGCCTCGAGGTCAGCCCAGTCCTTGGTGCGATCGAAGAACGCCTTGAACACCGCGAGGTCCGCGCAGGCAAGCATCGGGATCCGAGTGCCGAGGAAGCTCCGCTCGACGGCGCGCGTCGCGGCCGCGCGATGAAAGTCGGTCGTGTCGAAGAACAGGTCGACCGGCGTGTTGCCCCACCAGAGCCGGGTCTGCCCGTCACGATGGATCACGGCCTCGTCGTCCTCGCCCCATGCGACCTCCGGCGGCAGCGCCTGCAACCCACGACGGGCGTCAGCCGCGTCGACGAAGATGTTGACGTCGAGGTCCTGCGTCGCCCGGACCTCGGACGTGCAGTAGATGAGCGCGATCGCGCCGCCGAACGCATGCGCGATGCGCGCCGCGTCCAACGACGCGCTGAGCGCGACGAGCTTCTCCGCCAGGTTCACGCTGGTCTCCCGAAGATCGGGGCCGTCCATTGCCGGTACGACGCTCGCGGGCGTTCCCCCACGGCCTCGACGAGCGACAGGACCTGCAGGAACTCCTCGTCGGGCGGGCCACGACGGGGGTCGCGCTCGGGGACAGCGCACGGGGCCGCCGTGAGTACCCAACCCATCGCGTCGAGAAGCCGCGCGAAGGTGTCCGCCCGAGGAACGACACGTCCGGCCTCGTAGGCGGAGATCGTCGCGTGGGACGTCCCCGCCAGCTCGGCGAGCTCACGCAGGCTGAGGCCCGACCGACGTCGGGCGAGGCGAATGGTGGAAGCAGGGTTCATGGGTCGATGGTATCGGTTCAGATACCGATGGTCAGACTTCCGCTCGAGCGTCTTGCTCGGTGTGTCAGGTCGCGAAGACCTGGTCGTCGTCGGCGAACGCCTTGAACTCCAGGGCGTTGCCGGCGGGGTCGAGGAAGAACATCGTCCACTGCTCCCCCGGCTCTCCGGCGAAGCGGACGTACGGCTCGATCACGAACGCCGTAGAACTCCCGCGCCGCGTTGAGGTCATCGACCGGAACGGCGAGATGGAACCGCGGGATGCGGTCGTTGGTGGTCGCGTCGCCGGCCATCAGGCGGGCAGCGCAGCTTCGATCGCGGCGATGACGCTCGCGTCCTCGGGCTCGGTCTTCGGGCCGAACCGGGCGATGACCTCGCCGTCGGCGCCGACGAGGAACTTCTCGAAGTTCCAGCGGATGTCGCCGGTGTGGCCCTCGTCGTCGGCGACCGGCGTCAACGCGTCGTAGAGCGGGTGACGGTCGTCGCCGTTGACGTCAACCTTCTCGGTCATCGGGAACGTCACGCCGTAGGTGGCGGAGCAGAACTCGGCGATCTCGTCCGAGGTTCCCGGCTCCTGGCCCATGAACTGGTTGCACGGCACGCCGAGGACGCTGAACCCACGCTCGCCGTACTTCGACTGGAGCCGCTCGAGGCCGGCGTACTGCGGCGTGAGCCCGCACTTGCTCGCGACGTTGACGACGAGGACGGCGTTGCCGGACAGGTCCGCGACCGGGGTGTCGGCGTCGGTCAGGGAGCCGATCTTGATGGCGTGGATGCTCACGGTGGGTGCCTCGGCTGGTCGTGCGGAAATCGTGGACGGCGAGCGTAGATGAGCGTTCGCCACGTGGATACGGCACCGTGGTGTCGTCAGGTGAGTGAACCAGGGAGACCTTTGCATGGGCGTGCCGACAGATGACCCGCAGGAGCTGATGGCGAAGCGGAGCCCGGCGACGCTGCGTGCCGTGATGCCCGTGATCCGCACGCTGATGCGGACGTGGTTCCGCAGCGACGTGCGCGACATGGACCGGCTGCCCGCCGAGGGTGGCGTGCTGCTGATCTCCAACCACTCCGGTGGGCTCACGCCGATGGACCTGCCGATCATCGCGTCGGAGTTCGTCGAGGTGTTCGGGCCGGACCGTGAGCTCTACTGCCTCGCCCACGACCTGTTGTTCACCGGGCTGATCGGTGGCGCGATGCTCAGCTGCGGGTTCCTCCCGGCAAGCCGCGCCAACGC
>CBDTYW010000051.1:0-17501 GCA_965364735.1 uncultured Nitriliruptoria bacterium
GCCGGCCCCGCCGGTTCGTCGAGACGAGGAGCACGATAGCCCTCGTGTCGAGAATCCATCAGCATTTGCTGATGACCTACGATGCTGATCGCACGATCGGCTCCGTATGTCGCCGTTCTGCCCCTGTACGGCTGAACGGTGGCCATCATGGGACCGTGCACCAATCGCTCACTGGGAGGCCGCGCATGGTGGGAACCGACCTCGATCTGGTCTTTCGTGCGTTGGCCGCGCCGGCAAGGCGCTCACTGCTCGACCAGATGATCTCTGGCCCGCGCCGCGTCCACGAACTCGTGCTGGAGTGCGGGATCAGCCAGTCTGCCTGCTCCCAGCACCTCGCTGTCCTCCGCGCCGCAGGGCTCGCGGAACGACGTTCCGATGGACGCTGGGTCCGCGACGCCGCACTGCTCATCGACGTCGAGGAGTGGCTGAGCACGCACACCTTCACGTGGGCTGCGCTGCGGGACGGCGACTGAGGACCTCGTCAGGCGGGAAGAGGGCTCGTCCGGAGGGCCGCGACGCCGGGCAGGTCCTTGCCCTCGAGCAGCTCGAGGCTGGCACCCCCGCCGGTCGACACGTGATCGATGCGGTCGTCGAGGCCGAACTGCCGGGCCGCGGCAGCGGAGTCGCCTCCGCCGATGACCGTGAAGCCCTGCGCAGCGGCGAGCGCCTCGCCGACACCGCGCGTTCCCGCAGCGAAGGCCGGCCATTCGAACACGCCCATCGGACCGTTCCAGAGCACGCTGCCGGCCGAGGCGACGGCCGCCGCGTACGCCGCGGTGGTCTCGGGCCCGACGTCGAGACCCATCTGGTCGGCCGGGATCGCAGCGGCAGGCACCACCGTCGCGGCCGCGCCCTCAGCGAAGTCCGTCGCGACGACGATGTCGGTCGGGACCAGGATCTGCACGCCCCGCTCGCGCGCTGCTGCGACGAGCGCACGGACGTTGTCGACCTGGTCGGCCTCCACCCGGCTCGTTCCCACCTCGTTTCCGGCAGCGACGAGGAAGGTGAAGCACATGGCCCCGCCGACGCAGATCACGTCGACCTTCTCGATCAGGTTGTCGAGCACGGTCAGCTTGTCGGAGACCTTCGAGCCGCCGAGGATGGCAACGAAGGGCCGCTGCGGTGCCGCGAGCAGCCCTCCGAGAACGTCGAGCTCACGCACCAGCAGCTCCCCCGCGACGCCGGGGATGCGAGCAGGGACTCCGGAGATCGAGGCGTGGCCGCGGTGGGCAGCGCCGAAGGCGTCGGAGACGTACATCTCGGCGAGGCGCGCCAGCGCGTCGGCGAAGGCACCGTCGTTCGACGTCTCGCCCGGCACGAACCGCAGGTTCTCCAGGAGCAGGACCTCACCGTCAACGAGCTCGGCAGCCTTGGCCGCAGCATCCGGCCCGGCGACGTCGGCCGCCAGCGTCACGGTCGTTCCGAGCAGCTCGGCGAGACGTGCGGCGACGGGCGCCATCGACAACGACGGCTCGACCTTTCCCTCCGGCCGTCCGAGGTGCGAGCACACGATCACCCGTGCACCGGCGGCGACCAGGCGACGGATCGTGGGCAGCGACGAGACGAGACGCAGCTCGTCGGTGATCGCTCCGTCGCGAAGCGGGACGTTCAGGTCTGCACGGACGAGGACGCGTCGTCCGCGGACGTCGGGCAGGTCATCGAGGGTGCGGACGCCGTCGAGCAGCGAGCTGGCCATGGTGGTCTCTCCGTGCAGGTTGCGGTGATCATGCCACGACCCCGGCGCGAGGCACCGGGGTCGTGTACGTGCAGTCGAGCTCCAGCTCAGATGCCGGCACCGACGAAGGCGGTGAGCTCGGCAAGGCGGTTGGAGTAGCCCCACTCGTTGTCATACCAGCCCATGACCTTGACGAGGTTGCCGTTGGCCATCGTCGACCCGGCGTCGAGGACGCAGGAGTGCGGGTTGCCGACGATGTCGATCGAGACGAGCGGCTCCTCGGAGTACTCGAGGATGCCCTTGAGCTCGCCCTCGGCAGCAGCCTTGAAGGCGGCGTTGACCTCTTCGACCGTGACCTCGCGGTTCAGGACCAGGACGAGGTCGGTGATCGAGCCGTCCGGGATCGGGACGCGCAGGGCGAGACCGTCGAGCTTGCCCTCGAGCTGCGGCATGGCCAGCGCGGCGGCCTTGGCGGCCCCGGTGGTGGTCGGGATGATCGAGTACGCGGCCGCACGGGCACGACGCGGGTCCTTGTGGGGAGCGTCGTGGATGTTCTGGTCACCCGTGTAGGCGTGGATCGTGGTCATCAGGCCCTTGTCGATGCCGAAGCTGGCGTCGAGGACCTTCGCCATCGGCACGACGGAGTTCGTGGTGCAGGAGGCGTTGGAGATGATGTGGTGCGTGGCCGGGTCGTAGTCCTCGGTGTTGGCACCCATGACGAACGTGGCGTCGGGGTTCTTGGCCGGAGCCGAGATGATGACCTTCTTCGCGCCGGCGTCGAGGTGCTTCTGGGCACCCTCGCGCGACGTGAAGAAGCCGGTCGACTCGATCACGACGTCGACCTGGAGGTCGGCCCACGGCAGGTTGGCCGGGTCACGCTCGGAGAAGATCTTGACGGAGTCACCGTCGATGATCAGCGAGTCATCGCCGACCTCGACCGTGCCGTCGTAGGCACCGTGGACGCTGTCGCGGCGCAGGAGCAGCGCGAGCATCGAGGGGTCCGTCAGGTCGTTGATGGCCACGAAGTCGATGTCGAGGCCCTGCTTCTTGGCAGCGCGCAACAGGTTGCGACCGATGCGTCCGAAGCCGTTGATGGCGACGCGAAGCGTCATGGAGATGCTCTCCTGGGGTGCGGGATCGTGAGAGGTGATTGCGAGCGGCGACCGTACCGGCCGACCCCGCGACGGTCAGCCCTCAGCGTCGCGTGCTGCCCGATCCTGCTCGCGGATCCCCTCGGCCAGGCTGTGCAACCGCTGCATCCGACGGTGCACGGAGGCCTTCGAGAGCACCGGCTCGCAGAGCTCCCCGAGCTCCGCCAGCGCGGCCTCCGGGTTCGCCAGCCGCGCCAACGCCACCTGGGACCAGCTGGGGTCGAGCTCGTCGAGCGCACCGCGCGAGAGCAGCAACCGGACGTCGCGCAGCTGACCGTCCGCGGCGTCGACGGAGCGCTGGAGGTTCGCGCCGTCCGCGTTGGCCATCGCCGTGGCGATGCTCCGCTGCTGCCGCCAGGCGCGGGCGTCGTTCCATCGCGCCGCGACATGCACCCCACCGGCGACCTCGAGCATCCGACCGATCGCCGCGCCGTCCTTGACCACCAGACGGTGACCTCGCCCCGACGGCGACACGGCTCCGGCCGCTCCTGAGGCGCGCTCGAACAGCACATGCAGGTCCGCCGCCGACTCGGTCGACACGTGCACCTCGAGGTGCGGAGCCCTTCTCGGCGCGCTGAAGCTCCCCCCGGCGAGCAGCAGCCCACGCAGCGCAGCGGCGGACCGGGCCGGGTCCTCGAGCAGCGCCTGGGGAAGGCTCCGCGCAGGCAGCAGCCCCGTGGCGCGGGCCAGATCATCCGCCGCCGAGGTGAACGCGACCCGGTACCGCGGGGCCGAGCGGAGCCCCGGACGGTCACGGGTGGAGACCTCGAGGCCAGTCCTGTGGAGCTCTGCTGCCAGCCGGTGCAGGCGTCGTGCGACGGTCCCCGACCGTGTGGCGACGTGGATCTCGGCCCGGACCCCGTCCTCGCGCCCCGAGAGGTGCAGCTCGCCGGTGACCCGGAGGACGCCCGCGAGCTCATCGATCGGGAACCCGGTCGGATCGATGCTCGCGAGCTCGGTCCGGACGACGTCGCTGAACGTGGCGCGATCCGCCACGTCAGGTCGAGAGGTGTCGGCCGAGGACCTCGGCGATCGCAGCGGCCAGCCTGACCGGCTCGTGACCGTCATGACCGTCCAAGAGGTCACGGGCGATGACCTGATCGACGAGCTCACGCAGCGCCACATCCTCCAAGGAGGCGACGAGCGGGCGACCGGCACCGGCAGGAACGTCGCCCTCGTGCACGATGACTGCGTCGAGACGAAGCCCGTCGACATGATCGCGGAGGGCCGTGACATGATCGGCGATCGACATCCGCTCGGTCTCCCCGAGCTGCTCGCGCATGTTGGCGACGTAGACCACGGGGCCGGTGCTCTGGACGACGGCTTCGGCCACCCCCTTCACGAGGAGGTTCGGCAGGATGGAGGTGTAGAGCGAGCCCGGTCCGAGCACCACGAGGTCCGCGCCCTCGATCGCCGCGACGGCCTCCGGCGTGGCGACCGCGCCTGCCGGCGTCAGCCACGCCCGTTCGATCCCCACGCTGCGGGCGACGGCGACCTGCCCGTCGACCTGGCCCGAACGGGTCTGTGCGGAGAGCGAGACGAGCTCGGTCGTGCACGGCAGCACTCGGCCCGAGATCTGCAGCAGCCTGGCCAGCTCGTCGAGCGCCGCGACCATGTCCCCACCGTGGATGTCGTGGAGGGCCACGGTCATCAGGTTGCCGAGGCTGTGGCCGAGAAGGCCCTCCCCAGCGCTGAACCGGTACTGGAGCAGCCTCCGCATCCCGTCATCCGGGCTGAGCGCGGAGATCGCCATGCGCAGATCGCCTGGCGGGATGATGCCGAGCTCACGGCGGATCCTGCCGGACGAACCTCCGTCGTCCGCTGCGGTGACGACCGCCGTGACGTGGTCGACGACGTGCGTGAGCGCTCGCAGCGACCGGGCCAGCCCGTGTCCACCGCCGATGCCCACCGCTCGGCTGCCGTCACCTCGCGACGTGCCGAGAGGACCGAGTCTGGAGACCATGGCCTGCTCCTCACTCCGCGCCGAGATCGCGGTGGTCGGTCTGGACGGGGACGCCCGCGGTCCGCGTCAGGTGGGCGGCGACCTCGTCGCTGATCGCCACGCTGCGGTGCTTTCCTCCCGTGCAGCCGATCGCGATGGTGAGGTAGCGCTTGCCCTCAGCGACGTAGCCGGGCACGACGGTGTCGAGCAGGGACTTGAACCGGTCGAGGAACTCGCGGGTGACCGCGTTGCCGAGCACATAGTCGCGCACCGGCGCGTCCTTGCCGGTGTGCGGACGGAGGTGCTCGATCCAGTGCGGGTTCGGGAGGAACCGTACGTCCATCATGAGGTCGGCCTCACGGGGCGCCCCGTGCTTGAAGCCGAAGGACAAGACCTTGATCCGCAAGGCGGCGTCCCCCGGCTTGCCGAGCTCCCGGATGACGCGGTCGCGGAGCTCGTGGACGTTGCTGTTCGTCGTGTCGAAGATGAGATCCGCGGCGCCCCGGAGATCGGCGAGTCGCGAGCGCTCGGCAGCGATCCCCTTGAGGACGCCCTCGCCGTGCTCGTCCGCCGGATGGCGCCGCCGCGTCGTCTCGAACCGGGTCACGAGCGCCTTGTCGCTCGCCTCGAGGAACAACACCCTGACGCTGACCTTGGCGTCGCGCAACGTGGCGATGGCATCGGACAGCTGGTCGAAGAACTCCCCGCCACGAACGTCCGCGACCAGGGCGAGCCGGGCGAACTCGTTGCCGGGCCCGACGGCAAGGTCGAGGACCCGCTCGAACAGGATGGGCGGCAGGTTGTCGATGACGAAGTAGTCGAGGTCTTCAAGGACCTTCGCGACCGAGGTCCTTCCCGCTCCGGACATGCCGGTGACCACGAGCACCTCGGCGGGTGCCGGTCGAACGGGGGGTGCGGCGACGTTCACCTCGGGCCTCGGATCGCGTGCAGGAACATGGCGACAGGCTACGTCGAAGGTGGGTGACCCGGCGGGACGTTGGGCCTCAGTCGCTCGCCGCAGCGCGGGTGGCGTCACGATGCAGCCACTCGTGGACCGTCGTCGCCATGCTCCGCGAGAAGCCCCGGACCTCGATCAGGTCCTCGATCGACGCCGTCCTGAGCGCCGACACGCTCCCCCAGCGCTCGAGCAGCGCAGCACGACGAGCGGGCCCGACACCTGGGATGGCGTCCAGCTCGGACGACGCGACCGATGCCGTCCGGCGCCGTCGCTGGAAGGTGATCGCGAACCGATGGGCCTCGTCGCGGAGCCGCTGGACGAGGTAGAGCGCTTCGGAGCCCCTCGGCAGCACGACCGGTCGTCGACGCCCGGGGAGGTGAATCTCCTCGAACTTCTTCGCCAGGGACGAGAAGGCGATGTCGCCCAGCTCCGCAGCATGTGGGTGCTCGTCCATGACCTGTCGGAGACCGTCAAGCGCTGCGCTCAGCTGCCCGGGACCTCCGTCGATGATGACGAGGTTCGGGGCGTAGGCGAACTTCCGTTCCTCGGCAGGTCTCGACTGGTCCGACACGTAACGACGGAACCGGCGCACCATGATCTCCCGCATCGCCGCGTAGTCGTCGTTGCGGTCCTGCGTCAGCTTGAAGCGGCGGTACTCGGAGGTCCGCGGCAAGCCGTCCTCGAACACGACCATCGAGGCGACGACCTCCGTCCCACCGAGGTGGGAGATGTCGAAGCACTCGATGCGCAAGGGCGCCTCGTCCAGCCCGAGCGCCTCTTGGAGCTCGCTCAGGGCCTGCGACCTGGCGTTGAAGTCGCTCCCACGCTTCAGACGGTTGCGCTCGAACGCCTCACGGGCGTTGTCCGCGACGGTGGCGAGCAGATCCACCTTCTCGCCCCGCTCGGCGACGCGCAGCTCGACCTTGGTCCCGCGACGCTGATCGCCGAGGAGCTGCGCGAGCGCGGGAGCGTCAGCCGGTGCCTCCGGCAGCACGATCAGCGGTGGGATGTCGTCTGCGCGCTCGTCGTAGAGCTGGAGGAGGAACGACGTCAGCAGCTCCGCCCGCGTGATCGACTCCACCTTGTCGACGCTCCAGCCCTTGCGGCCCACGAGCCTGCCGCCCCGGACGAAGAACGCCTGGACGGAGGCCTCGATCTCGTCCTCGTGGAGGTTGACCGCGTCGAAGTCCTCGTTGCGTGAGGAGACCATCGTCTGCTTCTCAAGTGCCCGCCGTGCCGCGAACAGCTGGTCACGCAGCCGCGCTGCTGCCTCGAAGTGCTGCCGGGCGGCCTCGGCGTGCATGTCCTCATCGAGTCGTGCGAGGACCGGGGCGGTGTCACCGGCGAGGAACGCCGACATCCCGTCGACCAACCCGCGGTGCTCGTCGGTGCTGACGTTGCCGACGCACGGCGCCGCGCACTTGCCGATGTGGAACAACAGGCATGCCTGGTTGGTGCGCTCGGCCCGGTTGTAGACGCCCTTCGAGCAGGTCCGGACCGGGAACACCCGCAGCACGAGATCCAGCGTCTCCCTGATGGCGTACGCATGGGCGTACGGACCGAACTTCCGGTCGGCCGCCTTGATCTTCCCCCTGCGGACCATCGCCCGCGGCACGTCCTCCGAGGTCGACAGCACGAGGTACGGATAGCTCTTGTCGTCGGTGTAGCGGACGTTGTAGCGCGGCTTGTGACGCTGGATCAGGGAGTACTCCAGATGCAGCGCCTCGACCTCGGTGTCGACGACGATCCACTCGACGGAGCGCGCTGCCTCCAGCATCCCGCGGGTCCGCGGCGCGATCGCGTGCCACGGCCCGAAGTAGTTGCTGAGCCGGCTGCGGAGCGAGTTCGCCTTGCCCACGTAGACCACGCGGCCACGGGCGTCCTTGAACTGGTAGCAGCCCGGACCGTCCGGGATGGTCCCGGACTCCGGACGGAAGCTGAGGGCAGGGTTCGTACGCACGTGTGCAGGCTAACCGCCGGGTGTGTCACCATGACCGCCCCCGAACCCGTCGTCACCGAACCTGCTGGAGCTTGCGATGACCACGGTTGCCGATGACTGGTGGGACGGGTTCTTCGACGCCGACTACCTCCGCGTCTTCGGCCCGTTCATCGACGACGAGCGCACCGAGCGCGAGATCAATGACCTCGTGGACTGGCTGGGGCTTGAGCCGGGGCTCGACGTGCTCGACGCGCCCTGCGGGCAGGGCCGCCATGCGATCCCGCTGGCCGCGCTCGGCTGCAAAGTCACGGGCATGGACCGATCGACCTTCCTGCTCGATCGGGCCCGCGCTGCGGCGACGGGGTTCGGCGTCGACCTCACGCTGGTCCAGGGCGACCTCCGCGAGCCCGTGGCGACCGCCGCGTTCGACCTCGTCCTCAACCTCTACAACTCGTTCGGCTACTTCGACTCCGACGACGACGACCTCCGCCAGCTCCGCGCCTTGTCGGCTGCTCTGCGCCCCGGCGGCCGCATGGTGATGGAGGTCGCGAACCGCGCCTCCGACATCCGCAACTTCACGCCGAGCGAATCAGCCGAGCCGGAGCCGGGCCTCATCGTCGCGCTCCGACGAGCTCTCGACCTCGAGACCTCGCGGATGACGACCACCTACACCCTCTGCGAGGCCGATGGCTCACGACGCACGATCGGCCACGTGCAGCGCCTCTACGCTCTCCACGAGCTGATCGCGCTGCACGAGCGGGTCGGGTTGACCGTCGAGCACGTGGCCGGCGAGTACGACGGCCGCCGCCTCGACCTGGATGACGACGCCGTCGTCATCGTCTCCCGCAAGCTGGTCTGACCAACCGGACGGCTTGCGCGCCCCGCGAGAGAGCCGACAAGGTGAGCAACCACGTGTCGCCGTCCGGCGGCACGGCACGAGCCCGACGCCCCGTAGGAGCCCCGATGGCGATCGCGTTCCCGCCACGTGGCGTCTTCGCACCCGACCAGCTCGGCGACACGGCCCATGCGTTCGTGACCCATGCCACCCGCGAGCTGCCGGCCCACGTCACCGTCTACGGCAACGTCGTGCTCGGCCGTCACACGACGCGGCAGGGGACGGCCCGCGACCACCTCGTGACCTTCGTCGACCCCGCCCGCGGGATCACCATCGTCGCGTGCTCGACCTCGGCCCCCGGTGCCGGCGAGACCGAAGCACTCGGCCGGCTGGCGCTCGATCACCTCGTCCGCCTCGACGAGATCCTCACCGAGTCCGAACGCCCCGTCCGTGGGATGCCGGTCCGCATTGCCGTCCTGCTGCCCTCGACCGACGGGGTCACCCCGGTCGTGCGCAGCTCGAACGTCACCCCGCTGCACGACGTCCACGACGACCACCGGGCACACGAGGAGGGTGGCGACCACATCATCCGCCACCTCTCCATGACCTCGATCCCCAGCGCTCACCCGACTCGGCACGCCGAGCACCAGCCCGCGGCCGACGAGCCGCTGGCGGAGATCGTCGGGCTGCACGTGCTGGCCGACGCGCCACGCGCACCGGCGGAGCTGATCGACGGACTCCCCTCGTTGAGGGCGGTCCTGCTCGAGCGCACCGAGGTCGACATCTGGGAGCGCGACGTCCTGATCGGCGAGGGCTCGCTCATCGCCGCCTACCGGGAGCTCTGGTCGCACCCGGCAGAGTTGGAGCAGCCACCTTCGGCCATGCTCCTCGTCGACGAACAGATCAACCGCGTCCATGATCGCCTCATCGCGAAGTCCGTCCACGGCGTCACCTACCTCGACGCCCGGCGCCTCCGGGATCGACGACAGACCCAGCGCAGCGTGCCCTCCTCGCTGCTGCGGGCCACGACGGAGATCGCCCGCCACCCGGAGTGTCTCGTCATCGGTGCGCCCGGCACGGGGAAGACCAGCATCGCCGTGGAGCTCGCGATCTCGGCGGCGGTCCGAGGCGACCGCGTCCTGATCGCGACGTACCGACGCCCGCTCGCCGCGTGGCTGCGGCGCCAGATCGAGCGGCTCCTCGTCGCCGACCGTGAGCTCCAGCACGCGCTGCGCGTGACGAACGATCCCTCCGGTCGGATCGTGGTCGGCGCCATCAACCAGCTGTCCGGAGCACGACCCGCTGACGAGGAGGACCTCGCCGGCTTCTTCACCCAGCACGCCCCGGAGTTCGTCACCCCCGAGCGCATGGGCGGCAGCTTCGACGTCATCATCGTCGACGACTGGCACGCCCTCCCGCCCGCCTACCGCCCACGTCTCGCTGCGCTGCTGCGCGACGACGACGGTCTGTACGCGTTCGCCGACCCGTGGCAGGGCGACGACCTCGACGCACTTGCCTCCGACGCCTTCTCCACCACCAAGGTGCTGGCCGTCAACCATCGGACCCCCCGCGCCATCGGCGAGCTCGTCCAGGAGGTCCTCCAGGACCCGATCCCGTCCGCCCACCGCCCCGGTGGCGAGATCGAGCTCGTCCCGTGTGCGTCCGACGAGCTCGGCTGGACCGTCGACGACATCCTCGACCAGATGGAGACCGAAGGGATTCCCGAGCACAAGATCGCCGTCCTGTGGCTCCACGAGTCCCCGCATCCGCAGTCGGTCGCGAGCCTCATCGAGTGCTTCGAGAACGGCCGCCGCGTCGAGACCACCGTGTCACGCATGTCCGGCCTCGAGCGCGACATCGTGATCCTCGTCCTGGACGTCGATCACGTCGAGAGCACGTTGACGATCGACCGGCTCCGACGTCGGGTCGCGCTGGCCGCAAGCCGCGCAGGGCAGCGCCTGATCGTCATCGGCAACCCCCAGTCGGTCCGTCTGCACGGGCTCGGTGAGCTCGCCGACCGGCTGTCCCGCCGCGATCCGACGCCGGCTGCCTGACGGCGCTCAGACGAGCCCGGACAGGAACTTCCCGGTGTACGACCCGGCGGCGCCGGCGACCTCTTCAGGCGTCCCCGTCGCCACGATCGTCCCGCCCCCGCTCCCACCTTCGGGACCCAGGTCGATGATGTGGTCGGCGGTCTTGATGACGTCGAGGTTGTGCTCGATGACGATGACCGTGTTGCCCTTCTCGACGAGGCGGTGCAACACCTCCAGCAAGCGCCGGACGTCCTCGAAGTGCAGGCCCGTCGTCGGCTCGTCCAGGATGTAGACGGTCTGTCCGGTCGCACGCTTCTTCAGCTCGCTCGCGAGCTTGACCCGCTGCGCCTCACCGCCGGACAACGTCGTCGCAGGTTGCCCGAGCCGGACGTATCCGAGCCCGACGTCGACCAGCGTCTCGAGGTGACCAGCGATACGTGGGATGTTCTGGAAGAACACGTGCGCCTCGGCGATCGGCATCTCGAGCACGTCGCTGATCGTCTTGGTCTTGTACCGAACCTCGAGGGTCTCGCGGTTGTAGCGCTTGCCGGCGCAGACCTCGCAGGGGACGTAGACATCGGGCAGGAAGTGCATCTCGATCTTGAGCGTCCCGTCGCCCTTGCATGCCTCGCAGCGACCACCCTTGACGTTGAAGGAGAACCTCCCCGGCTGGTAGCCGCGGACCTTCGCCTCCTGGGTCGAGGAGAACAGCTTGCGGATGTGATCGAACATCCCGGTGTACGTCGCCGGGTTCGAGCGGGGCGTCCGACCGATCGGCGACTGGTCAACGACGACAACCTTGTCGACGGCGTCGAGCCCGGTGATCTTCTGGTGCCGACCTGGACGCATCTTCGAGCCGTAGACATGGCGCATGAGCGCCCGGGACAGGATCGCGTTGACGACGGTCGACTTGCCCGAACCGGAGACTCCGGTGACCGCGGTGAACGTGCCGAGCGGAAACGTGACCGTGAGGTTCTGGAGGTTGTGCTCAACAGCCTTCCTGATGACGATCTTGTCGCCGTTGCCCGTGCGGCGGATCATCGGGACCGGGATCCCGCGACGACCTGCGAGGTAGTCACCGGTGATCGAGTCCTTGTTCTTCTTCAGACCGGCGACGCTGCCGGAGTGCACGATCTGGCCGCCATGCTCACCGGCCAGCGGACCGATGTCGACGACGTGGTCAGCGGCTTCCACGGTCGCCTCGTCGTGCTCCACGACGATGAGGGTGTTGCCCATGTCGCGAAGACGGATCAACGTTTCGATGAGGCGTTCGTTGTCGCGCTGGTGCAGGCCGATCGACGGCTCGTCGAGCACGTAGAGCACGCCGACGAGGCCGGCGCCGATCTGGGTCGCGAGCCGGATCCGCTGGGCCTCGCCCCCGGACAGCGAGCCTGCCGGGCGCTCGAGGGTCAGGTAGTCGAGGCCGACGTCAACCAGGAAGTCGAGGCGGGCCTGGATCTCCTTGAGGACGCGGGCCCCGATCAGGTTCTGCCGCTCGGTGAGCTCGAGGGTCGCGAGGAACTGCTGCGCGTCACCGATGGGCAACGCGGAGACCTCGGCGATGTTGTACCGCCCGAGCGTGACGGCGAGCGGTCCGGGCTTGAGGCGCTTCCCGTCACAGGTCGGACACGGGATCTCCCGCATGTACTGCTCGACCTGCTCGCGCACGTAGTCCGAGTCCGTGTCCGAGTGCCGTCGACGGAGCGTCGCGACCACGCCCTCGACGTTCGCGTTGTAGCGACGACGACGTCCGTAGCGGTTCTGGTAGACGACCTCGACCTTCTCGTCGAGGCCGTACAGGACGGCGTCCTTCGCCTTCTTGGGCAGCTTCTTCCACGGCGTCGCCGGGTCTTCACCGACATGGGTCACCACGGCGATGAGGAGCTGCCGCCAGTAGCCGGCCTGGCCGCCCGTCGCCCACGGCTCGACGCAGCCCTCCTCCACGGAGAGGTCGACGTCGCCGATGACGAGCTCGGGGTCGACGTTGAGCTGGTAGCCGAGGCCGTTGCAGACCGGGCATGCCCCGTACGGCGAGTTGAACGAGAAGTCACGGGGTGCGAGCTTCGCACGGTTCGCGTTGAACTCGATCAGCTCCGGCTCGTCGAGCTCGACGTCGGGGCGCTTGACGACCTCGATCCAGGCGAACCCGTCAGCGAGGTCGACACACTGCTCGACCGCGGACGCAAGGCGACGACGTATCCCGTCCTTGAGCACCAGCCGGTCGACGATCACCTGGATGTCGTGCTTGTACGTCTTGCGCAGCGCCGGCGGGTCGGTCAGGTCGATGACCTCGCCGTCGACGCGGACCCGGCTGAACCCCTGCGCAGCGAGGTCGGAGAAGAGGTCCTTGAACTCGCCCTTGCGCCCTCGGACGACCGGAGCGAGCACCTGGAACCGGGTGCCCTCGGGGAGCCGCACGACCTCATCGACCATCTCGTCCGGCGTCTGTGAGGTGATGACCTCACCGGTGACCGGGTCGTGGACGATCCCGATGCGGGCGTACAGCAGCCGCAGGTAGTCCCAGATCTCCGTGATCGTGCCGACGGTGGATCGCGGGTTGCGCGACGTCGACTTCTGGTCGATCGAGATCGCGGGCGACAAGCCTTCGATGAAGTCGACGTCCGGCTTGTCCATCTGCCCGAGGAACTGGCGGGCGTAGGCGCTCAGCGATTCCACGTACCGGCGCTGCCCCTCGGCGTAGATCGTGTCGAACGCGAGGCTGGACTTCCCGGATCCGGACAGGCCGGTGAACACGATCAGCGCGTCACGCGGCAGGTCGAGATCAACGTTCTTCAGGTTGTGCTCGCGCGCTCCCCGGACGATGATCCGGTCGGCGCTGGCGCGGCGCGGGGCGGGAGCCAACTGCAGTTCCTTGGGGCGAGGGCGCCGTGCGATGACGGCGGAGCGATCAGGCTATCGCTCGAGCTGCAACGAACACGTGTTCTGACACGGCGGTCCGGCAGTCGGTGACCGAGGAGCGGACCGGGCGCGGCATGCGGGGCGTGACGGGCTCGAAGACGGCGACCGCGCCTCGGGCCATCACGCGTCGGTCAGCGATCAGCCACGCGGCCGCGCTCACGAGCAGCCCGACGGTGACCAGGATGATCGCCGGGTCCTCGATCACGTCAGCGGGGGCCAACGTGCGGATGAACCCGACGTTGAGGGCGGCGAGCCCGAGGGCCGCCACCGTCGCACGACCGAGACGGTCGTCGGCGTCGACGGGCAGGTGGCGCTCGACGAGCCAGAGCAGGACCGAGCCCTGCGCGAGGACGTAGAAGACCGACGGCGTGACCGCGCCGGCGGCGATGAAGACGAGGTTGAGGGCGATGCCGACGGTGAGCGTCGGACCGGGTCGACGGCCGAGGAGCAGCATGGCTCCGAGCGCCGCCTCCAGCACGACCACGACCGTGGAGACGATGACGAGCATCGGGGCGACGGCGAGATCGAGGAACGGCGCGAACCACGGGAGGGCCTCGTGCGTCGCGAGGAACGTGCTGAGCTCCTCACCGCTCCACCAGGTCGGCGCGATGACCTTCTCGACCGCGGCACGGATCCAGCCGAGGCCGATGAAGAGCTGCACCATCAGCGCCCACGCGGGCACGCCGTCGACGCGCTTGCGGACGACGCGGGCTGGCGAGAAGGTGGCGGACATGATCTGGGTGCTCAGGTCCCGGCCGTGAGGGTCCGGCCGGTGGAACCGCCCCGCAACAGGTGCGCGACACTCGTTGTTCGGAGCGTCCGCCGAGAAGGTTCGGCCTCTACGGTCACGCTGACCGATGGACGAAGGCTCGAACATGACGATGACCTACGCCGGCGACGTGACGCCGGACGGCCCCTGGGTCGAGTGGGTCGACGGCCCGCTGACGCTGCGCAAGCGCTCGGTCGAGGAGTTCGACAACAACGTCTACCTGCTGGGATGCACGAAGACCCGCGCCGCGCTGCTCGTCGACGCGGCCGCGCGCCCCGACCTGATCCTCGAGATGGCCGATGGGTGGGACCTCGTCGCGATCGTGCAGACCCACGGACACTGGGACCACATCCGCGCCTGGGACGACCTCGTCACCGCGGGCGTCGAGGTGTGGGGCCACCGTGGCGACGTCGAGATGTTCGGCAAGGACCCGGCGAAGCTCGTCGAGCACGGAGAGCGCATCGCGGTCGGGGAGATCGAGGTCGAGGTCATCCACACGTCAGGCCACACCCCCGGCTCGACGCAGTACCTCGCTCATGGCGAGGCTGTCCCCCACCTCATCACCGGCGACTCGTTGTTCCCCGGCGGCCCCGGCAACACCTTCGGTGACAAGGAGAAGCACCTCGAGCTCATGGACAACCTCGAGGGTCGGATCTTCGACGTCCTCCCGGACGAGACCTGGATCCACCCCGGACACGGCGATGACTCCACGCTCGGCGCCGAGCGGCCATCACTCGCCGAGTGGCGGGCACGCGGCTGGTGAGGCCGCGGATCAGGCGATCTCGTTCGCCACGAGCGTGATCCCGGAGATCTCGTCCATGGTCACGAGCACCATGAACTCACGATCGAGCGTTCCGGCTGCAGGCAGAACGCCCTCTGCCAGCAGCACCGGGAGCTCGTCGAAGCTCGCGATGCGGGCGCGTCCGCGCACGAGCACGCTCCACTGAGCAGCGGGCGTGCCGGGCGTGAGGTCGTCGATCTGGAACGCCACCCGGTCCTGCCGTGCCGCGGTGGCTGCCTTGCTGCCGGTTCCCGTCCGGATCAGGATCTCACCCTCGCTGATCGTGTAGTTGACGGGGAGGATCACCGGACCGTCATCTTCGCAGAAGCCCAGCCGACCGACATGATGATCTCCGAGACGCTGCATGCACTCGTCGGAGCTGAGCTCCTGCGTTCCGCTGCGGCTGCTCATCGTGCTGCCCTTCTTCGGTCGTTCGTGCCAGCACGACTTCAGCAGACCGATGGCCGGCCCGCGAGGGGCGAAGGTCCCGAGCTCCTCGGGACCGACGCCGCCTCGGCGAGGTCAGCCGCGGTTCGTGAACCGGAGGCGACCCTCGTCATCGTCGAGCGTCGAGTACGGAGCAGCGTCCGGGACGGTGCCGGCAAGGTCGACCTCGATGAAGGTCCGCAGCGCCTGCTGGTACGACCGACCGAGCACGGTGAAGTCGCGGTCCGGGACCGGGTAGGCGTCGCCGCCGCGGGCGAGGAAGTCGATCGTGGCGACCGTGACGGTCTGCGCGGAGAAGGTCGACGTCGCCCGGGTGAAGAGCACCACGTCGTTGCCGTCGGTGACGCCGTCACGGTCATCGTCGACGGTGACCGTCAGCACCCGAGAGCCGGCCGTCGCGGACAGATCAACCTCGACGACGAGTCCTGACAGATGCGCGAACCGACCGTTCACGCCCTCCACATCGGAGTAGGCGTGCTCGAGCATCGCGACGAGCTCCTGGGATGTGACGTCCTCGAAGGCTGCGACGAAGTTCGGGAACGGTGCGATCCCGAAGGTGTCGAGCGCGGTGAGGGTCGCGTCGGCAAGTGGCTCAGGGCCGTTGTTGCGGAGGCCGCCGCCGTTCGAGAGCCCGACGATCGGGTCGCTGGTGTCGATCCCGAAGTCCGTTCCGAGTTCGACGACGACGTCCGCGAGCGCGTCGGCCATCAGGTTGCCGACCGCCATCTCCTTGATGCGGATGTCCGGGCGCGGGGCACCCAGGCTGACCTCGGTCGTCCCGATGACGTCGGTGGCGAGTTCGTCGGTGAACGCGACGATCGGGTCGACGACGTTGGTCTGCACGAAGCTGTTCAGGGCCACCGCGTCAGGCTGGTCACCGACCGCCACGCGCAGCATGCGCGAAGACCTGACGTCGACGCCGCCCTGGCTGACCAGCGCACCGCTCGCGTCGAACCGGGTCACCAGACGCCCCAGGTACTTGTAGTCACCTGCGGTCGTCACGACCGGGACGAGGACATCGTCGGAGTCGCGTGCGGCGAGCGGGTACTGCCCGTAGACGTTGCCCTCGTCGCCGGGGACCAACGGGGTCCCCTTGAGCGCGAGCACCTCGTCGCCGCCACCTGCCACCACCACGTCGACCCCGGAGAGGTCACCGATGAGGGCCAGATCTTCGTCGATCCCCTGCAGATGGGAGATCAGCACGATCACCTTGGCGCCGGCCGCCTCGAGCGCCGTGACCTCGGTCGTGACGTCGTTGACGATCTCGCTGCCGACCACCACGCCGCGGGGCGAGGAGATCGAGCGCAGCGTGGGCGTGGTCAGACCGATGATCCCCACCTTCGTGCCCCCGGTCTCGACGACCGTGGACTTCGCCAGGCTGCCGTCGTCCACGAGCGCGTCGAGGAGCGGCTCAGCGGAGAAGTCGAGGTTCGCGGACAGGAAGACGGCGTCACTCTCGAAGGAGCTGATGAACCGGGCCGTCAGGTCCGGGCCGAAGTCGAAGTCGTGGTTGCCCAGGTCGAGCGCGTCGTAGCCGAGGTAGTCGATCGCGATCGCGTCGAGGACCTTCTCGTCGTACTCGGCGGAGCCGGGGGCAGCGTCCGGGTTGGACGCGGAGAGCTCGGGTCCGGCGAGGAAGTTGTCCCCGGAGGTGACCGAGATCACGCCGCGCGTCGCGCACCCGTCAACGGAGCCAGAGACGGCCGCAGCCTGCTCACGCAGCATCACGGTCGCGAACCCTGCCAGCCCGCCGTAGCCCGAGCTCGACGGGAGCACGTTGGACTCCCCATCGTTGTTGTGCAGGATCGTCAGGCAGAAGGCGGCAGCCTCGTAGCTCGGGCTGATCGCCTCGGCGATCTCGTCGCGCACCTGCTGCGAGACCGCGTTCAGCCCACCGAGCACGACGGCCTCGTGCAGCTGGTCCAGGGCGGCGACGAGCCGTTCGTAGGTGACCGTGCGGCTGGCCGCCGGGATCGTGTTGATGAGCAGGAAGCTGTCGCCGAGCGCAGCCACCGCTGCACCTGCGACGAGCGCGTCCGGGAAGTTCCGGCC